>CP048838.1:4089718-4404312 GCA_012317185.1 [Clostridium] innocuum | reverse complement strand
GAGCGCTTAATCCGGATCACATTAAAAAACATGATTGATTGGAAGGCACTTGACTGTGAGGTAATCGCTACAGCAAAGGATGGGGAGGAAGCATTTCACATTTTCACGGATATGCAGCCGGAAATCGTTATTACGGATTTGAAAATGCCGGGTATGGATGGAATTGATCTGATATCCAAAATCAAGGAGGTCAATAAAAACACACAGGTGATTGCACTCAGCAATTATTCCGATTTTGAATATGTGCGGGATGCCATGAAGGCCGGTGCGTTTGATTATCTTTTAAAGGTTACGTTGGAAAAGAAGGAGCTGGAACGCATTATCACGCAGGTGAAGGAATCCTGTGTGGAAAGCAGTTTGAATGACCATGTGGAATATGAATCTGCGTTAAAGGAGCTGCAGCAATGTCTGATTCTTACCAAGAATGAGCATATTCTGAGCCGTAAGGAATTTCAGGAAACACTGTCACAGCCGGTGTTTGAGCCCTATCAAAAGGGATTTCAGATGGCATATTTTCGCGTGGATAACATCAATCATCTGTATCGAACCAAGCTGAAGGACCATGCGGCACTGCATAAGCATCTGCAGGATTTAATACGGGAATCCATGCCGCTTGCCGTGCATCATCACCTGATTTTTATGAGCAACCATTCTGGCATCCTGATGTTTGAAAGCAGAGAAAAGCTTCGTATTCTGAATATATGCAACAGCATCATTCGAAATATCACACAGTATCTGGATATACATCTGTCCATTACATTGTCGGATATCATTGCATCACTGGATGAATTTTACGATCAGTTCGAGCTGCTTCTGAAATCACATGAGCGAAGGTTTTATGTGGGTGAGGGATGTCTGATTCAAAGCGAGGAGCATGACGCGTTTCAGGAGCTGGATATGAATGAGGTGACCTTTCATCTGGAGCTGCTGAACGCGGTTGCCGCTAAGGATTTTGATACGGTACAGCACAAGCTGAAGGAAACTCTGGAGTATATGAAATTTCATGAAATTGATCCGCATGCGGTACTGGAGTATTTCATCTTCATTTTCCATAATATAGAGGGAAATGAAATGGCACGGGGGATTCGGCAGGCCTTTCCGTTTGATACGATAACAGCAAAGCTGCGACTGTGTGAAACAGCAGACAAGCTGGAGGAAATTGTCTCCTCCTCGTTTGATCAGATTGAGGCATGGATGAAGGATCAATCAAACAGACGCTATCGCCGCAAGATTCTGGAGGTTATGGAATATATTGATGCAAACCTGAACCGCAAGCTGACACTAAAGGAAATCGCAGACAGCATCGGTATGAATGAAAGCTCTTTGAGCCGCTTGTTTAAAAATGAAACCGGCGTGAATCTGAATTACTATATCAATGAGAAGAAAATGAAAAAAGCGATGGAGCTGCTGCGCGGGGAGTCCAGCATGATCAAAGATGTCGCAGCGGCGGTCGGTATGGATGATCAGCTCTATTTCAACAAGGTATTTAAGAAATACTATAATGTATCGCCAAGTGAGTTTAAAAAAAAGCTGCATCCGGATACCGAGGAATAAGTGCACACACCCTTTCATACAGTGTAGAGAGGGTGTGATTTTTTTGAAGATAGCTGTGAAGTTTCTCCTTGTACTCTCCATAATTCTTGTCTCTTTTTTTCTCTGGCTGAATATGGGCACATCCTCACCGATTTTATGGAATACAGGTAAGGAATCGGTGCAGGAGCAGGAAAAGAAGGATAAGGAAAAAGCGAAGGACAAAGAACAGACCGTACATATTACAAGACAGGACGGAACCAGCCTGAAGCTGCCGCTGGAAACATACCTGGAGGGAGTCATCGGCTCGGAGATGCCTGCTTCCTTTGAGATGGAGGCGTTGAAGGCACAGTGTGTAGCTGCCAGGACCTTTGTGACGAAGCGCGGCTTTGAGGTGGATGACACTACACGGACACAGGTATATCACGATGATAAGCAGATGCGTCAGATCTGGGGGAGCTCCTATGATAAGATGCATGCCAGAGTTGTGAAGGCGCTGCAGGAGACAGAAGGGGAAATCATGACCTATCAGGGCGAACCGATTTCTGCCGTGTTCTTTAGCGGATCCTGTGGTAAGACTGCCAACAGTGAGGAATACTGGGACAGCAGGACGCCGTATCTGCGCAGTGTGGATTCACATTGGGATAAAGAGGAAGACGGCTATGAAAAAACAGCTGTTATTTCAGAGGAGGATTTTCATACGATGCTCGGCTTTGAGAATCCGGTGAAGGAAGTGGGAAAGCCTTCCCATTACGCTTCCGGCTATGTAAAATCCATAACGATTGACCGCATTGTCTTCAGTGGCAGAGAGATTCGTGAAAAGCTGAATCTTCGCTCCTCCTGCTTTTCCATAAAGAAAACAAGCGGCGGTTATGCGGTAACAACCAGAGGCTTTGGTCATGGTCTCGGCATGAGTCAGTACGGGGCGCAGGGAATGGCGCTGGAGAAAAAGAATTACAAGGAAATACTGAAGCATTATTATACCGGTGTACAGATTGTAAAAGAATGATGTATAAAGAAAAAAGGGGCGGGCATAATCATCACTAGAGGTGATGAAATGTATAGCTATACAAAGGAAAAGAAATTTCCAAAACGCAGACTGATTGTTTCCTTAAGCTGCCTGCTGATTGCCGCAGCTGCCTTTCTGACTTATGAATATTCCATGAAGAATCCTGCAAAGGACACTTCCGTGTTTAAGGAAGATACCACGCCGGTGCTCTCGCTTCCCAGCTCAGCTGAGGAAGAAAAAGGCATCCAGCCGTTTGCGGTCAAGGCAGAGGTCGTTCTTGATTATTTTGATGGAAAGGACAGCAAGGTTGACAGTATGACGAAGTTTGAAGGCGTCTACCGAGCCAATCAGGGCATGGACTATTCCTTCAACAAAGAGGCTTTCGATGTTCTGGCAAGCTTCAGCGGCGAGGTGAGTGATGTGAAGGAAGATAATATCTTCGGCAAAAGTGTTACAATCACCAGCAAGGATCTGAGCATAACCTATCAGAGCCTGTCCGATATCACTGTGAAAAAGGGCGATAAGGTCAATCAGAAGGATCCCATTGCAAAGGCCGGAAGCAATATTTACAACAAGGAGCTGGGCAATCATCTGCATATCGTCGTAGAGAAAAACGGCAAGATTATAGATCCGGAGCTGATGTACGGCAAAACGAACGCTGAGATCAAATAGTACCCTTGCGGTACTATTTTCATATGTGAAAGCCCATCCATACATATTACGGAATTTTAAGAAAAGGAAAGGCATATTAACACTTTTACATTTCGGATTTTGTGTTATAATGGTAATTGCTTGAAATTGAGTATAAATAGCGCATGGAATGTCTGAAAACGGATATTTCTTATCTATTTCAGAATCTGTGCGGACTACTGTAAAAAATGCGGATCAAATTCTTATGGAAGAAATATGAACGCACGAAAGGAATGAAGGACTATGTTTTCAAAAGAAGTAGGAATCGACTTAGGAACAGCAAACTTACTAATGTATGTAAAAGGTGAAGGCATCGTAATTGACGAGCCTAGTGTAGTTGCGATAGATGCAGAAACAAAGAAATGTCTGGCTGCCGGGCAAGATGCGAAGGACATGCTTGGAAGAACACCGGGCAGAGTACTGGCAATCCGTCCTCTGAAGGATGGGGTTATTGCGGATTTCGAGGTAACGGAAATCATGCTGAACTTCTTCTTCAAGAAGCTGGCTATCAAGGGGATGTTCAAGCGTCCTACCATTCTGATCTGCTGTCCAAGCAACATCACCAGTGTGGAAAGAAATGCCATTCGTGATGCGGCTTATCGTGCAGGTGCGAAAAAAGTGTATATCGAGGAGGAGCCGAAGGTGGCTGCTGTCGGTGCAGGACTGGATATCGGGAAGCCAAGCGGATGCATGGTTCTGGATATCGGTGGTGGTACGACTGACGTTGCGGTGATCTCTTTAGGTGAAATCGTAAGCAGTACGTCCCTGAAGATTGCAGGAGATACGCTGGATCGTGATATTATCAAATTTGTTAAGGAAAATAAAAAGCTGCTGATTGGTGATCGTACAGCAGAGGAAGTGAAGAAACAGATCGGAACTGCATGGAAGGGCAGCATGCATGAAACGATTGAAGTAAGTGGACGTGACCTGGTAACCGGTCTGCCGACAACCATTACCCTGTCCAGTGAGGAAATTCAGGGCAGTATGGCGGAAAGTCTGCAGGATGTTGTTCGTGCCTGCAAAACGGTTCTGGAACAGACACCTCCCGAGCTAGCAAGTGATATTGTGACAAGAGGTATCGTACTGACCGGTGGCGGTGCACTGCTGCACGGTATTGACGAGCTGCTGCGTAATGAACTGCACATTCCGGTATATGTTGCGGAGAATGCACTTCGCTGTGTGGCCGAAGGTACGGGAATTCTGCTCGAGAATCTGCATCTTGTACAATAGAAAATAAAAGCGAGGTATCTATATGGATTGGCTGAAATATCTGATTATTCCATTGGCCTTATCCGCACTGATTACTCCTTTTCTGAAAATCGTCGCCTACCGGCTGGATATTTATGCACAGGTGAATGAGCGAACCGTACATAAGGGAAAAATCGCACGTATTGGCGGTGTAGCCATTTATATATCCTTTGTCGTGTGCATGGCGGTTTTTATGAAGACGGATATGACCATCAACGGTATTCTGATTGGTGGGACAATCATGTTCATAGGCGGTCTGATCGATGATATGGTCAATCTGAAACCGAAGTATAAGCTTGCATTTGAAGTTGCTGCCGCCATCGTTTTGATGACAGTGGGAAAGGTTTCACTCGATGTGATCCGTCTGCCGATGGGAATTTCCATCGATATGGGACTGGTATCCTTTATTGTAACCTTTGTGTGGATTATCGGTATCACCAATGCGGTGAACCTGATTGACGGACTGGATGGTCTGGCAGGGGGAATCTCTGCGATTATTCTGGTTGTCATTGCATGTCTTTCCGTGATCGAGGGACGTCTGGATATCCAGACGATGTCTTTGATTCTGGCAGGGGCAACCATGGGGTTTCTGCTGTATAATTCACATCCGGCAAGTATTTTCATGGGGGACTGCGGAGCCTTGTTTCTGGGCTTTATTATATCCGCTATCTCATTGCTGGGCTTCAAGAGCTCCACGATTATGACACTGGCACTTCCGATTCTGCTGCTGGCGGTTCCCATTGTGGATACCATTGGGGCAATTTTGAGAAGAAAGCTGAGTGGGCATAAATTTTCCGAAGCCGACAAGAACCATCTGCACCATCTGCTGATGCAGCGGTTCGGACATCGCAATACGGTCATTATTTTGTATGTGGTGACTGCGCTGTTCGGCTTTACAGCGTACATCTATCTGATAAATAAAGCGACAGGATTTCTTGTTTTGTTTATCATCGCACTGGTTGTTGAGCTGTTTATCGAGTTTTCCGGGATGATATCCAAGCAGTATCACCCGTTGCTGTCGATAGCGAATTCCATTCAGAAGCGTGCCAGAAAGCTGTATCGGAAATTTTCAAAGAAAAGTCCGGATACGAAACAGGAAAAATAGCAAATCTAATGCTGTAGAAATCCTTGACATTCAGGATGAAAAAAATGAGAGAATACAGGGCTGCGACCATGATTGCAGTGCTTGGATTCTCTTTTTTACATTTTGTATTTGATACTCGTGTAATGAAAATTATATCTTTGTTTGCCATAGCGTTAAAGCAACACCGATTTCATAGCTGCGATGTCAGACATGGCTGTTGTTTTTACTATAGGCAAAGCCATTACAGAGGGGGGTATATTTTGTATTATTTTTACATTTTCCTTTCTTCTAACAGGAAACAGCTGTAGGAATGCTGTTGTGAATGACTCCATATTGTAAGAATTGTTTTTATGGGACATTTACGGCATTTTCTCTAATTATGAAGACTTTGTGGATTTTAATAAAAAAAATATCCGCAATTTCAGGATTTTTTAGGAATTGGCCCTTTTTCTATCGTATGTATATAGTGAGGTGAGAAAAATGGAAGTTAAAAAATTATACGAAATGGTCGATGAGGATCAGAAGGAAGGTTCCCTTGGAGAGAAGGCGTATTGGAAGGATCTGTGGGAATGCTACATCGAGGAGAAGAGCATGGATTATGCATCTTTGAGTGTGAAGGAGGCGATACCGCGGCTGGTGTCGGAACAGAATCTGAGAGAACGCCGTCATGCGGGAAGCTGTGGTGAGCTTGGTGTGGATATCCGTGTTGGTGATATCTGTTATATAGATTTTGGTGAAGCATACATTGCAGAAATCGGTTATCAGCATTTTGGTCTGATTATAACAATTTTTCATAACAAGGCATTCGTTGTGCCGATGAGCGGGAATCATACGGCTTATCTGCAGGCCTACAGCAAGGAGAATCCGAAAGGGAAGCGTCATTTGATGCGCCTGGGGAAAATCAAGGGAATGAATAAGGAATCGGTTTTGTTCATCAATGATGCAAAATGGATCAATACTGCCAGAATTATTGATGTCAAAGCACATTTAAGGCGTGACAGTGAGCTGTTCCGTGAAATAAAGGAACGTGTGAAAAACTGTCTGGACTAATGCAAGGCGCTTGTTTGACGGGGAAATGCAATTTGAAGAGTTAGGGAATGTCAGGATGATGAAGAATGCTGTGGAAAAGCAGGCAATTTTGCAGAACAGACAAAATATGACAGAATCCATGCGAAATGTCTTCTACAATAACGCATGAAAGAGGTGGTTTTGTTTGGAAAAGGTGATGAACAAGAGACTGAAGGGGAAATTTTCCATTCATGCGGAGGATTTGGCCTGTGCCGGAATTTCAATAATTCTTGGTACACTGGCTTCTCCGCTTAGTTATACACTTGCATTTCTGTATGTATCCTATTCCTATATGCGTACAATCCGGGAAGCAATGATCAGCGTATTTTTTATTCTTCTTTGCTCGTTAACCAGAGGAATTCTGCCGGCGTACAGCTATGCGCTTGGCTTTGCCTGTTACTTTGTGATTATTCATATGGTTAAGGTGATGAATCAGAATTTATACCAGTGGATGCCGTATCTGACAGCACTGTTAAGTGCGGCGTTCAGTGTCCAGCAGTATGGACTGCACAATACGGCTGTGATTCTGCCGGTACTGAGCTTTGTGTTGATGCAGGAGCTGTTTGCGGATTATCAGTGGATTCAGAAGGGGATGCTGCATAATGCCTGCATGCGGGGAATTCTGCTGTTTACCATCGGCTTATTGGGGGTGGAGCTGTTACCAGTATATGCACAGGAGGTCATTATGATTACCATGCTGCTGATTGCTTTATCAAGCAATGCATGGATCACAGTGACTGTGGCGCTGATGATATATTTCCTGCTGGATATCCGTGTGCTGCCGGCACTTGTCCTTACGGTTCTTTTAAGTGTTTTGAAAAAGGAGCGCAAGAGTGCCATGCTGCTGTTGCTGGGTGCATGTTTCCTGTATCCGGATAATACAGAGGATTTGATATATCTGCTGCTGTGTATGAGCGGTGTTCTGCTTGTACCGGCGAATGCAGCTTCCCTGCATATGAGTACGGAGCTTCAAAATGAACAGGAGTACCGGCTTTCTCAGACGAGTATGCTAAAGCGGCAGATGCAGAATTATGCCAATATCTTTCAATCCCTGTCGGAATATTATGCACAGATCAGTGATGTGCAGGCTGAACTGCTTGCCAATATGTCCAATGCTTTGCAATATAATGCAGACGCCATACGAAAAATAGACGGCTACGAAAAGGATACGGTACGTGTCGCCAAGGCGCTGGAAGGCTATCAATATGATGTGCGTGAGCTGAGTATTGAAGAGCCGAAGGAGGGCTGTATACAGGTTTGTGTGGAAATAGCAAATATCAAACGCGGAGAAATACGAACCACGCTGCTTCCGCTGCTTGAGGTCCTGCTTCACCGAAATCTGCAGATCGCGGACATTCGCAATCGAAAATTCATGCGCGGCTATCATTCCATCACCGTCTGTGATGATATTCCCTTTGTCATTGATGCCTATGCGGACAGTGTAAAAAACTCCTACACCTCCAGCGGGGACACCTTTTCCATCTTCAGATTCCGTCAGAGTGTGGTGTGCATGATTTCGGATGGTATGGGAAACGGTGAGCGTGCTGCCCAAAGCTCACGCCTGATTACGAATATTTTCCAACGTATGATGGTCAGTGGAATTCCACAGGACAGCGCCATCAAATGTATAAACAAGCTGATTCAAAGCGATACCTATGCAACGCTGGATGTCATCTGCTTTAACCGTTCACAGGGGGTTGCCTACATATCAAAATCCGCAGCCTGTCCGACATTTCTGCTGCGGGATGATCAGATATATGAAATTAACGGCAGTGCGTTGCCTGTGGGAATCATCAGTCAGATGCAGCCGGACTGCTTCCAGGTTGATGTAAAGGCAGGGGATGAATACCTTATGATATCTGATGGCATATATATGAATGAGATTTATAAATGGCTCAATCAGAGGACACAGACAAGTGTGAAGGCGGATGTGGAAAGCTTTACGGAGCTGTTAAAAAAGACAAGACGTAAGGACGATTCTACGATTGTACTGGCCAAAGTGGATGAGGTTTAGGAAACTGTGCCAGCTTAAAGATATTAGAAACTCCGTGAAATTACGTTTGCGATAATTAAAGCTCAGTGCTGTATTTATAGAATACTGTATAAAGTAATCATAACAACGAAAATGTTATATTACCAGCCTGTTTCCTTTAAAATTTATATGATAGTATATAGGTGTAAGAGGAACGATAGGGGTTGGTAGTAATGGTTATACATAACCTTCACGCTCTGAAGCACAGGAGCATGAAGATGCTTGAAGACAAAGAAAAACACTTAAAATTCCGAATATGGGTTTCTGTGATATGTATGGTCTGCTTATGCGGATGCTCTAGTGCAGGTGAGAAACCGGAAATAGAAGTAACGCAACAACCTGTCATATTGGAGACCCATACGAAAGCATTATCGGATAAACAGATACTGTCATTTTCTCTAACGCAGCCGGTGAGTGAGGGATACAGTGTTGCTTATGAAGGAAATTGTGTCATAAACGCAGATGGAACACTTGATCGTGAGAATGAAGTCACCGTTTTTACATCCATCATGAAGGAGAATACCGTGCTGGCGAATGATACCAAACACATTGGAATCGCCAATATAGATAGTAACCTGACGATACAGGATGAAAATACCTTGTTGCTGATAACCACAGTACACTATGATGATCCTGATGGAGATATCATATTTCATTATCTGGAGCATATGACACTTGCTGTGAAGCAGAATAAGGGAACTTACCATATCGAAATAACTGAGGTGACCATGGCATAGCGTGATAAAGAATTAGTATGGGAGTGCTTATAATAGGGCATTCCTTTTCTTAGATATTCTGAACGCAAATCATGCAGAATTTGATCCTATCTGAATTTCATATCTACTTCTTTGCTTTGTTGTAAGGGAATTTGTATCAGTCTTCATCATACATGAAATTCATACCCACCTGCATGATATAATGTAGAAAGAGTATGATATAATAAAGCTATGCAGACAGGAGCTGATAATATGAAAGCTTTGCCAATCGGTATAGAAAATTTCAAAGAAATGATTGATCATCAATATTATTATGTCGATAAAACGAACTTTATCAAAGATGTATGCAATGAAAAAGTAGCGTTATATACAAGACCGAGGCGATTTCACCGAAATAGTGTCGATACCTTTGGTATCCGACAAGAGGCGCGCTAGTAGCGGGAAAAACCTTGAATATGAGTAGGCGCTGCCCGCCCAGGCGTGCTGTATTATTTCTTTTCAATCAAACAAAAGGAAAGCGCTTATCTGTTTGAGGGATTGGATATCACAAAAGATGCGCAGGTTATGAAACTACAGAATCAGTATCCGGTTATTTTTCTTACTTTAAAAGATATGAAAAATAATACCTTTGAAAAACAACTGACAATGTTTTCCTATCTGATGCAGGAAATCATTAGAAATAATCATGAATTGCTAACAAGTGAGCGGATCAATGAATTTGACAAGGAGCGAATGAAAAGTTTATACCGTGGTGCACAAAATGAAGTGGAGCTGCAAAATGCTTTAAGATTCATTTCGGGATGTCTGGAACAACATTATCAAAAGCAGGTAATCATACTCATCGATGAATAGGCGCTGCCCGCCCATGGCGTGATGTCCCTTTACAGAATGCCTACTTGAACGGTTATTATGATGATATGGTTGCTTTCCTTGGAAATGTATTCAGTGCTGCTTTAAAAACAAACAATGCCTTAGAGAAAGGGATACTGACAGGCTGTTTAAGGATTGCGAAAGAATCGACACCACAGGCGGGCTTTAGCCTTTTTACTGGACTGAATAATTTTAAGGTGCTTTCTATTTTTGATGAGACCTCCAAACAGCGATTTGGCTTCACGCAGAATGAAATCGATTCCTTGTTGCTTGATTATCAGGCAAATGAATATCAGGGGCAGGTAAAGGAATGATAGGCGCTGCCCGCCCATGGCGCGATGGCTATCAGTTTGGAAACTGTGAAATTTACGCTACTAGCGGACAGAGTCTAACCCGTGGAGTGTTTTGATGTATCTTGATAAATTGATTAAAACGGATAAACAAACACCGGAGTCTTTTTGGGCGAATACGAGTGGAAATGATATTATCTATCGCTACGTAAAAGAAGCAAGCTCTAAAATGAGAGAAGAATTCGATATACTGGCATCAGGCGGAGTTATTGAAAAAACAATCAAGGATAATATAACGTATAGGGAATTGGATCAAGTTAATAATATTTACAGCTTTTTATTGTTTACCGGTTATCTGAAAGCTGTTCAATGTACGGATCAAGAGAAGGGAATCTACCAGTTGATGATTCCAAACAAGGAAATCAATCGGATTTATACGATGATCTTCCGTGAATGGTTCGAACAGCAGATAATGCAAAACAGTATAAAATTTGCAGAAGCGCTGATGGTAGAAGATGTGAAAGCGGCTAATAAAGTACTGAACGATGTTTTATTTCAGTCAATCAGCTATTTTGATTACAATGAAAGGTTCTATCATGGTGTTTTAATAGGCATGTTAAATGACTATCAGGTAGTGTCTAATCAGGAATCAGGAGAAGGCAGGTTTGATCTTGCTGTTCTTCCGGCATATGCCAAAGAAAGAGGCCTGTTGTTTGAAGTAAAGGTGGTAAAAAATATGGAACATATGGAAATAGCCGCAGAACAGGCATGCCGGCAGATAAAAGATAGGAAGTATCTGGAAGTTCTGTATAAGAAAGGCTATACAGATATCGTCGCATACGGAATCGTCTTTTGTAAGAAATCCTGTCTGATTGTAAAAGCAGAATAGCAGTCTGTCTGAGATTTCAGGATATAGGATAAAAGCAGGTGTTGGATGATGAATATCCCTCATCTGTTTTTTCATAGACAACGTGTTCGTTTTCTACCAGTGATAGAATAAATTCACCTGGCTATTTATTTTTCATATTGCCTAATGATCGTATTTACCGTATAATAGCCGCATGAAACAAATGAAGAAACTGGAAAAAGGAACCTATATCATCGGTGTCAGCGGAGGCCCGGACTCTATGGCATTGCTGGATATGTGCAGAAAAGAAGGATTCCAACTGGTTGTCGCGCATATGAATTATAAGAAGCGTGATACGGCGGATCGGGATATGGAACTGGTGCGCAGCTATTGTGCACGTTTTCATATTCCCTTCGAAGCGAAACTGCAGACAAAGCCCTGTGTGGGCAACTTTCAGGCGTTTGCCAGAGAAGAGCGCTATCGTATGTATCGCGAGCTTTTACAGAAGTATCAGGCGGCTGCCGTATTGCTGGCACATCATTTGGATGACCATCTGGAAACCTATCTGATGGCAAAAGAGCGTGGTAGTATGAAGGAATATCTCGGTATACAGGAGGAAGCATGCATCATGGGCTGTACAATCATCCGTCCGCTAATGGCGTATAGCAAACGGGAACTGGAAGCATACTGTAGAGAGAATGCCGTGCCTTTTGGAATTGACGAAAGCAACCTTACGGATCACTATGCAAGAAACAGAATCCGGCATGAGATTGTGGATAGAATGTCGGAAAAGGAAAAAGAAACGCTGATGGAAACCATTTCCCGGGAAAACATGCGCATGCAGCAGCTGCGTGCAGATTGCCGTGCGTTTTTAAACAGCTGGGACGGAAGTCTGAAAAAACTGCGGGTACTGGACAGCTATTTTCTGGAACAGGTGCTGATCACCTGGATTCATGATACATGCAGCTGTTATCTGTCCATGCATGAAATTCAGGTGCTGCGGGAGCTGATTATGAACAATGCAAACTATTGGACACGCGATATCGCCGGCGGGTATGATATATACAGTGAATACGGAAAGCTGGTAATTGATATCAGTGAGGAAATCAGCTATTCCTATGTATACGATTATGCAGTATTTGAGAAAACCCCGTACTTTGAAACAGCTCCTCACGGAACAGGGGTTGAGGCGGTTACTCTGCAGGAAACAGACTGGCCGATAACCATAAGAAATGCACAGCCGCAGGACGCCATACAGCTTCGATTCGGCGTAAAAAAGCTGAACCGCTGGTTCATAGACCGCAAAATTCCCAAAAAGGAACGCAAATTATGGCCGGTTGTTGTGAATGCTGCGGGAAATGTGATTCTGGTGCCTAAAATTGGCTGTGATATTGCACATTTTTCTAACAATCCTACGCTATTTGTGTTAAAATAGTAGATAGCTGTATTAGGAGGATTTTGCATGCACGACGTAGTTGAAAAAGTATTGGTGTCCGAGGAAGACATCGTAAAAAGAAGTATGGAATTAGGAAAACAAATCAGTGATGATTACCGCAAAACAGGGAAGGCACCGCTGCTGGTAGCCTTACTGAAGGGAAGTGTTCCTTTTCTTGCAGAGCTGATTAAGCATATAGATTTGGATATCCAGTTTGACTTCATGGATGTATCAAGCTATGAAGGAACAGAGTCCATCGGAGATATTAAAATTGTCAAGGATCTGGACTGTTCAGTAAAGGGCGTACCGATTCTGCTTGTGGAGGATATCGTTGATACCGGACGCACGCTGAAGGAAGTGACACGTCTGTTGAAAAACAAAGGGGCAAGCGATGTAAAAGTCGTTTCTCTGTTAGATAAACCGGATCGTCGTGTTGTAGATATAACTGCAGATTATGTAGGTTTTGAGATACCCAACGAATTTGTTGTGGGCTTCGGTCTTGATTATGACCAGCATTACCGCAATCTGCCTTATATAGGAGTACTGAAACCTGAAGTATACAAATAAAACGTTAGGAGGACGATTGAATGAACAATAAAAAGTTTATAAGCTTTCTACCTTATATCTTAGTCCTTGGTATTATGCTGCTTCTGATTTCCTATGGATCAGAGGGTAATACAAAAAACTTTAACTATAACGAATTTATGACAAAGGCAAATACCATGACATTCACCAAAGCGGAAATGTCAATGGGAACTACCGTTATTGATGTAAAAGGGTCGTATAGTGAGAAAGGCAAAGATGTAAACTTCACCGTTCGTGTGCCAAATACGGAAAAGAATGTTTCCTATCTGACAGACGTATTCAAAAAAAGCAAGAGTACCAATTTAACAGTAAGCGATCCAAACAGGGAAAGCCTGTTAATGAAATTCCTGATGAATGTGTTCCCGTTCCTGCTGATTGCAGGTGTGGCGTTCTTCATGTTTTCTAAAATGAACGCGGGAGGAAACAATAAGGCATTTGAATTCAGTAAATCCCGTGCAAAGATCGAAGGAAATATCAAGGTTCGCTTCAAAGATGTTGCGGGCTGTGATGAGGAAAAAGAAGAGGTTAAGGAAATCATCGACTATCTGAAGGATCCAAAGCGGTTCACAGATATGGGTGCCCGTATTCCGAAGGGCATGCTGATGGTAGGTCCTCCCGGTACCGGTAAGACGCTGCTTGCCAAGGCAGTAGCAGGAGAGGCAGATGTACCGTTCTTCTCTATTTCCGGTTCTGATTTCGTTGAAATGTTTGTCGGTACCGGTGCGAGCCGTGTCCGTGACATGTTTAAAAAAGCACAGCAGACTGCACCGTGTATCGTCTTTATTGATGAGATTGACGCCGTCGGAAGACAGCGTGGAGCCGGCATGGGCGGTGGAAACGATGAGCGTGAACAAACCCTGAACCAGCTGCTTGTTGAAATGGATGGTATGGGTGAGAATAAGGGTATTGTAATCATTGCGGCTACCAACCGTCCGGATGTTTTGGACCCTGCGTTGCTGCGAAGCGGACGATTTGATCGCCAGATTACAGTGAACCTGCCGGATAAGCGCGGACGCTATGAAATTTTGAAGGTTCACGCAAGAAACAAAAAGCTGGCGCCGAATGCAAATCTGGAGGGTCTGGCAAAGCGGACACCGGGCTTCTCAGGTGCCGATTTGGAAAACGTGTTGAATGAGGGTGCTATATTAGCCGTACGTGATAAACGTAAGGTAATTACAATGGAGGATCTTGACGAGGCTATTGACCGTGTTATGATGGGGCCTGCCAAGAAATCCAAGAAATATACAGACAGAGAAAAACGCCTGGTAGCCTTCCATGAGGCAGGACACGCTGTTATCGGCTTGAAGCTGGATGACGCAGACAAGGTGGAAAAGGTTACGATTATTCCGCGTGGTGAAGCAGGCGGCTATAACCTGATGACACCGAAGGAAGAAAAAATGATGCCGACAAAGGCAGACTTCATGGCACAGATCACCGGCTTAATGGGTGGACGTGTTGCTGAAGAGGTTATGTTTGATGAAGTATCTGCCGGAGCAAGCAATGATATTCAGAAGGCTACAAAAATTGCAAAGGCTATGGTACGAAGCTGGGGTATGTCCTCTCTGGGACCGATTCAGTATGATGATGGTACCGGAAATGTATTCCTGGGCAGAGATTATGGCAGCGGAAGCAATTATTCCGGTGAGATTGCATATGAAATCGACAAGGAAATCCGTAAGATTATCAATGAATGCTACGATCGTGCAAAACAGATTATTGAGGATAACAAGGATCTGCTGACACTGATTGCAGAAACGCTGATTGAGGAAGAAACCATCACCAGCGAACAGATTTACAATCTGATGAATTACGGTAAGCTGATTTCTCCTGAGGATGAAGTACGTGCAGCGGAAGCAAAAGCCAAAGCGGCCGAGCAGAAGCTGAAGGATCTGGAGGCAGGCATTACACAGGAAGATACTGCTAAGGAAGTCCACGAAGACGTACAGGATTCAAAGGAGGCGGATATTGATTTTGATGCAGCCTTAAAAGAGCTGACTAAAAACGATTACGACGAACATAAGGAATAGTAAAACAGAGTCATGCGAGCGGGTAAACGTTCCATGACTTTTTTCAATGAATCAAAGCTATATTTAGCATTATATGGTAATCCAATGAATGGAAAGGGGAACTTTATCCCCGCAATCAATTAGATATACCCGAAATAGCAGGCATGAAAATCGGTATCGTCAACATTATGGTGAATGATGAAACAGACTATGCTTTAGGATGTATGCATAGCCCTTACTTATTAAAATGAAAATTCATATAGTAGAAATAAATGGATAAAAATTTCATAAAATTATTCTATTGAGCAAATTATCTGATAATTTACGTGAAAAATCACAAAATATAACCGTTTACAGTGAAATTAGTTTCATCAGTTTAAGAAAAAAGGATACTGCACCCTGAATGGACTGTAAGTGTTTACATTAAAAAAAGTACAGGATATACTATACGAGAACTTGATAGGAGGAAAACTTATGAGTAAGCATATTGTAGCAATTACAGCATGTGCAGCAGGTATTGCACATACGTACATGGCTGCGGAATCTATGGAGCAGGCAGGGAAAAAACGCGGAGATTCTGTACATGTAGAAACACAGGGGTCCATCGGAGCGGAAAACGTTCTGAGTGAACAGGAAATCAAACAGGCAGACGTTGTCATCGTGGCAGCTGATATTGATATTGATTGTGCCCGCTTTGCCGGAAAACGTGTCATGAAGGTAAGAAGCGTGGATGCAATCAAGGATGCCAATGCATTGATTGAGCGTGCTTTGAATGAGGCGACGCTGTATGGCGAAAAAGGAAGCAAGGCGGGAAACATCACACTGGGGAAAACGGAAAATCCGATTATCAAACACATTATGAGCGGTATTTCCTACATGGTCCCGATGTGTATTGCCGCAGGTTTACTGCTGGCGATTGCGAATGTATTTGCATTTCAGAAGGACGATCTGGGGAGAATTGTAAACTGGGGCTTTGATAACAAAACAGCGATGGGCTACTTCATGCAGAAGCTGTTCATGGTGGGACAGACAGGCTTCAAGCTGATGATTCCACTGTTTGCAGGCTTTGTTGCGAAATCCATCGCAGACAAACCGGCAATCGCTCCGGCTATGATCGGTGCCTATATTGCCAACGATCCTGAATTTCTGGGAACACAGACAGGCGGTGGTTTCCTGTCTGCGATTCTGGTTGCATTCATCGTAGGATATTTTGTAAAGGGGATGAAGCGTATTCCCTGGCCGAAAATCGTGCAGCCACTTACCGGTATTATGATTATTCCGTTCGTATCCACTCTGGTGATTATGATTATCGTTCTGTTTTTGATCGGTCAGCCGATTGCATTCGCAATGGATGCATTATACAGCGGACTGACAACACTGAATGAACAATATGCGGCAGCTCCATTCATTATCGGGGCAATCATTGGGGCAATGGTCGGCTTTGACTTCGGCGGTCCGGTAAATAAGACGGCATTGATTTTCGGAACAGCCGTATTTACGGATACAATGACCAAATACGGTGTACAGGGTGCTAACTTCGTGCCGCAGAGTGCCACACAGGCGGCGATTTCCGTTGCGCCGCTTGGTATCTGGCTGGCATCTGTGATTTTCAAAAACAAATTCTCAAAAACTGAAAAGATTTCTGCGACAAGCGCCTTCGGCATGGGAATGGTCGGTGTAACAGAAGGGGCGATTCCCTTCGCTGCAGCCAATCCGTTACAGATGATTACAGCAAGTGTGGCAGGCTCTGCACTGGCAGGAGGTCTGGTAGCTTTGACAGGCTGTAAATTTTATGGCGGTATCGGATCACCACTAGGAACCTTTATCGGATATATCGAACAGCCGATACCCTTTATCACCTGGATTCTCTGTGTACTTGCAGGGATTGTGGTAACGGCATTGATTATCGGCTTCTGGCGAAAACCGGTTGTAGAAGAAAACGAGTAACAGGAGGCAGTTATGGATAAGAGTGTATTTGACAGGCATCATATTCAGTTTGATACAGAAGCGAAAACACAAAAGGAAGCCTTTCATGTGATTGCACACGCAGCATATGAAGCAGGCTTTGTAAAGAATGAGAATGCTTATTTTGAAGGTATGTGTGAGCGTGAAAAAGAGGCGACAACCGGCTTTCAGGACGGTATCGCTATTCCTCACAGCAAGCATGCGACCTGCATGAAACCGGGAATCTTTCTTGTGAAATTTGAACATCCGATAGAATGGAACGCGCTGGATGGGGAGCCTGTACAGGTAGCACTTGGGCTTACGATTCCAGAGGATGGCGGTGATGTGCATCTGCGCATTCTGAGCAGGCTGGCACGCAAAATGATCAGCGAGGAATTCCGAACGGCACTGAAAAGCGGAACCGATGTTGATGCCTTGTATGAGGTTATCGCTGCAGTGGAGCTGTAAGCGATAGATAGCTATGAAGAAAATGCATGTGTATTCTCATACACATTGGGATTATGAATGGTATTTTACCGCAAGTGAATCCATCATACAGCTGATTTATCACATGGATGAGGTGATTTCCGCACTGGAAAGCGGAACACTGAAGACCTATTTACTGGATTCTCAGGTGAGTATTCTGGAGGAATATCTGAATATGATGCCTGAAAAAGAGCCCGTGGTACGCAAGCTGGTAGAAGAAGGAAAGCTGATGATCGGACCCTGGTACACTCAGAGCGATGAACTGATTATCAGTGGAGAAAGCCTTGCGAGAAATCTGTGGTATGGGATAAGCTATGCAAGAGAACTGGGTAACTGTATGATGATCGGTTATCTGCCGGATTCCTTTGGACAAAGCAAGGATATGCCCAAGCTGTATAACGGCTTTGATATTCGCGAAGCTCTGTTCTGGAGAGGAGTTCCCAATGATGTATGTAAACAAAGAGAGTTTTACTGGCACAATACAGATGGAAGTGCTGTGCTGTGCTATCATATCCGGGACGGATACTTCTATGGTGGAAATCTGATTTACACCGATGATGTGGACAAGGTGGAAAATCGTGTTTTAAACGGTGCCTCCACAACCCATCAGCTGCTTCCTCTGGGAGGGGATCAGCGTTATGTGGATTTCAATCTGCAGGAGCGTCTGAGCTATTACAATGAACGCTCCACACATGATATTCAATATTTTGAAAGCGATTTGGAAAGCTTCTTTAAAGAGCTGCGAGAGGAGGAAGGACTGCCGCAGATTACGGGCGAGTTTATTGATGCCTCCGTTTCCAAGATTCACCACTCCATTTATTCCTCACGCTATGATCATAAACAGCTGAATGATATAATTGAACGTCGCATTATCTATCAGCTGGAGCCATTTATGGTTATGCAGATGCAGATGGGGATCAAACCCAAAACCTCACTCCTGAGGAAGCTGTGGAAGAAGGTGCTTTTAAACCATGCGCATGACAGTGCCTGCGGCTGTAACAGTGATGCTACCAACGATGCCATCCTGCAAAGATTAAGGGACTGTGATCAGATGAGCTCGATGCTTTTGGATTATCAGGTACGCAAGCTGAGTGAATCCATCGAGGGAATCCGTGAACAGGATCTGGTGTTCTATAATACGCTGCCATATACTAGAGATGATGTATACCAAGTGTCTGTATCTACGAAAGCAAGGCACTTCCGTATTGTGGATGAAGCCGGCTGTGAGGTTGTTTATGACTGTCTTGGGACGCAGCGTGTATACAGCGGAAGCATACGCAGGGACCCGTCTGTATACGATGAGGATTTGTATTATTATCAGAGTGATATCCGTATTGCCATGACTATGAGGCCAATGAGTATGCGTATACTGCATCTGGAAGCATGTGAGCACACGGAACAGCTGCAGGAATGCAGTGCTCTTGAAAATACATTTTATAAGATTACCATGGAAAACGGCAGTCTGCGACTGCTGGACAAAGCAAACGGGAAAGTTGTTGAGGATTTCCTGTATGTAGAGGACAGCGGAGATGAGGGAGATACCTATGATTACTCCTGGCCGGCGCCTGACCATATCTATACGCTTCACTTTCAGGATGCACAGGCAGAATGGAAGCATGGAGCACTTGCGGAAACGCTGGTATTGCATGGAGCATGGCAGCTTCCCGAGAATTTGCAGGAGCGTGCCGATGGGAAATGCAGTCAGGATATCGCATATACGCTTTGTATACAGCTGCATCAGGCCTCAGATGTATTACAATGTGAAATGACCATTGACAACACGGCGATGGAGCATCGCATGCGTGTGATTTTACGTGGTTTAAGCAGCTCATCCTGCAGTATTGCGGACACCCCGTTCGGTACCATTCAAAGAGCACATGATCCCAAGCACATGGAGGACTGGAAGGAGGCTGGCTATCGTGAGGAGCCTACGCCGATTTATCCGATGCTGCACCATGTATCGAATGGAACAAATCAGGTGCTGACTTGTTTCTGTAAGGGAATAAAGGAATATGAAATCCTGAAGCATACCGATATCGCACTGACACTGTTTCGCAGCGTACCATTGCTTGGACGTCCGGATTTGAACCGCCGTCCCGGAATTGCGAGCGGAAACGAATTCAAATATATACCGACACCGAAATCAGAGCTGCGGCAGACCATGAGCTTCTCCTTTGCCCTGTGCCTGCGGAATGGATACGATGCTATGGAAGTGCAGAAAACATGGCTGCGCTATGCGAATGATGTCCTGTTTTATCAGCTGCAGGAGGTCAACCGCTTTGTGAACACACAGAAATACTTTGTCACTCACCCGTATCCGAATGCGGTAAAACCTCTGCATAGCGCTATTCTCGATATGGACAAAAGTGACTGCCTGCAATTTTCTTCCCTGTATCCGCTGGATGATAAACAGGCGATCCTGCGGGTATATAATAGTCGCAATGAGATGGTAAAGGAAGATTCACTGTGTTATACAGGAGAAACCATACAGCAGACGAATATGCTGCATGAGCCACTCGCTGACTGTGAAGCTGAGCAACACCCTGTGACGCTGTCAAGCATACAGCCGGAGGAAATCAGAACCTATAAAATCATCGTGAAATAGAGTATAATACCGGTAGCGATGGAGGAATGCATATGGAAAAGGAAATTCTTTTAAGAATCAATCTGGCAAAGGTTAATTTCACCTATGTGGAAGAAACGATTGCACAATATTTCACAGACGGGAGAAAACCGCTCACGATTCACGAGCTCGCAAGAGAGCTTTCTATTTCCAGCTCCTCCATTACACGCTTCTGTAAGAAAATCGGACTGAACAATTTCAAGGAGCTGATGTACCTGTATGAGCAGCATCTGAATATGCAGAATGCGCCGCAGATTTCTAATATTTCATTGGATTTACAGAGTGAATATTTCCGCATCTTTCATCTGGTGGATCAAAACTTTAATGCCAAGGCGATGGAACAGGTATGCAGTTATATTTATGAGCATCGCATTATCAACATCTTTGCATTCGGACTGAGTGCTACTGCAGCAGAGGACTTTCGTTTCCGGTTTTCCCGCCTCGGTAAATTTATAGAGGTCATTCATGATAAAGATGCCATCAAAATGAGCTCGCGGGTATTGCAGAAGCAGGATCTGGTTTTTATCTTCACCCTGCGCGGGAATACCTATCTGGAGGAGCTTGCCGCAGAGCTGACATCACGGGGAATTCTTGTGGTAAGCATTCTGGGAAATCAGAACAGCCGCCTGAAAAAGCTCAGTGATGTTGTTCTGTATACCTCATCGCTGTCCGGGGAGGAGTCCACCGGTATGATATCCGGTCAGATACCGATTTTAATCATGATCGATATGCTATACTACCATTATGTACGCACCTACAGCGACGCTTTGACAAACTGGGCAAGTACAGAGGAGATTTTAAAGGATCGAAAGGAATAGACATAGAAAAGCTGCAGATATGCAGTTGTTACAGCTTCACATAGAAAGGCTCTCTCCCATGGAGAGGGCCTTCGATGCAGTCGGCATTTTTCACATAGGAACATCGCATGCTATGCAGAAAATCCGGTGCAGATAATTTCCGGTATGGAAGCATAGTATTGCCGCATTATGAAGAAAACGAGTTTTACGATATAGGAAGCGCATGCCGTAGTGCTTTACAGAAATAACTTTATAAGGAGGAAGCTTATGCTACAATTTCCGAAAGGATTCTATTTTGGAAGTGCCACCAGCGCAACACAGAGCGAGGGGGCATCAGCCATTGATGGCAAAGGAAAAAATATATGGGATATCTGGTTTGAACAGGAGCCCGAGAAATTTCATGACAGAATCGGACCGAAGGAGGCTTCCGGATTCTATACACAGTATCGGGAAGATATTCGACTCTTGAAGGAAACAGGACACAATTCCTGCCGGATTTCCATCAGCTGGAGCCGTATGTTTCCAACAGGGGATGGTGAGCTGAATCCGCTTGCCGCAGCACATTATCATAATGTCATTGATGCCTTTCATGAGGAAGGCATTGAGGTTATGATCAATCTGTTTCATTTTGATATGCCGGCGGAATTGCAAAAGCAGGGGGGCTGGGAAAGCGATCATGTTGTGGATGCCTATGTGGAATATGCACGTACCTGCTTTTCTCTCTATGGGAAAAAGGTACGGCGCTGGTTCACCTTCAATGAACCGATCGTTCATGTGGAGTGCGGGTATCTGAACGGTTTTCATTATCCATGCCGCCATGATATGAAGGCTGCTGTACAGGTGGCTTATCATACGGCACTTGCCAGTGCCAGAGCAGTGCAGGCCTTCCATGCAATGTGTGATGGGAAAATCGGCATTATCTTAAACCTGACCCCGAATTATCCACGCAGTCAGGCAAAGGAGGATG
Organism: [Clostridium] innocuum; assembly: GCA_012317185.1. Taxonomy (NCBI): domain Bacteria; kingdom Bacillati; phylum Bacillota; class Clostridia; order Eubacteriales; family Clostridiaceae; genus Clostridium; species [Clostridium] innocuum. Next base: position 4,382,085 of record CP048838.1, on the reverse strand, counting down.
TCGAGGCATCCCGCATTGCAGAGCTGTTTTCTGCTCGAAGCTTTCTTGACCCCGCTGTTCTTGGAGTATATCCGAAGGAGCTGGTGGAGCTCTTGAAGGAGCATACGCTTTTGCCGGACTATGAGGAACACGAGCTTGCAGTCATAAAGGAAAATACCGTGGATTTTCTCGGAGTGAATTATTATCAGCCGATCCGTGTCAAAGCGAAGGAAACCCCGGTGGACCCTGCAGCGATGATAACGCCGGAGAGCTTCTATGATTTCTATGAAATGCCAAACCGAAGGATCAATCCCTATCGCGGATGGGAAATCTATCCGAAGGGGATGTATGATATCGCAACCAACATTCGTACCAAATACGATAATATCGAATGGATGATAACGGAAAACGGAATGGGCGTTGAAAACGAAGCACGGTTTATCAAGGATGGCAGAATTGAGGATGACTACCGAATTGATTTCTATAAGGAGCACCTTACCTGGCTGCATAAGGGAATTGAGGAAGGCAGTAACTGTATCGGCTATCATGTGTGGACGGGTATTGACTGCTGGAGCTGGCTGAATGCATATAAAAACCGCTACGGACTGATTTCTATTGATTTGGAAACCGGAAAGCGTACAATAAAGAAAAGTGGCTGCTGGTTCCGCGAGCTGGCAGAGAAACGGGGGTTCTAATGGATACGTATCTTTGTTTTGACATCGGAGGAAGCTCTCTGAAATGTGCAGCTGCAGATGAGGAAGGAAGGCTTTTCCATACCAGATCCTATCCTATGAGCGCAGACATAGAGGGACTGCTCGCATATATGAAAGCATATAAGAAGGATATCACCATGCAGGGGGTTACGTTGTCCGGTGTGGCAATCAGCTCCTGCGGGGCAGTGAATTGTGACAGCGGCGTGATCGGCGGAAGCAGTGCAGTTCCTTTTATCCACGGCTTTTCGTGGAAGGAAAGGATACAGAGGGAGCTGGGACTGTGCTGTGAAATAGAGAATGATGCGAACTGTGCTGCATTATCGGAATTGTTTTACGGCAAGGCGAAGAACATACAGGATATGGCGTTTCTGGTGATTGGAACCGGTGTGGGTGGTGCAATCGTAAGAAATCGTAACATTTGCCATGGAGCGCATCGCTATGGCGGTGAATTTGGCATGATGCTGGTAAAGCAGCCGGACGGCAGTGTCCAAAATTTCAGTCTGTGTGCCTCTACCTCGAGTATGGTGCGCAAAATGGAGGCTTTGACAGCGGAAGAATGGAATGGTGTGCGGATTTTTGAAGAAGCACAGCAGGGAAATGAACTGTGCAGCAAGGTTATTCAGACCTTTTATGAGGAGCTTGCCTTTGGTGTCTTCAATGTGCAGCATATGCTGGATCCGGAAATGATTCTGTTTGGGGGTGCAATCAGTGCACGAAGGGATTTCACACAGCGAATCATGGAAGCGTATGAGAAGCTGCAGAAGGGGCTGGATTTTGCAACACTGACACCGCGTTTGGAATGCTGTACGTATCGGCAGGATGCCAATCTGCTGGGGGCGCTTGCGCATTACCGGCAGCGTAGGGGACTGGCAGAATAAGGAACAGGAAGGAGATTGTCAGAATTTCCTCCTTTTTATTCAAAAAAGTTTTTTTGAGCACGCTGGAATTTTCATAATGATGCTTTTCTATTTCAGCTTCACAGTGTGCAGAATGGCTGCGTGCAAATTGCGCTGTTTCTGCGTCCGCAGCCATGCTATACTATAGATGCGCAAAAAGAGAATAGTAAGGCTACAGCTTTTGATAAACCACAATGAGCATTTAAGGACAGTGAAATGTCTTTGACCATGCGAAGTGCGTCTGTATAAATGCAAAGCCTTTTCGTAAGGTACTGCGGCAATTGGCACACAAACTTTCAGGTCATCATGCAAGATGCAGGACACAGGTTTCATCATACTTCTGCCTTTTCAGCACACGAACAGCTTTTACGGCGCTTATCCGGATGCAATATCTTACAAGAGAATATCATTTTTTTATGTTACCATACATACAGCGACAGAAAGAAGGAATGGGCATGGCAGCATTGCAGGAGCAGCGACACATCTATTATGATAAAGACCTTCAGATCGAGGCGTATAATTTAAGTGGAATCGTACAGAAATTTCCTGTTCACTTTCATGAATTTTATGTAATCGGATTTATGGAGGGTGGAAAACGTCATCTCTGGTGTCGAAATCAGGAATATGATACACAGCGCGGAGATGTTATTTTATTTAATCCGCGTGAAACACATAATTGTGCGCCGGTAGCCGGAGAGGTTCTGGATTATCGTGCAATCAATGTTCCTGTAGATGTCATGGACAAGGCAGTAAAGGAGATAACCGGGAAACACATCCATCTTCAGTTTAAGGATACGCTGATTCCGCAGGCAGAGCTGGCACTGTCCATTCGTGAGCTGTATGATGTTATCGTATCACAGAGCAGTCTGCTGGTACGTGAGGAGGCCTTTTACTTTCTGATTGAACAGCTGCTGGAAGAACATATGGTTCCAGTAGAGGCAAGCAGAGAGCTTACGGAAGCGGTGAAGGCTATGAAGGAATATCTGGATACGCATTATGAAGAATCCATTTCTCTTGATACTCTTTCAAAGATTAGCAAGATGAGCCGCTATCAGCCGCTGCGTCTGTTCACCAGAGAGGTTGGTGTTTCTCCATATCGTTATCTGCAATCCATTCGGATCGCAAAAGCAAAGCGTCTGCTGGAACAGGGTGAAGCAATCGGTAAGCTTGCGCTGGATTGCGGGTTTTCCGATCAGAGCCATTTTACAAACTACTTTAAAAGCTTTATCGGTATAACACCAAAGCAGTATCAGAGTATATTCACACAGAAAAGGAGCGAATTGGATGAATGAGCAGATCAAGGGTCATATGCTTGCGTGTATGACTATTCTTATATGGGGAACCACCTTTATTTCAACCAAGGTGCTGCTGCGGGATTTTACACCTTTGCAGATACTGTTCACTCGGTTTATGATCGGTTATCTGGCTTTATGGGCAGTCGCTCCAAGGCTGACCAGAGTTAAAGAGAAAAAGGAAGAGCTGTATTTTCTTGCGGCAGGACTCTGTGGAGTTACCCTGTATTTTCTTATGGAGAATCTAGCACTTACCTACACACAGGCAAGCAATGTTGGTATCATCGTGGCTGTTTCACCGTTTTTCACCATGTTTTTCGGAATCTGGCTGTTAAAACAGAAACGTCCCGGAGTACGCTTTTTCATTGGTTTTTTGATTGCCATGACTGGAATTCTCTGTATTTCCCTGGAGGGAAGTCAGAATTTGGCATTAAATCCAAAGGGTGATCTGCTTGCGCTGGGAGCTGCCATCGTATGGGCACTATATTCTACGATAACAAAGAAAATAAGCAGCTTTGGATACACAACCATTCCGATGACCCGCAGAATATTCTTTTACGGTTTGCTGTGCATGCTTCCGGTTATTATGCTATCCGGTATGGAACTGCCGAAGGTGGAACAGCTTACGGGATTAAATATTGCCAATATACTGTTTCTGGGACTGGGAGCCAGTGCGATGTGCTTTGTTTCCTGGAACAGTGCTGTACGTATTCTGGGTACTGTACAGACAAGTGTGTATATCTATGCTGTGCCGGTTGTCACCACGCTGGCATCGGTATGGATTTTGAAGGAAACGGTCACTATCGTCGGTGTGCTTGGTATCGTGATGATTGTATTGGGTCTTCTGCTGTCGCAGAATCGTAAAGGAGAACGTGTATGGAGAAAAACAGAAAATGCGTCATGGTGATGGATGCATCACTGGCACCGGGAATTGCCGCAAATACCGCGGCACTGCTGGGGATGACACTGGGAAGTAAGGTGAAGGAAGCCATCGGCTGTGATGTTCAGGATGCGGATGGAAATATACATATGGGCATTCTGCAAATACCGCTTCCGATTCTGAAGATGGAAACAGAAAAGCTTCAGGAGTTGCGTCGGCAGCTGTTTGATCAGGAATATGAGGATGTCATTATCGTTGATTTCAGTGATGCAGCACAAACCTGCAATGTGTATGAGGACTGGATTGTGAAGGTAAAAAATCTGCCGGAGAATCAGTTTCATTACCTCGGTATTGGCCTGTATGGTGATAAAAAGAAAATCAACAGATTATGCGGAAGCCTGCCGCTGTACCGGTAATGCTCATTGCAGAAAAGTTTGCACCTTATATACATGATAGATGGAAATTGACACACAAAGGTATTTATGGGTAGAAATGAGAAAATGAGAGCAGTACGGAACCGGCATCAATATATCGCCTCCACACTTGCGGTATGCATGGGATTGTTGAAGCTGGCCAAGTGGTAGAAAAAAGACTATATGGAATACCTGAGTCATTTGAACGCTTAAAGGCTGACAAATAGAAGACTACGGCATTCTTCACAGGCATTGATAACTGTAGAAAGAGGATTGGATATCATATCGAATAATTCAAACAGTAAGCAAGGTGCCTTGTAGCAGATATGATAAAATCAGATATAGGATAGAAAAGATAATGCAGAAAAGCAGGCCGGATGAAGATAAAATGAAGGTCTGCTTTTTGTATAAAGCTTTGAGTTTTCAGGTGACTATAATCAAAAAAACTGCAAAAGGCGGTTTTGCTACCAGTGGTTGCGGATTTGGAATGTATGAAGTATGGTAAAACAGCATAGAAACTGATAGAATACAGTCATCAGGAAATGAGGAAAATGTATGGAATTCAAAGACAATTTATATCGAATAAGAAAAGAAAAAGGAATGTCGCAGGAAGAGCTTGCAGCACTGTGTGATGTATCGCGGCAGGCGATATCCAAGTGGGAAAATGGTACTGCCAATCCAGATATGGAGAATCTGAAAATACTCTCCAGAAGCTTGCAGGTCAGCATTGATGAGCTGCTGGGAAATAAAATCCCCCTGGAAAAAGAGGTTGTTAAGGAGAAGGAAGTTATTTATGTGCATAACCGCTATACATATGAAAAGCGGTATCGCTCCAAGCTGTCAATCTGTGGAATTCCCCTTGTGGATATCAATGTTGGAAGAGGACGTACGGAGGAAGGCTATTGGAGGGTTGCCAAGGGAATTATTGCGATTGGAAATGTTTCCGTCGGTGTGATTTCCATCGGACTTTTAAGCGTGGGACTATGCAGTCTGGGTCTGCTCACACTGGGGCTATTGTTCGCCATCGGTCCGCTTGCATTATCCTACTTTGCCATTGGCTGTCTGGCTATCGGCTACATCAGCATCGGTGCGATTGCTATCGGTGTATACAGTATCGGTGCGATTTCCATCGGGTTTAAATTTGCCATCGGCGCTCTTGCATATGGTGAAATTGCGATGGGGACAAATCCGGTTGGGGATATCGTATACCATCTGCGCTCCTCCAATACCTGCTTTCTGGATTCGCAGGAATACCTGCAGTTTCAGGAATACCTGTCCAGAGAATCACTGCCGAAAATCATTGAATTCTTTGTACAGGTGATACCATTGTGCTGAAACAAGGAAGCAGCGCTGCTCATACAGGGGAGATTAGATTTCTTAATCGATCGTACAACTGAAAAAACGGATATAAGTAAACAGATGTGTGCGAAGGAATAGGAAGCTGCATATACTCATATTTGATGCTATGAAGCAGCTTTTTCATAAACCACAATCTTGTGAAAGAAATAAATACGATGCCGAATTATGTATAGTTCCGGCATTTTTTAATTTTCCTTTTAGCGATTTAAAAGAATCAGGCTATCATCGGTATTTTTTTCTATTCCTGTATTCCTATTGTGAAAAATATGATAGAATTAGACCTTGTAGGTGATAAAATGAAAAATATGACACAGGGCAATGTCACGAAGCTGATTATGGCATTTGCGATACCTGTTTTACTCGGCAACGTATTTCAGCAATTCTATACCATGGCGGACACCATGATGGTAGGACAGATTCTGGGTGTAAATTCACTGGCGGCTATCGGTGCGAGTGCATCCCTTTCCAATCTGGTCATTGGACTTTGCACTGGTGTTTCCATGGGTGTTTCCATCATGATTGCTCAATATTACGGAGCGCGTGATGAAGAGGGCATGAAAAAAGCCACGGCAGGATGTATCAAGCTTTGCATGATCAGTGTTGTTGTGATCTTTGTAGTCGCAATCCTGTTGAAAAAGCCGCTGCTGTATCTGTTACAGACACCATCCTCCATTCTGGGGATGGCGGATTCCTATCTGACCATTATTATCATTGGACTGTTTGTGACAATGGCATACAATATGATGGCGAGTATGATGCGTTCCATCGGAGACAGTCGGACACCTCTGTATTTTCTAATCATAGCATCCATTCTCAACGTGGCTCTTGACTATATATTTATCGCAATCATCCAGCTGGGGGTGGCTGGTGCAGCATATGCTACTGTTATTGCACAGCTGATAAGCGTTATCCTCTGCTTTCTTTATATGCGTAAGAAATATCCGATGTTCATCGTTAAAAAAGAGGATTTCCATGTCGAGCGTGAAATTCTGAGAAAGCAGTTATCCATGGGAATTTCCATGGGCTTGATGAATTCCATCGTTTCTCTAGGCTCTGTCATATTGCAAAGTGCGGTAAACAGTCTGGGAGAAGTAACGATTGCAGCACATACCGCAGCCCGCAAGGTAGTGGAAATGTTTATGCAGCCGCTGATCAGCATTGCGATTGCCGATACGACCTTTGTTTCTCAGAACCTCGGTGCACAGCGGTTTTCTAGAATCCGTGCCGGTATGAAATCCAGTGTATGGATCAGCTTTCTGTGGGTGTGTATTGTGGTTCTCTTATCCTTTACTTGCATTGACTTCTTCATCGGCTTTCTTGTCAATGCAAAGCAGACGGAGGTGATCTCTCTGGCGACTTATTATACCCGCATCAGCAGTGTCTTCTATTTCATCCTGGCTGTCTTGTTTATTTATCGAAACGGATTGCAGGGTCTGGGCAACGGCAGGGGTCCGATCATTTCCAGCTGTATCGAAATGGCGGTGAAAATAGCGGCAACCTTTGCCTTGATCCCGTTTACCGGCTATACCGGTGTGTGCCTTGCGGAACCGATTGCATGGTCGCTCATGGGACCGTGTCTGATGGTGTTTTTCTATCGTGATCTCAAAAGAAAGGAACAGCAGCTGGAGATGCATACGATGGAAGCATATCAAAAAATTGAATTACCATAACCAAAACAATGGCATTTGCACAGGATTGCAGATGTCATTTTTACAAATGCAACGGCAAAGCTGTACAAAAATAAAAACAGGTATCCCCGTAAGCAGGAGCGAATCGATAGCTTAAAGCTTGTCTTTTTATGAAACAGAAGCTGTAAAAACGAAGGCAGCTATATGAAAAAAGAATTCCAACCAGCAGGCTAGTCAAAATCCTTTTCCAGTGATATTTTCAATATTTCCGTGAAACGCAGAAAGCTGGGTTTTTTGAAAAAATTCTGCAGCAGCTCCTCATTGCGCACAAAGGTGCTCATATAATACCAGAACTGAAATGCCTTCGGATTATTCTTTTCAATGGATACCAGCATAACTACACGAACATTGTGATTCTTATCCCATGCGATGGGCTTTTTCAATACCCCCAGAGATACAAAGGTTTCATCCGAAAACGGTGTGAGCGGATGCGGTACGGCAATGCAGTTACCGAAGTAAGAGCTGGTAATCTGTTCCCTTGCCTTAATGACCTCCAGAAACTCATCATCCAGCTTATATTTTTCAATGGCATTGCGACAGATAATATCCAGAATTTCTTCCTTATCCTTCACCTCACCATAGAAATAACAATCCTCACTGAACTTCTCCAGTATGGAATCCGTGTCTGTATAGCCGTTGATTGCCAGATTGATTTTTTCAAAATCCTTCTCATCCGGGAAAATACTGATCAGTGTAATACCACCCTTATATTTCTCACTGTTTCTATCGGTGGAGAAAATAGCATCATAATCCTCGGTATCGAAATCGTCATTGTCTCCGGTGATAAAGGTAATCTCTGCAATCTGATTGGGAAACCAGGTTAAAATCTTATGACGCAGCAGGACTGTTTCCGACTTGCGAAGCGATGTGATAATCAAGATTTTCTTTGCGGAATTTCCCAGATGAATATTTTCCAGCCCGTAATTGAAATACAGGGACAGATAGGAAATTTCATCCGCAGAAACATTCAGATGAAACCGCTCCTTGATCAGCAGCGTGAAGTATAGGGCGATATCATAAGCAAGCGGGAAGGACTGTTTGATTTCCGGTGCCATCATATTATTAAGCTGTGTTCCGGATTTGATACGGTAAATGAGCGGTACCAGATGCAGTGCAAGAAACAGCTTCAGGCTTTCCGCAGGCTCAAAGTTGACACAGAACTTGTTGCGAATATACAAAAAGGAATCGTTGATAAAATCATTGACCTCCTTTTGCAGATGATCATTTCTGGAGTAATCAAGCTTTCCCAGAATGGTCTGCGTCAACAAATTGATTTCATTTAACATGTATTGCTTCTTGATGCGGTATCTGGTAAGAAAGCGCGTCAGTATTTCCGAGGAAATCTGATATTCTGTGGAATCCGGCATATCCTGTTCCATTTGCTGTTCAATGAAATGTCCCTTTCTGACTCTGCGCAGTGTGAGTGCGATATGCGCAGTAATATTCTGAATGGTCTGTTCATTGATCTGATAATGGTATTTGAAAAACACATCAGCCACTACATTGTATATATCCGATACATCTTCGGATAATGCAAAGTGATCGGTGGATTCATCATTGATTTCATTTTTTGCTATGCACATCCGCTTGTCAATTTCTCTGCCCTCGATCTTATAGCCGAGATTTGTTTTATGTACCAGTGCAAGATCGTATTGCTTTAACAGCTTTTTGATTTCGTTCAGTGCGTGATACAGTGTGGATTCACTGATATAGAAGGTCTCTGTCAGTGTGTATTTCGATACATAGCCGGTCGCATCCATCAGCATTTTCATAACGGAGTGAACTCGGTTTTTTGTATTACAGGAAAGCTGCAGCGTTTTCTTGCGCAGAATCTCCATGTCCTTTTCAAATGCCGCATCATCCAGTACACATAATCTGGTTCCCTTTCCTGCAAGTGTATCCAGTACAAATGAGGAATAGGAATCGCAAAAATCACGGACGATCTTCAGCTCGTTTTTTACTGTCCGTACACTGATATCAAACATAGCAGCGAGTTCATTGGATGAAACATACGTTCCCCGGTTTTCCACATAAAAAGATAATATCGAGTATTGTCTCTTTGTCAGCATTTTATCACCTGCAATCCTTACCCCCTCTGTTTCATTTTCTAGTATACCCCAATCCATTTCAAAAATATTTTAATCTTATTGCACGAGCATCCGTGCAGAACGGAAAAAGCAATCCTTCGGAAAAGCTGCACGATTGCTGGTGCAATAAAAGAAAAAATAAAAGGCTCGTGCAATGGTAAAGTAAGGGTGTAGTTCAAAGGCCGTTGAACATTAGGTAAAGGAAGTGAAGAAGTGATAGAGCCGATAACGTATGTGATACTGAATCATGGTAGATTTGGAGAGGAGCTGATCAAAAGCGCAGAGCTGATTGCAGGAAAGACAGAGCATATTCATGCAGTTTCTCTATTGTCCGGAATGTCAATAGAGGAATATTACGAGGAGGTCAGAGACTATCTAACAGGCGTTCAGGGAGAAATCCTTGTGTTGGCGGATCTGTATGGAGGAACTCCCTCCAATGTGGGCATGATGCTGCAGCGGGAGTTTTCACTCCATGTAGTGTGCGGTATCAATCTGCCGATGCTGATAGAGCTGATCTTGAAGCGCAACAATGAAGAATGCACAATCCAGGAGTTAATGGAGGCTGGTCTTGAAGCGGCCAGAGCGTCCATCATACAGCCGAATCCGATTGCATTCGATGAAGAAAGAGGGTGAAGAGCATGACAGAAATCAAACTGATACGAATCGACTTTCGACTGATGCACGGACAGGTTGTCACAAACTGGATCAAGCAGGTATCCGCAGATTCCATTCTGATTGTGGATGATAAGCTGGCGGCAGACAAGTTTTTGGCACAGGTATTCCTGATGGCGGCGCCTCCGGGAGTAAAGGCGGCAATACGTCCGATTGAAAAAGCGGTAGCTGCATTTAAAAAGGATGTATTCAAGGATAAGAAGCTGCTTATTTTGTTTAAGTCTGTGGAAAATGCAAAGAAGGCCTTTGATTTGGGATTTCCGATGAAGGCACTGCAGGTAGGCGGTCTTGGCAACGGGACAAACAAGGTCATGATTTCAAATGAGCTGTCGTTAAGCGAACAGGAAGCGGAAATGCTGGAGGCTATGCAGAATGAGGGAGTAGCGGTAACGCTGCAGGTAACGCCGAAGGATCCGGCCTTCACACTCCACGACGCTTTGAAGGAAGTACGAGGGAAATAATGCTGACATGCGGTGAAAACGAGGGTTTAAACCGCATGGTACAGCAAAGAGGGAGCATTAAAAAGTATATTTCAGGAATTATAAAATGAAATGAAAAGGAGATATTTATGAACATAGGATTAGCCCTGGTATTTGGTGTACTCTACTGGCTGGCAACCAATAAACTCTGGTATGGTACACTGCATCTCGTCCGTCAGCCACTGGTGCTGGCGGTTCCGATTGGACTTATTATGGGAAACCTGGGGGATGCGATGAAAATCGGCGCATCTCTGCAGATGATTTATTTAGGCGCAATAGCTCCGGGAGGTACACTGCCTGCGGATGAGGCGCTGGCATCCTGCATTACGATTCCGGTGGCACTGGCAGCCGGATTAGAGCCGGATATCGCTGTAACCATTGCAGTTCCGGTAGGACTTCTGGGAGTTCTGCTGGATAATCTGAAGCGCACCTATCATTCCTACTTTGTCCACCTTGCGGACAAGGCAGCTGAAAAAGGGGATATGAAGGCAATGGGCAGAGCGGAATTCTGGTATCCGTTCTTCTGTTCCATTCCGCTGCGTGTTCTTCCGACAACACTGGCACTGCTGTTTGGAACCGATGCCGTATCCGCGTTCCTGAATGCGATTCCTGCATGGGCGATGAACGGTCTGAGTGTGGCAGGCGGTCTGCTTCCTGCACTTGGCTTTGCGGTAACTATCATGGTCATTGGGAAAAAGGAGCTTATCCCATACTTTATTCTTGGCTTTGCGATGTATGCCTATACAGGAATGAATACGATTGGAATTGCGGTAATTGCAATCTGTATTGCAATTCTTCAATCGCAGTTTACCAACAGTACAGGCAGCACAGTCGCTGTGGATGATGATGAAGGAGATTTCTGATATGAGCGAACTTAATCTGAAGAAAAATGAGGTAATCAAGGGCTGGGCAAAATATTATCTTACCGCCGAGGTGAATTCCGGCTTTGAGCGTTTGACGGCTCCGGCATTCTCCTATGGTATGAGTGCTATTCTTTCGAAGCTGTATAAGGAGGATGAGGAGGAATACAAAAAAGCATTACAGCGTCATTTAATGTTCTACAACTCCGAGGCAACCTGGGGCTCCGTTATTTTCGGTATGACCTGTGCTTTGGAGGAGGAGCGCGCGATTATGCTGCAGGAAGGGGCAGGCAGTGAAGAGCTGGAGGCCTCCGCTGATATGATCAGCAACCTGAAGGTCGGTCTGATGGGACCGCTGGCAGGAATTGGAGACACCATCAATCACGGGATGCTTCGTCCGCTGCTGCTATCCATGTTTATTCCACTGGCCGCAGAGGGGAACTGGCTGGCAGGTGTCGGACCGCTGCTGATCTGGGGTGTTGCCATAACATTTCTTGCGTATACACTTGTCACAAAGGGCTATACACTGGGAAGAAAATCAGTGGTATCCATTCTGAAATCCGGTAAGCTGAATCAGTTTATCAAGACAGCCAGCGTGCTTGGTCTGTTTATGATGGGGGCATTGTCTTCCACCTATGTAAAGCTTGTTACACCGATATCATGGGCAAATGCAGTTGGTGAAAAACAGCTGCTGCAGGATGTTTTGAATAAGATTTTCCCGAATATTCTGCCTCTGCTCGTCGTGTTTGGCATTTATTTCTATATTAAGAAAAGCGGTCCGAAGTATGTGCGCATTCTGGTATCCATCCTGGTGCTGTCTGTCGTACTTTCCTTCTTCGGTATCGTATAAGGAGGAGCATGTATGGAACAAAAGCAATGGATTGATTTGAATAACAAGGTCGTGATCGTTACCGGTGGCGCCATGGGAATCGGAGAAGCCATGGTAAAGGATCTGCTTGCCTGCAATGCCAGAGTCGCAATCTTCGATCTGGCAGAGCCGAAGGATTTTTCTGAGGATGATCGTAAGATGTATGTGCATCTGGATATCCGAAACAAAAAAGAGGTTGAGGCTGCTGTTGATGCCGTTGTACAGAAATTCGGCACGGTGGATGCTCTGGTAAACGATGCCGGTGTGACCAGACCGAGAATCCTTGTGGATTACTATGGCAGTGAACCGCAGTATGAGCTGAGTGAAGAGGATTTTGATTTTATGGTTGGTGTCAATCAGAAGGGAACCTTTCTGGTATCTCAGGCGGTAACACGCGTATTGTATGGAAAAAAGGAGGGTGTTATCATCAACCTATCCTCCTGTGCAGGATTGATGGGCTCCAGAGGACATAGCTGCTATTCTGCCACAAAGGCTGCGATTCATGCCTTTACAATTTCCTGGGCAAAGGAGCTGGGACCGTATAATATTCGTGTTGTCGGTGTGGCACCGGATATTCTGGACCGTACTCCTGCCAATAATGATGAAAAATATAGAGCACAGGCATACGGTCGCGGCTGGGATGTCAACACCAGACCGGAGGAGTTCTTTAAAAACTACAAATCCTCTATACCGCTGGGAAGACCGGGCCATCTGTATGAGGTAGCGGATCTGATCTGTTATCTGATTTCCGATCATGCCAGCTATATTACCGGTGTCACCATTCCGGTATCCGGAGGAAAAAGCAAGGGATAGGAAACAAGAGGGGTTAGATGTAACCACATGTATAAGAGTACAGCGGTCTGCAGCGCAGGCCGCTTTCCATAAGGTGTTTTGCTTTTCTATAGCATGGGCTGTAGAAAGAGCAATGCAGAAAAGCAAGGCTCCACGTGTTAAAAAGATGTCAACCGCCTTGCGATATGAACCCATGGAGAAATGGGAGATTGGAGGAACATGAAAGAGGCAGTACTTATTGGTGCAGGACAGACAGGTCGCGGCTTTATCGCACCCATCCTGCAGGCAAATGCATATCATATTACGTTTATTGATAAAAACAAAGAGCTTATCGACCGGCTGAATGCGGAAAAATCCTATCCCGTTCACTACTTTGGTGATGGGAAGGAGCCAGTTACTATTTCCGGCTATGATGCTTATACGACAGCGGATGAGGAAGTCATAGAGAAACTGGCACACTCAGATTTGATCACGACAAGTGTATTCGCAGGCAATATAAAGGAGCTGGTAGGGCTACTGAGTGCTGCGGCTGAACAGTGTGGTGAAAAGCAGCTGCGGATCGTATGCTGTGAAAACGGTGTCCACGTAAAACAGCCGCTTGTGGATGCGAATATATCCAACAGCATTTCCGAGGGTGTGATCTTCTGTACAACACTGCAGCCAAAGGAAAAAAGTCTGGTATTGATTAGCGAGGATGTCGCAGAGCTGCCAGTGGACGGCAGTGTAAAGGGAATGCTTCCGGACATTGTGGGAATGCCGCTGGAAGCAGATTTTCCATCCCTGATTCAAAGAAAAATTTATACGTATAATTTCATGAGTGCGATTGTTGCGTATCTTGGAGATTATCTGCAGTATGAGGTTTACGGAGAAGCCGCAAATGATCCGCAGATTATGGAGTTAATGGATCGGGCAGTACCGGTTGTCAGTACAATCATCGCAAGAGAATATGCAGTGGAACAGGATGTGCAGCTTGCCTTTACCATGCGTGCAGTGCATAAATTCCGTAATCGGGAAATCTATGATACGGTGTATCGCAATGCACGGCAGGCACAACGGAAGCTGAACAAAGAAGAGCGGCTGTATGAACCGCTTCGCCTTGCTGAAAAATATGGACAGAAATGCGGGTATATCCTACTTGCGGCAGCTGCGGCTATGCGGTATGCTGTGGTGAAGGAAAACAGCAATCCGGATACTCTTATGAAGATGTATGAGAATTTTCACTCTGCGGATAAGCTGAAGGAAGTGTACGGGTTGCTGAAGGAAAGCATATCCCTAAAGGATGTTATCAAATTCTGCGCTGAGTTCTAGGTGTATGATTTCCTTATCTATGAGCATTATGCATTAACTCAGAGCGCCTGATACCTGCTAAAAATATGCAGCATCCATTCATGTAATTTTACAATATTTCAATACCTGTGATACGGATGCGGCAGAAAGAATAGATTAAAAAACTGTTTTATAGAGGCATATGCTTATAAAACAGTTTTCTTATTTGGTATTGTATGTATTACTTCATTGACATAACCTGATCCTTCAACTCCTGAAAAGAATTGCAAACCAGTATCAAGCTGGATACGGCTTCGATCTGTTCATCATTCAAAGATTGCAGCCATGTTGTGCAATCCTCATGATACTTACTTTTAAGCTGCTTTATTAACAGTAATGCTTCTCCTTCCTTTTTTCCTTCTTCAAAGCTGTCCTCCAAGCCATAGCGGTAACGTGCCTCTCCCATCTGAATCGCCATTGCGGTTGACCACAGCTCATCATCCTTCTGCATTTCCTCATACTTATCCACGAATACCTTCACCAGCCTTTCCTTTGACTTCAGTATATCATTTTTCTCATTATTTTCAAACAGGTATATCAGCTGTTCAAAGTCATTCAGCCTCAGTATTTCCTTCTCCCTTACGATGTCATTGATTGCCGGCATATGAATATAGGTGCGAAGGATGAGCGGATAGTAGCTTTCATTCTCTCCCTGCTCATTGCGCATCTGATACTGATTGATCAGATTTCTGTTGTTCCATGCATACTCGTCAATGAAAATAATCTGATATACCGGCTTTAAATCCTTATACTTCTTACCGCTGTTCAGCTGATTGTTCAACGCTCTGGCTCCATAAAATTCAAAGCGCATCATTTCCGCTAATCCCTTGTAGGTCGTCTGCATCTCGATATTGAAATGGCGGTTTTGTTCATCCTTCACATGAACATCCAGAATGATGCGCTTTTTTCCGATGATGCCCGGATCCAGATTGGGATTGAGCACGGTGCTTTCCTTTACCCTGATACCGGTAACACGTTCAATGATGGTGTTGCGGGCGTACACAGAGCCTTCATCCTCACGGGAAAGGGTGTACTTAAAAAATAGATCGTTACTGTAGTTGAGTTGATTCATTGTGTTTGACATGTTTATGTCCTCCATTCTGTAAGGGCTTCTTACACCCCTATATACGTATGGAGGATACTGAATTCCTAAATAATCCACGAATTATTGATATTTGTTGGAAGATACAGACACTAAAGATGGATGAATATGAAAAACACCTTACAAAACAGGAGGTGGATCTTCATATTTTATCAGCAACAGGGTAGAACCCGGTGTTTCTTTTCTGTACTGTTTTCTACTTGGCGATGTGTATTGCATCAGGTATATGAAAAAAATTACATTTCTATTTCTTATTTACACATGCTGTTTCATGAGCTATAATGAATATACAGATTGTGTTGACGCATGACCTGCATTCAAAATTGAATAACAAGTCTTTGTGGCAGGGTGAAATTCCCTACCGATGGTAATAGTCCATGACCCGCGTAATGAGCGGCTGAGCCAGCGAAATTCTGGCACCGACGGTAAAGTCCGGATGAGAAAAGACATTTTCTGTAAACGCACACCTGAAGACGAGTTTTTTCGTAGTCAGGTGTTTTTTTGAAATGGAGGAGATGTGAATTGAAAAACAACATGAGTGCAAAACGGCTTGCCCTGATCGGTATGCTTGGTGCACTGGGAGCGATACTGATGATGTTTCGCTTTCCCATTCCGTTTATGCCGCCCTTTCTAAGCTTTGATCTGGCCGCAATTCCGGAGCTGATCGGAGCCTTCGCTCTGGGACCGGTGGCAGGTGTTCTGATTGTCTTTATCCGTGTTATGGTTCAGATGGTGATTTCCGGATCCAATTCCATGTTTACCGGAGAGCTGCAGAGCTTTTTGCTGGGAGTTGCCCTGGTACTGCCTGCGTCTTTGCTGTACCGTCACAAGAAGACACGAAAGGAAGCACTGCTGGGAATGACGGCAGGGACTCTGGTTAGTACCTTAGTTGCAGTGCTGACCAATCTGTATTTGATTATTCCGTTCTATGTTGCCCTGTATGATATGAATATGGACCAGATTATCCTTTCCTGTTCCAAGGTCAATCCGATGATGAATTCTGTCACTACCATGGTGATACTGGGCATCGTACCGTTTAACCTGATAAAATACGGTATCAGCTGCCTGATTACCTTTGCCGTATACAAGAAAATAAGTCCGATGATTCACCGATTCGCAAATCGTCAGTAAGGAGGAAAAGAAGATGACATTTGAAGAAGGAGTAGCATTGCTGTTTCACAAGCTGGGAGATTCCAAAATTATGGCACTTGGCTCCAGCGTTAATGATTACGTCATGGTGCGTAATGTAAGCTGTCTGTTTTATGATGGGAAAATCTATTTCAAGACCGATAAGAATTTCCGCAAGACACAGCAGCTGTATCGGAACCCGCAGGTGGCACTCTGCACAGGTGGCGTTCAGGTAGAGGGAATCGCCGTAAACAAGGGGCTTGTCGTGGACGAGCCGGGAAGAAGGTTTGAAGCCTTGTATAAGAAATATCTGTGGCAGAGCTATAATGCATACAGCCATGAGGATACGGAGATTCTGATTGAGGTAACCCCGCGATTCGTGGAAATATGGGATGAGGATGAGAACCGCAATGCGTTTCAGATCTTCCTAGACTTTGATAAAAAGACAGTGGAAATCAAGCCGTACGATTAACGTATGCATACGACGGGTACAGGATTAGATAATACTGTACCTTTTTCTATATATCAGATACATTCACCCTCTTTTTCCTTGCCTGCAGTATTCAACGTACACAACAGTATAACGAAGTCGATTTTCTTCTCATTCTGCAGGTTTTTGTGGTATACTACAGTTGCCTGTAAGGCAGGGAGTGATTTCTATGATGAAAGATTATTTAGTAAAGGCGCTTGCGTGCAATGAGCATGTGAGAATCTATATATGCTCTTCTACGCATATGGTGGAGGAAGCAAGAAAACGTTTTGATTTATGGCCGACAAGTGCGGCTGCCCTGGGACGCGTATTAACTGTGGGTTCCATGATGGGAAGCATGCTGAAAACAGCACAGGAACAGATTACGATTCGCATCAACGGCGGAGGTCCCATCGGTACCATTCTGGTAGATGCCTACAGTGACGGTCATGTGCGCGGCTTTGTGAGTGACCCGCATATCATGCTGCAATACAATGATACCGGAAAACTGGCGGTCGGAGCTGCTGTGGGAAAAGACGGATATCTGGAAGTTGTGAAGGATATGAACATGAAGGAAAACTGGAGCGGTACCGTTGCTCTGCAGAGTGGTGAAATCGGTGATGACTTTGCCTACTATTTTACCGCAAGTGAACAGACACCGTCCGCAGTCAGTGTCGGTGTACTGGTTGATACCGATAATTCCATTCTTTCCGCAGGCGGCATGATTATCCAGATGCTTCCGGATGCAGAGGAAGAGGATATCGTAAAGGTGGAACAGATTGTAGCAAATCTAAGGCATATGTCCACGATGATTCAGGAATATGAAAGTCTGGAGGATATTCTACGTGATCTGTTTGACGATGTCAGAATCCTGACAGGACAGGATATTGAATTCCGCTGTAAATGTGATCGTGCAACTATGAAGCGTGTTCTGACAACCCTTCCAAAGGAGGAACGCCAGCAGATGATCGAAGAGGATCACGGCTGTGAGATTACCTGCAATTTCTGTGGAGAGAAATATCAATTCAGCGAGGAAGAGCTTCTGGAGCTGGAAAGGTTTATGGATGCACATGCCAAATAACAGCTGGAAAATCAGAGATATTGTAATACCGAATCAGGTGGTAATCGCACCGATGGCAGGGATATCCAATCCTGCCTTTCGTGTAATCTGCAAGGAATTCGGTGCCGGTCTTATTTATACAGAGATGGTTTCGGATAAGGCGCTGTATTATGATAATGAAAAAACAGTAGGTATGACGGATGTCGAGGAACAGGAGCATCCTTTGGCCATGCAGATTTTCGGACATGATATAGAGACAATGGTATATGCCGCAAAATTTCTGGATGAAAAAACCGATTGTGATATCATTGATATCAATATGGGATGTCCTGTCACAAAAATTGTGAAATCCTTTGCGGGAAGCGCTCTGATGAAGGATGTTGATCATGCTGTGGAAATGAGCAGGGCGGTTATTCAGAGTGTGAAAAAACCGGTCACCGTGAAAATGCGGATCGGCTGGGATTTGGATCAGATTACATGTCTGGAGCTTGCCAGAGGACTGGAGGCTGTCGGAGTACAGGCACTTGCCGTGCATGGACGTACCAGAAAACAGATGTATGAAGGGACTGCAGATTGGTCTTATATCAAAAAGGTGAAGGAAGCTGTATCCATTCCCGTAATGGGGAACGGCGATGTGCGAAGTGGTGAGGATGCTAAGCGGATGCTGAAGGAAACCGGCTGTGATGCTGTCATGATCGGCCGCGGTGTTTTGGGGGATCCCTGGCTGATCAAGGATATTGCCCATTATCTGGAATGCGGTAAGCATATGCCGGAGGTAACGCTGGAGGAAACGTTCGCAATGGCCAGACTGCACGCAAAACGCCTGTGTAATCTGAAGGGTGAATTCGTCGGTATTCGAGAAATGCGCGGACATGCTGCATGGTATGTAAAGGGGCTGCCAAAGAGCCATCAGCTCAAGGATCAGCTGAGCAAAATCGAAACCTACGAGGAAATGCAAAGCATATTATCCGCATATGAAGCAGAGTATGCTAGAATACAGGAACAGTATAAACAGGGGAACCGTTGAGATGGTGCTTCATAGCCGGGCAGATATCGCTGTGCTTTGTTATGCCATCCGTTTCAGACGGTTTTTCTTTTTACATTGCGGTATGGAAGAATCAGATCTTTTATCCATATACCTTAGTTACTAACAATTTTATCATCAGGAGGTATATGGGATAATGCCCCAGCATGTATTCCTGTTTATCTGTTGAAAACCGCCGTGGTTTTCCATGGTCAATACTCTCTTTATTTGCACGAAGGGATCAGTATATGTGTGTACATATCCAATAAACAAAAGGAAAGAGACATATTTTCACATTGTTTGGATATCTTTTACATGAAATATCTCGTATAATGATTGATGAGGTGATAGCATGAAATTTAAGGATTATAACTATGAGCGTTACAGCTTTGAGGCTTATGCAGAGGCAATGCAGCAGGCAGGCACCAGGCTGAAGGAAGCAAAGGACTATCAAAGCTTCAAGAAAGCTTTTGATGAGGGGAAACGGGCATTTGAGCATCTGGATACGATGTATAATATCTGTTATGTCCGCTATACGATCAATACAAACGATGCCTTTTATCAGAAGGAAAACGATTACTGGGACGAGGCAATGCCGAAGATGAAGTCCCTGACAACGGCGTTTGACAAAGAGGTGCTGGCTTCACCGTTTGCGGAGGAATTGAAAAAGGATGTTCCGGAAACCTATTTCCTGCTTGCGGAGTTTGCACAGAAGAGCTTTTGTGATGAAATAATCGAAGAGCTGCAGGAGGAAAACCGTTTGCAGAGCAGTTATCAGAAGCTGATAGCCAGTGCGCAGATTCCCTTCGATGGTGATATCTATACCCTATCAGAGCTTGGTGTAAAGATGGAATGTGATGATCGTGACATTCGTAAACGAGCCACCCAGGCATACTGGGGATGGATGCAGTCACACCAGGATGAGATTGATGATTTATATGACCGCATGGTTAAGGTACGCGATCGCATGGCGAAAAAGCTGGGCTATAAGAATTATGTTGAGCTGGCATATATGCTGCAGTGCCGCTTTGATTACAAGCAGGAGGATGTGGCAAATTACCGCCGGCAGGTTCTGGAGGATGTTGTACCGTTATGCAATGCATTATATGAACGGCAGCGGGAACGTTTAGGCTATGACAGGCTGCACGTATACGATGAAAAATACGAATTTGCAAGCGGCAACCCGACACCGAAATACGATACACAGGAAATGATTGCACGCGCAAACACAATGTATCATGAGCTGGATGAACGCTGTGGAACGTTCTTTGATTTTATGGTGGAGCATGACCTGCTGGATCTTGACAGTAAAAAGGGAAAGGCAGGCGGAGGCTATTGCACCGTGTTTGCCGAAGATCGCTCTCCGTTTATTTTCAGTAATTTTAATAAGACAAGCCATGATGCGGAGGTTCTCACTCATGAGGCAGGGCATGCCTTCCAGGTGTTTACTTCCATGGGAATCCGACCGGTGGAGTGTATCTGGCCAACCTATGAGAGCTGTGAAATTCACTCTATGAGTATGGAATTCTTTACATGGCCGTGGATGGAGACCTTCTTTGAGGAGGATGCGGACAAGTATCGATTCCTTCATCTTGGTGGAGCCGCTAAGTTCATCCCTTACGGCGTTCTGGTGGATCATTTCCAGCATGAGGTGTATGAGCATCCGGAAATGACTCCGGCGGAAAGACGGCAGACCTGGAGAAGACTGGAAAAACAGTATCTGCCGCATAAGGATTATACGGACTGTGAATTTCTGGAGAATGGAGGATGGTGGTTCCGTCAGAGTCATATCTTTATGACACCGTTCTATTATATTGATTATACACTGGCACAGGTGTGTGCATTGCAGTTCTGGTATCGTCTGTATCAGAAGGATGAAAACGCATTTGAGGACTATTATCGCATCTGTCAGATTGGTGGAACGAAGACATTCACGCAAATCGTTGCGGCAGCGAATCTGAAGGTTCCATTTGCGGATGGGTGCTTAAAGGATGTCATGAAGGCAGTGCGCAGCTATCTGGATCAGGTGGATGACAAAGCACTTTGATGCCGGTAACGGGAAGCTGCATATTCTTGAAATGGCGTGCCGACAGCAATAGCTGAAGGGCTTGTATGAAGTGCTGAAGCATTTGAAGGGCTTGTCATCCACATGGTATTCGTAAACCTTTCACCATAAGGAAGGAATCATGGAAAGCCTTGTTTTATCGGTAATTTTAAGGAGTTTTCGATTGACAAAGGCAGGGTTTGTCTATATAATCATAATCGTAAATATGGCTGTGATAAGAGAGTACTGTTTGTGAAAGCTTTCAGAGAGTATGCACGTTTGGTGAGAGTGCAGCAGTGGAACCTGCAGGAAATAAAGACTTGGAGCTTTCCGATCAGGACGTTTCCTTCACGTTACGAAGAGACTTGAAACACAGTCACTAAGGCTGCGCGGGGAAACCTGCCGGCGAATTAGGGTGGTACCACGATGAAGCTCTCGTCCCTATGTTGGAAGAGAGCTTTTTATATGGAAATAGAAAAGGAGCAGATTATGGAAAAGTTAACTGAACAGGAAGTTATCCGTCGACAGAAAATGGAAGATCTGCGTGCCATGGGCATCGAGCCGTTCGGGCATGCATATCAGAGAACACACAAATCCGGAGAAATACGTGCAGCATATGAAGACTGTACGAAGGAAGAGCTGGAAGAAAAAGATCTGACAGTGAAAATTGCGGGACGTATCATGACGAAGAGACGTCAGGGAAAGGCCGGCTTCATGCATATTCAGGATATCGACGGACAGATTCAGATTTATGTTCGTAAGGATGTCATCGGTGAAGAGGCCTATGAGGTGTTCAAGAAGTCGGATCTTGGAGATATTGTAGGAATTGAAGGAAAGGTCATGAAGACAAATCATGGAGAGCTTTCTGTAAAGGCCGAGGTGTATACGCATCTGACGAAGGCACTGCGCCCGCTTCCTGAGAAGTATCATGGCTTACAGGATGTGGAGGAGCGTTTCCGCCGCCGTTATGTGGACTTGATTACCAATGAAAACAGCAAGCGTATCGCATTGACAAGACCTAGAATTATCCGTGCTATTCAGAATTATCTGGATAATGAAGGCTTGGTTGAGGTGGAGACACCGGTGCTGCAGCCGATTCTGGGTGGAGCAAGTGCAAGACCGTTCGTGACGCATCACAATACACTGGATATGCCGTTTTATCTGCGTATCGCAACAGAGCTGCCTTTGAAGAGACTGATCGTCGGTGGCCTTGAGGGTGTATATGAGATTGGCAGATTATTCCGTAATGAGGGAATGGATGCTACACACAATCCGGAGTTTACAACGGTGGAGGCCTATGTGGCATATTCTGATCTGAGCGGGATGATGGATCTGGTGGAAGGTCTGTTGAATCATGTGGCAGAGAAGGTATGCGGTACCACAGAAATCGAGTGGCAGGATAAGACGATTTCTTTGAAGGCACCGTTTAAGAGATTACATATGGTGGATGGTATCAAGGAAGCATGCGGTGTTGATTTCTGGCAGGAGATGAGCTTTGCGGATGCATGTGCAATTGCGAAGGAGCATGATATTGAGGTTGAGAAGAAGCATAACAGTGTCGGACATATTATCAATCTGTTTTTTGAGAAGTATGTTGAGGAAACGCTGATTCAGCCAACATATGTATATGGGCATCCGGTGGAAATCAGTCCGCTTGCGAAGAAGAATGCGCAGGATCCTAGATTTGCGGATCGCTATGAGCTGTTTATTGACGGGCATGAGTATGCGAATGCATTCTCTGAGCTGAATGATCCGATTGATCAAAGAGAGCGTTTTGAGAATCAGCTGAAGCTGCGTGATCTGGGGGATGATGAAGCAAATGAGATGGATACGGATTATGTGGAGGCATTGGAGTATGGTCTGCCGCCAACCGGTGGTGTTGGATTGGGAATTGACAGACTGGTGATGCTGTTGACAAATTCACAGACGATACGGGAAGTGTTGCTGTTCCCACACATGCGTCTTAACAAATAAAGTAACGCAACCCAAATAGGATGCGATTAAATAACGCAACCTATTTGGGTTGCGTTGTTTTTCTATTTACTATATACTTGATTTAAGAGGTGAAGACATTGTCAAATAAAAAGTATTGTTCTATTATGATCGACATAGTTGATTCTAGGAAATATAAAAATCGTAATGAAATCCAAGAATTTATGAAATGTATTATTGTGTACTTGAATAAAATATTTTATAAATCTTTAAAGAAACCATTAATGTTTAGTGCAGGGGATGAAATTCAAGGCTTGTTTTATGAACCATTGGCAGCGTATTTATGTGTTCGGTTTTGCATGATGATTTGTTATCCAGTAAAAATTAGGGCAGGAATTGGATATGGAGAATTAGCATTTGATAATGAAAATTGGAAATCATCCGAATTAGACGGTGAAGTATATCATAATGCTAGATATGCTATAGAAAGTTTTTCTGGTAAAAATAGTTTTGGAATTAGAATAAATACGAAAACAAAAAAGGATAAATATTTGAATGCAATGTTATACTCGTCACAGCTGCTTCAAAGACAACAATCGGTGAATGTACAAAATGTTAAATTAATTGCCGAATTATTATATCCAATTTTTGATGAAAACATTATGGTTTCGTACATTGAATTTAAAGACCAATTAAATTTTATATTAGAGATGAAAGCTAATATAGTACCTGTGCAGTCTTTGAGTTATGCAAGAATCGGAAGTTCTCCTAAGGGAGAATTGAAAAACAACATAGTTATTTCAAATGATATTGGTCAAGTAAATTTTATGCCATTACGCAAACTTTTAGAGGATAGTAATATGTTAGTGGAAAATACATGGAAGAAGGGAATGTCTACAATGATTTCAGAAATATTAGGAACTACACGTCAAAATATTGATAAACATATTCGCTTAGGAAATATAGATGAAAATAGAAAAATTGATTTTTCTGTTGCTTGTTGGCTGATTGAGGAGCTTGATAATGCATAATATGTTATTATTTATTATTTTCCATGTTGTTGGAGATTTTTATTTGCAAAGTGATGAAGTAGCAAAGAATAAAGAAAACTTAAACACTTTTATGCTGATACATTCAATTATTTATTCAATACCTTTTGTTTTACTTTTTATCTATTTTAAAATAAATGTATCCTTATTGATAATAATCACATTATCTCATCTGTTAATCGATGTTTGCTCTGTTAAACTGAAAAATAAATACAAAGAAAAAGAGTGCTTAATATTTTGCAGTGACCAGTTTATACATATATTCATTATTTATTTATGTTCGTCATATATGAATTTAACAATCATATTATCCAATATGGCTTTAATATCAATTTTAGCGATATTAATATTAGTGAAACCAACTGGCGTATTGATTTCATTGGCCTTTAAAGTTATCTTCAAAGAAGAGAAAAGTAATCATGAGTTAAAAATTGGTACGTATATAGGATATTTAGAGAGAATTATAATTTTTTTATTATGTATCTTTGATTCTATTTCTACCATAGGTTTTATTATTGCTGCAAAAACTTTAGTTAGATATAAGGATATCAATAATAATAAAAATCATTTTCAAGAAAAGTACTTAATAGGAACATTATTAAGTACAATTGGAGCTTTATGCTGCTTTGCACTCATTAAGTTTTTAAGCACTTAAAAAGGAAGACACACATCAATATATTCTTTTTCTGTACATATTTTTATGTAACCTTCATATACTTCATCACTGTATGCGTTATAGAATAAAATATCCAGATTTAAATGGCTAATAAATTTGCAGTAACGCTGATTCACTTGCAAAACAGGAATTGATGGAACTTTATGTAGAGTGTCTCACTTCTATCATTTCCTCGTTGGATTACTCATAATCCGATACAATTACATAAGGTACACTACACCTCACAGATAGGCATATATAAAAGACTAAATTTTCCGTGAAAACGATAAATTCAATGGAATATACTTTTTGAAACTTGCGAAAGTACGATAAATAAAGGTTTTTTGGAGGTTTCAATGATTTACTAAAGTCATACCATATATGAAGAATAAGTAGGATTTTATAAAATACAGCATTAGAAGGAGTGCTGTGCTTTTTTGTCTAAGCTTAAAATGTCTAGCCTCAGGGAGGCTAGACTCAGATTATTCAGGTATCTGTACGATTGCTAAAAGTAATTTAAATCCACTAGCCTCAGGGAGGCTAGACCGTCGGTCTTTCTTTACATCGCAATTAAAATCTTCAATTTAAATCCACTAGCCTCAGGGAGGCTAGACAGTGAAAATCATTGCATTTTAAGACGTTTGTAACAAAATCATTTCTTTTCATAACTATTGAATGTTTTGAAAATGAAAAAGCTGTTACAAAATGCGATAAAACGCAATTTTAAGGCGCGAACCTCCCAAGGGTTTCATGTGAGCTTACGGTTCGCGCAAAATAATTCATATAAACAAAACATCTTCTTCAACATTGAAGCTAGGCTTAACTCCTATATGTTCTACTTTATTTTTGTAATTGTTACCTAAATAGTAAAATCTTAAACTATCATGTTCTTTATCAATTAATCCAGTAAGCTTGTGTTTAACCTCTCTGCATTTCGCTTGATCCATAACACATTCAAAAACTGAATTTTGAACCCTTTGACCATAATTCACACATACTTTAGCAACGTTCCTTAATCTTTTTTTACCTGCGCTGTTTTGGGTGTTGACATCATAAGTTATTATAACAAGCATTTCTCATTACTTCCATAAAAACGGTGGATATTCAGGTAAATCACCACGAATTGTTCTAGCAAGTAACAGCGCCTGAACGTAAGGAACCAAACCCCACTCTATCTTTTGATCAAGGAATGGATGCTTTATCGTTTCCTGTTTTTTCTTTTGCCATGAAGACAGAACCGCTTTTCTAGTCATATCATCCATATAAAACAGCGCCACTATCGGTTTTTGTAAATCCATCAGCAGTTACTATATTCATATTTATAAGTGATAAAACAAAACGATCAGCCAGGATTGAGCGTAATTCTTCCATTAAATCTAATGCTAAAGAGGTGCGTCCAGGAAAATCAATATGTAAAAATCCAACATACGGATCTAAACCAACAGATTCAAGCGCTGATGTGACATCCTTTGCTAAAAGTGTATAGGTAAAGGAAAGAAGAGCATTAACATTATCTAACGGAGGTCGTTTATTTCTACCATGAAAATAGAAATCATTTTTCTGTTGGAGAACTAAATCATCAAATACATGGAAGTAACAATTTGCTGCATTGCCTTCGATTCCTCTTAAAGAGTCTGCAGAATCCGCTTTTCTAGCTTCATGTGCAGATAATCTGATCGCTTCAGCTGCTGTTTTGATTTTTTCAACATCTATTCTCATACCATAATCTCGTTTGGCACGAAGTAATATATTTCTGGAATTGATTAGCTTTGCTGTTATCATGTTTTTTGCATATGCAAGACGTTTGTCGCTTGATTCAGATATTCTGAATTGTTCTTTCCGCAACAGGACGTTTCCACGTTCCTCTCCAACAACTCTAGCAAGAAATCTTCCATGCATCGTCATAAATGTTAACGATATTCCCATATCTGCACATTTACCCATAAGAGCAGGACTTACGCCTGTAAAACCAAATCCAACAATCCCTTCAATGTTATGTAAGGGAAACCTCGACACAGATTTATCTTCTTTTGTGGCGATAATGTTTTCACCATCCAATGATAAATAAGTCCTAGGTGTTGTTATATACAATGTGTTCAAAAGTTTTTTCATATACCTTTATCTCCTAAATATTTATCAAAGTATTTATCAACAGAAGGATTTTGATTCAGTTTAGGAAGACAGATATCTTTTAAAGAACATGCATTGCATTTTTTAGATATTTTTACTTTAGGAGTATATTGCTTTAAATACAGTTTATGCATTTCTTCACAAAATGCTTTGACTGTACTGCGCATGTCAGAAGAAAATAACACTTCAGTTCTTCGTCTTGTTTCTCCATAAAATAGACAGCCCTTTTCAATCTTACACAAAAGCATTTCTTCTAAACACATTGCCTGTGCACATAACTGTAAGTCATCAGCTTGATATTGTTTAGGCTCTCCTCTTTTATATTCAATAGGAACAGGGAGATAGCGCTTAGAATCTTTTGAAATAGAAATGCCTTCTTCTGATGGATGAAATTCTACAATATCACAATTACCACTAATACCCATAGTCCTTGAAAATACAGAGAGTCCTCTACGAATGAGTATTCCATTTCTTGTTTCAGAGAATGCACCATTATGTGCATTCTCATGAAAAATCTGACCATCTATCGTACGGTAATTCTCTGCCCACTGTTGTTCAATATGTATGAGTGCCCATTGACGGCGGCAAAACGCAAAATGTTGTATACCTGAAAGCATTAAAAATTCGTCTTCACTATATTCCATCATAAATTTCTGGTTCTAGACCTTCTAATGGAGATAACGTGATTGTGAAATCTTCAAAGCAATTTGGCGTATCCACATCATTTTTTACCTCAACCTTTAAAGAATTGTGTACTTTAGCTGAACTGTATTGTCCTGCTAAACAATTATGCTTCCACCAATATACCTTACAAACTTCCATGCTTCCTTCCGGTCTAGCACTGGATGCATCGTTCATGAACAGGGAACATAAAGCTTCTTTGATTTTCTCAGCATCCTCTTCACTGAAGCCTGTTTTTTCTGCCAGCTGGTGATTGATGCTTCCTTTACATACATATAAACCAAAATCAACACGGTGCTTCATTCCCATAGTGTCAGAGGAACGCTTTTCGGATGGCTCACTATTTACACTCTTTGTTATCTGCATATCGGTTGTTACAACTGGATTGATACTTTCTGCAGTTCTTATAGAAACAGGACCTCTTACACCTACAGAAACATTATTCGCTTTAAATGCGAAGACCTGCCCAAATGCTCTGACATCAGTCCATTGTTTACAGGCAGCTGAAGCATAAGCTTCACGATCCTTTAAAACCGCTTTTAATTCCTTATTATTGGAAGCACGTTCACTTAAGCTCTTGAATCCATCATTGCTTCTTTCATCAGATTGGACGAAGATATTTTCTCCCATATCCTGCAGACGGTTTCTAATTTTCCGTTTCATGCATACGTCAGATACTTCTCCAAATCCCTTAAAATCAATTCTAGGTTGATTGCCAGAAAGTGGATCACCATTCGGGTTAGCTTTGTTAACTGTGAAAATAACTGCGAAATCTACTTTGTTTGTGAATGTTGTCATAATTTAGACTCCTCCTTTTGTTTATTTTTTTCTTTTCTTTCAGTATTGATTCGTTTGATTTCATTTCTCTGACAATCAAAACCAATGACAAAATATGCATTTAAGTTTTGGATGTGTTCTACAGCTTCTATATCCATTTCTGTATATAACTCTTCCATTAAGTCCTGTTTCATTGAAAGAAGATAATCACATTTTCTCCCTAGTTTCTCAACATAAGGTCTGATTTTTTTATCAATCGTAGTGAGCGTTACAAACGGATGCTCTTGAAATGGTGCGTATAAACGCATTGCATTTGTTGGACGATCTTCCTTTTGAATGTTTAAAGCATATTGTTCAATTGCATCATATATTGCAAGAATTCTTCCTAATAAATAGGGGATATTTGATTTAGCTAATTTTTTGTTTTCCATAATATTCACACTCCAATTCACTCCTTCTCTATCGTAACAGTATTTTTTGAATACTGCACACAGTATACCGATACATTTATTCCAGTTATACTTCGTATTCGTTGACATGGTCTTTATCTGATTGTTAAGTCGAATGATAAAATCATCCGGAATGGGTTTCCCTTCAGAAATACATGGCAGTAAGCGTCCCATCTGCAGCGTCATCAACTGATCATCTACTTCAAAGAATGCACCACGTAATGTCCCATATGCACAAGAAATGATTTCTCTGGGAATTGGGGTCATTACATCGCTCATATAATCAGCTTTTGAGTATTGAGGCCAGCTACAATATGTAAACCAGTTCTGTAGATGTTTGTAGTATGTAGAAGCATCTATTTCCTGATAGTAGGTTATTGAAAATCTACCAATCGTAGCAGCATCCATCGCCATGATGACGATGTTATCATTATGATCGCTGATATTCTTCCTATAACCGTCAATTGCTTTATTTACACGTTGTGCGAAATCTTCTTCTGTATCTACTTTGTCCGGTAAAGCAGGAAATAAGCTTTCGTCTAATGCGAATGCCGTCATAATGTTATCACAGTGTGCATTCCATACCAAAATCGTTTGTCCATTTTGCTTATATGCCTGTTTTTGTATCAACCATCGCAAAGCATTATGAATTTTCTGAGATGTTTCATATCCGATGGAAATCGCTTCTTTTTTAGAAACGAATCTGCCGCGATATGTAAAACCGTTTGCATCATTAGTAGAAATTAACTTAGCTTTATCTTTTCCTTGACGAAGTTTAGCGGGATGTTTTTCTGTGCAATACATCATTTTACCAGTTATATAGCAGAGATCCTCGTCGGTATGTTGACTGGTATAGAAATTGTGGTAGGCATCGAATAACATTTTGTCACACCATGGTTCAACAATTCGTTTTTGTTTACCTCTGATTTTAAAGCGGACAAAAGCTTCTGTTTGAACAACTGTTTTCTGGATTTTATATTTCTTATCCAATTGTTCTCCATCCAATTTTAAGATATCGCAGGAGATCAAGTCAAAAAGCAGTGTTCCTTGTTCGAGATATTGATAGATTGGCACAAGACTTGTGTGTGTGTAAGAAGAATCAACCCATTGCCTTAAAAGGTTTTGATGTGCAAGAACATGCGGATCATTTCGTTTGCCAGTATATTCTGCATAATCTTTTGAGATATAAATTAGCTTATCGTGTAAAGGATGAGGCGTAATACCGCTTGATCTACTCGCTGAATCCTCAGTCACAGGAATGACAGTGACAGCATCATCATTAGGAATTTCTATTGCATGGATAAACTTTCCATTTTCGTCCAAAACAACTTCGATCTGTGCTTTTGTAGTAAGATGGCTTAGCGGTAATAACATCCCTGTTTCACTTTCCTCACCTACTTCACTCTGACATATATCATAGGTTTCTAGTAATTTACTCGCCCAACTCATGCAATTCACCTCCTTCCTCTTGATCAACACTCTTAAAATTAATATCTTTTTCAAATCTCTTGATATCACCGGTCCCTACAATACGCCTGATTGCACATTGTTCAGGACGAATGAATGTAATAATACCTTTCTTCATAACCGGTGTCCAAAAAGTCGCAATCAACTTATCTTTTTCTTCTTCACAAACCCATTCATCAGGGTAGATAAATCCATGTACCATAGTGCTGAATGGTATTATGGTATGGTCATCATAAAAACCTTTTCCTTCACCAAATTCACATGGTTCTACATACGCTTGACATTCACGTGTACCAAGAAATACATCCCTGCGTCCACCACGATTTACCATGCGCTTTGCGATTAACCAATGCTTATTCTCATTGCGATCTTGTTCTAATTCTTCATGGTGGAGATTCCATTCAAAGTGTGCTTTTACCTGATATTCAACATCTGTTAAATAGGTGTAGTAGGAGAGAGTATTGCCTCCGTGGTAATTGATTGGTCGTATACCTTGTGTTGTGAATTGAATCTCATTCATAATGCGAACTTCATCAATAATCCAGCTGATTGTTGGCTTAAAGTAAATACTTTTAACAACTCCCTTTAATGCTTCATATGTTGGGATTTGATAAGAAAACTTCTCCCCAGATACACGATTGAGAGGATCTGAAAAAAGAGTATATTTACTTTTTACGCTAAATGTGATTTCGTTTTTCTTTTGCATTTTTTCACCTTCTTTCTAATGAATTTATTATAAATACAATATGATGTTTGAAAAACATCATATTGTATTTAAAATCTAAATCAATTTGAAGAGCACATAGATGAGTGCAATGACTAAGCAATTTATAATCCTTAAGGTTATATTCATAAAACCTTTATGTAGCAACACATAGGCATCATCTTCATCTCTCATTTTATAAAGTTTTTTCATGGATTACGGTTCACACCTCCTAACTTCGAATAAAACTCTTTGAATACTAGATATCGTAGATCTTATATCCTTTCAGCTTTATATACACAAATAAGAAGATGTAAATTTTATTGTAATAAAATTTAAAAGGTGCTTCGTGTTTTCATAAATGTGCAGTTATTTATTATATTTTCTTTGACTTATTAAATTATTGACCATATAATAAGTACGTCAGTTAAAACTGTGGATCTAAATTTATTTGCGTATTTATGAATTGATGTTTAAGGGAAAGGCTAAATGCCTTTTTTCTATTTACACAAACATATCCTCCAACTCCTTCCTAACCTCCAACCCTGTATCCTTATTATAAAACCCATCCCTCAAAACCAGCATGCCGTTAAACTCAAGCTTATAAATCATATCTTCCTTCTCCAGCTCCTTATACTTGTGTTCATAAACATTCACCATAAAGCGCTGTGTCTTATCAAGCAGTGCATACTTTTCTGCATTGCTAATGGAACTATTCAGCTGATTAATCAATTTCTCGCCATCTTTGTACGGAACCAAAACACCAATACTCTGAGAATCAATCATTTCAAATTTTTCTCCCGCACTCTTTAATGCGTGCCCCAGACAAGGATGAGCAAGATCATCAGATTCATTTTTACTCCCTATTCGCGAAAATAGATCAAATAAGGAAACTTTACGATTCTCAATCTTTGTTGAATATTCCGTATCCTGTCTGCGATCAAACAAATAGGAATCATAATACTGACGTATGAAGGGGAGTGTTAAAAGCTCATCCACACGGTTTCCCTCTTTGGAAGCATGTAGTTGTGATAATAAAATATCTGTTTCATTCTGTCCTTTTCTTACATCCTTAAGTTTTTCGATATGTTCTTCATTGGAATTGATGAGATAGACAGTCCCTAACTCTGAATTTTTACCATTTCTATTGCATCTGCCAGCAGCCTGAAGAATACTATCAAGTCCGCATAGGGAACGTATGACAACATCACAATCTATATCGACTCCTGCTTCGATCAGATTAGTCGCTATACACAACACAGTATCTTTTTGTTCCATATGCTCTTTTAAATCCTCCAATGTAAGATGGCGATGCTCCGGACACATGCTAGTAGATAAATGATATAGATGAAGTCCGTCTATTTCATGATGCTGCTCACAAGCTCGATATAAATTTAGTGCCTCTGCTTTTGTATTGACAATCACCAGCATGCTGCAGCCGGGCTGCAGCTTTTGAAATATAAAATCTGATAAATCAGCAATTGAATAGCCGCCCCTGCGACAGGCATCTTCTATATGGACACGCTTAAATTGTTCCTGCATTTCCTTTGTCTGTTTTACAATTTCAGATTCTGAAGCCAACTTGATAGGATAGGTGGTAGTTTCCAATAATGGCTGTGTTGCCGTACATAATACCACCGTAGTATTACAATTATAAGCAAGAAAGTTCATCATTTCATTAAACATCGATATTGTTTGAACTGGTATTTTCTGAGCTTCATCTATAATGAGTACAGAGTCGGCTAACTGATGAAACCTGCGTACATCCGTTGTTCGATCTTTAAACATCACATCGAACAGACGAACTGCTGTCGTCAAAATTACGGGCTTATTCCAGGAAGAACTATAGTAATCATAATCTGTATATTGAGATGGGATAATATTGGAATGATGCTCCAAAACAAGATCTTCATTGAAAAATTGCTTCATCACTTCCGCATTTTGTTCTAATATGGTCTTAAAGGGTGCAACATAAATGATATGCTTCTTATGGTATTTTTTCGCATGATGCAGAGCATAACGAAGTGATGCGAGTGTTTTACCTGAGCCAGTTGGACAGGACAGACGATAAATACCAGGAGAATGGCTGCTAAATGCTTTACACTGATCAGAGATACTGGCGCGCAATTCATTGATTGGATTGAAAGAGGAATTTGCAGTTATCTCAGCTAAATGACTCTCAAGCTTATCTGTTGCTGCTTGCCATATAGTATCTTCTGTATAAACGATTGTTTTTGTTTGTTCCATGAAGTTGCGGGTATCTTCACGATCTCCATGAATTAGTAAAGACATAAGAAGTCGTTGTAAAGCTCCAATATAAAAATAATAGTCCTTCGCATCTTTCACTGTTCTCTGCTTCATGAAATTAGCAAGATAGACTGAAATTTCCTTATGCGCTGCACGGAAAAGCTTTTCCAATTCCTCTGTTGAAATAAAGTCATTCATAAAGGTAGTAATGTGGTTCATGTCTAATGATTTTTCCGGATAACACCGACTGCGCAAAGCATTATCACCATGCACATTTATGAAATCACATAATCCATGATGAGAAACAATTGCATTTGCAAACATGAGTTTTACCAGGCACTCACTCATATTATTATAAAATCTGCACGCCTCAAGCAGAATCTGCGCACCAGCTGAAGAATGATTAACCTTGGGAAGAAATATATTTTCCATTGCTGCTTTTGTTATGTATTTCTGAAATTCCTTGGAAGCCTTGCCGCAGTCATGCAAAAAAGCAATCAGCTTCATGCAATTTGTCAGACCTCTAGCAGCAGCGTATTCTTTAATCGCTGTAAAGGTATTAACACTATGCTCCTGTAATGACTGCATTTCCTGTTTATTATTTATATGTGCCAATATGTTCATACTCCCACCCCTGTCCATTAAATAATAGCGCTTACATAAAGACGTGTCAATATCAATGTTTCATTGAATAAATTGATAACTGAGGTATAATGTAAGAGAATGTTAAAAATAACCTGTAATTATGGAGGTAATTAGATATGTTAATATACGAAGGGACAAAATATGATTTCAGAATGGATATGGACCTTGATAAAATACCTCATCTTTTAGAGGAGAAGCTTTATGAGCATATGCACATCCATACGAGTAAAAAAGAAGTGATGTCATGGAAAAATTCACTTCAATATATGTATAAGGTATTAAATGATTCGCATATACCGGATGCTTGTGGAGTAGCTATTGAATACAATATTCCCAAAACGAATAAGCGTGTAGATTTTATCATGTCTGGATATGATCATAACGGAAAAGCAAGTGCTATTATCATTGAGTTAAAGCAATGGGAACGTGTGGAAACGGTATTTAACCGCGATGATTTGATAAATACCGAGGTGATGACAGCGTTGGGGAAGGGGGTACACCGTGTTGTTCATCCTTGTTATCAGGCCTGGTCCTATGTGCAGCATATGAATGATTATATTGAGGAAGTAGGCAAAAAGGACATACAGCTGTATCCCTGTGCATATCTTCATAATTATGATTTAGAGAAAGAGCAAAATATCATAAATCCAATTTATAATGCATGTATTGAAAAATCACCATTATTCACTCAGGGAGAGATTCCAAGACTGCGGGAATTTATCAAAAAGCATTTAAAACAAGGTGATCATAAGGAGGTACTGTATCTAATAGAAAATGGTAGAATTCGACCCTCCAAGAGTCTTCAGGACTGCATTTCTTCTATGCTGGATGGAAATCAGGAATTTACAATGCTGGATACACAGAAAGTGGTCTTTGAAGAAATACTTTATATGGCCAGATTATGTCAAAAGGATAAAAGAAAACGGGTAATGATTGCAAAAGGCGGCTCAGGAACAGGGAAGTCCGTGATTGCTGTAAATGCGATGGTGAATCTGCTGAAGGAAGACATGTTTGGACAATATATAACAAAGAATGCGGCTCCACGCAACGTGTATATAGATAGACTTGCCGGGAAAATGAAGAAAAACAAAATCAAATCACTGTTCGCTGCACCGGATAAATTTTATCAGCAGCAACCAAATGATTATGATTTTTTGATTGTGGATGAAGCGCATAGATTACGAGAAAAATCAGGTATGTTTCAAAAAGGTGAAAACCAGATACAGGAGCTGATAAGTTCATCACTCTTTACCGTTTTCTTTATCGATTCCTATCAGCGTGTTCATTTTCGTGATTTTGGAAGTATCTCCGAGTTTCAAAAACAGGCACAGCTACAAAATGCAGAGGTTATACAATATGAATTACATTCACAGTTTCGCTGTAACGGATCGGATGGATATCTTGCCTGGATAAGAAATATGCTGCAGCTGGAAGAAACAGCAAATTTCAATTTCAAGGATATCAGCTTTGATTTTCGTGTCATTGATGATCCAAATGAATTAAGAGCTATGATTTGTGAAAAAAATGATGAATCAGGGAAAGCCAGAATATTGGCGGGATACTGCTGGGAGTGGGAAAAAGCCGGCAGAAGTGATCCGAATCACGATGACATTGTAATTGGTGATTTCAAAATGAGCTGGAATCTGGATGCTGGTGATCCATATGCAATAAGTCAGGGATCTGTTCATCAAGTAGGGTGCATTCATACTACACAGGGGCTTGAATTTGATTATGTAGGAGTTATTATTGGTGAAGATCTTCGCTATGAAAACAATGAGCTTGTGACTGACTACAGGCAGAGAGCGAAAACGGATTCTTCTGTAAAGGGGCTGAAAAAGCTGTATCGTGAGAATCCGGAGAAGGCAAAACATATTGAACGACAGATTATACTGAATACGTATTACACGTTGATGACAAGAGGGATGAAGGGGTGCTATATCTATTGCTGTGATTCAGAACTGCAAAAGTACATCAAAATGTCAATAGCAGATGCATAGTCAAAAAGGGTGAAGCAATTTCAAGCATCACCCTTTCTCATTCTTGATACTGTTTACTAACAGTCTTATCCTTTCTTCATTTCTGCTACAGTATCCTGTAAGCTATACCTGCAATGGCCCTCTCTTCCGACTACCGTTTCCGCAGCGTCCAGAGAGCTTTGTATCGCTTCCTCACAGGCTTCGATGCCAGCACGGAAAACCTTGTCAATCTGCTGCTCATGAAGAATAGTTTGCGATATAAATGAGCAATCAGCGGAATGAGGAATTTTATTTGCTGTGGAAAAGGCAATCGCAATATCGCCACTGCCATTTCCTAGATGTGAACCAAGGCGGGCGAGTGCCACCGGCATACGTTTGCATACACGCTTCAGCTGTCTATCTGACATAGGTATATCTGTTGCCAGGATTATTATAATACTGCCCTGCTCCACCTGTTCCTTCACAGAATCATGAAAGGATACGTTTTCCTTGATATAATCATTCTTTAATCCGAAATTAGATAAGACGAGAAGCCCCACCGTATATTCTTCTCCATTTAATTCCAGCACTCTTGACGCGGAACCGATACCTCCCTTCATTTCGAAGCAACTCATACCGCGACCTGCTCCCACAGCCCCAAGTGCAAAATCCTTCCCTGCATCCGCAATCGCCTCATATACATTTGACTCCTGAATGCTGCATGCCCGTATATCATTCAGATATCCGTCATTGCATTCCCCAACCACTACATTCACAGTGCCGCTCGTCGTACCGATTTCCGGATGATCCTGCAGCATATAGCGCACCAATGCCTGCTGAACAGTCCCCACACACAGCGTATTTGTCAATGCGATCGGACTTTCCAGTACACCAAGCTCCTCCAGCTGTATCAATCCGCCGGTCTTTCCAAAGCCATTGATCACATGGCATGAAGCTGTCAGCTTCTCACGAAAAATATCACCCTCTGTCGGCAGGATTACCGTAACACCGGTCTGTACGTTACCCGCCGCTATTGTTTTATGTCCGACACGGACACCTTTAACATCCGTTATCTTATTTCTATAACCCTTTTTCATATACTCACCTCGCATTATAAGGATATCACATGCAGCATACTGTTTAACATTTATTTATGAAAAAGAATGAAACACACCGTCTTCTTATTTTTTCACCCCTCTATATCTATAGGCGAAGGGTAGAAAATATGCTATGATATAACAATACAGAAAGGGGAGATACCAATGCAGGAAAAGGGTATATTACAGGGAAATCTGACAAAGGCATTGCTGCGCATGGCTGTACCGCTGTTCGTGCTGAATCTGGTCAACTCCCTCTACAATATCATTGATACCTTCTGGGTCGGACAGCTTGGTGAGCTTCAGGTTGGCGCCGTTTCGCTTGTCGGTCCTATTATGTGGTGTGCACAAAGTGTTGCCATGGGGCTTAGTGCGGCTGCGATTGCTTTACTATCCACGCGGCTTGGGGCCAATCAAAAGGGGGACGCCTGTCGTTTCGCTACTGCTCTTCTATACTTTGCGATAGGCTTTGCCATTGTACTGAGCATAGGAACACTGCTTCTGCTGCATCCGATTCTAAGCTGGCTGGATACCCCGAAGGAAATTTATGATACCAGTTATCAATATCTGCTCGGAATTTCCTTTGACTATATCGGCCTTCTTATGCTGAACCTCTATATGGCAATGCGACAGAGTGCGGGGGACAGCCGATCCGGTGTAAAGCTGAATATGTGCGCTTCCCTGCTGAATGCTATTCTGGATCCGATATTCATTTTTGTTTTTCACTTCGGTATCCTTGGTGCTGCGATTGCCACGGTTGTATCCAAGCTGGTTATGGTACCGATTGCATGGCGGCGTCTGCATGATAAAGCCTTTCCTGTACATATCGATTTTCGGGCATATCCGTTTCATGCAGCGGATGGAAAAATCATACTGAAGCTTTGTATACCTGCCGCAAGCGGCCAGTTTCTTGAAAATCTGGGCTTTGTCATCATGAACAAATATATCGTCTACTATGGTGCTGTTGCCATATCGGCATACGGTGTCGGCGCAAAAATGGTGACGCTTGCCTATATTCCCGTCATGTCGATTGGAGCTGTACTGGCAACCTTTGTCGGTCAGAATCTGGGAGCCGGCAATACAGAGCGTGCACGAAAGGCATTTCATACAGCGATGAAGCTGTCAACACTTTTCTCATCTACTCTGACCATTATCGGAATGCTCGTAATCACACCGTTTATACATTTGTTTGTACCAAACGCATCTACGCAGCTTATGGAGCTAACACAGGAATATGCATTCTTTGCCTTGCTGTGCGGTGTTTTCATGGGATGGTATATCAACCTGAATGATGGTGTGTTCAAT
This sequence comes from [Clostridium] innocuum, assembly GCA_012317185.1. Lineage (NCBI taxonomy): Bacteria > Bacillati > Bacillota > Clostridia > Eubacteriales > Clostridiaceae > Clostridium > [Clostridium] innocuum. The sequence goes on along the minus strand of CP048838.1, from coordinate 4,343,862 downwards.
GGCTCCGGTCATACGAATTATACCTTTATCTTATCCATGATGCGTCTTTGGGCATTTCGCATTCCGATGATTCTGCTGTTTCATCGCTTTACGAGCCTTGGCATTACAGGAATATGGCTGGCAATGCTGCTCAGCAATATCTTTGAATGTATACTGGCACAAGCCATTTATCTCAGACATCGCTGGGAGCACTCCGCGATTCTTACAGAAACAGAAAGGATACAGCCTTCAGAAGAAACTGTAAAAGAAATATAAAGGGCACCCATGCAACAGCAGGGTGCCTGATTTATATTACACAGCGCGATACTGCTGTGGGAAGTTATCGGATAAAGTTTTCCTCACGGTATCCCAGAAACAGGATACATGCGATTGCTTCTGCAATTTCTATGAATTTTTTCATGGTAGCGTCCCTCCTGTCTTACACCTATAGTATACCGGAAGCACTTTACTTCGTCGTGTGAATTTACTTACACTTTGCTTACAATCCTGTTAGCTGAATGACAGGCTAATCGTTTATTTCGTTCTGTATAACGTCGCATACAGACAACATCATATTCTGATTTTATTGTTAAGCAAATACCAGTAATCATACTGTTCCTTACATCCTATATAAAATCCTGTGCATTTCATTCAGAATCAGAAAAGCAACATGAGTATCCGCAGCCATTCTCCTTTTACATAGCTGCCGTGGTTGTTGTTTCATTTGATTAAGGCTGAAAACAGGTAAGCAAAAAAAGCGCCTCTTGGCGCCTATTGCAATGAAAAAGGAAAGATGTCAAATCTGATGTTCAGGCATGATATCCAAAGAATGCCAAACAGAGTGCAGTGCCAATCCAGCTCAACAGCTTTTTCATCTCCATCTCCTCCTTTTTTCTATCTGCATTATATCGTATGCACACTGGTTTGTCGTGTGTTTCTGCTTACAGCAAGATTACAGTTTTGTAATATTTCCTGCAGACTGTCTTTGCGTTTCCATACGTTATCCCGTATAATAGGTAGGAAAGCTGAAACATATAGGTGATAAACATGAAATTTGAAGATTATAAGCTGGATGCCTCCATCTGTGAGGCTCTGCATACACTGGGCTATCAAAGTCCGCTGCCGGTACAGGAGGCTGTCATACCGCTCATGCTGGAAAAGAAGGATATTCTGGTGAAATCCAGAACCGGAAGCGGAAAGACCGCATCCTTTGCGATACCTATCATACAGGACCTGATCTGGGAGGAACGCTCACCTCAGGCTTTGGTACTGAGTCCGACCAGAGAGCTTGCCCTGCAGATCAAGGGAGAATTTGATAACATCGGTGCCTATAAGCGCATTAAGACGGCTGCCGTATTCGGGAAACAGCCCTTCCGTTTTCAGGCACAGGATGTAAAGCAGCGGACCCATGTTGTCGCAGGAACACCGGGAAGAGTGCTTGACCATCTGGAGCAGGGAACCCTTCGAACAGATAAAATCCGCTATATCATTATCGATGAAGCGGATGAAATGCTGAATATGGGGTTTATTGAAACTGTCCAGAAGATATTCTTTCGTCTTCCAAAAAACGCGTCTGTCTGCATGTTCTCCGCAACACTGCCACAGGAAATACAGGAGCTTGCACATGACTTTCTGAAGCAGGCGGAAGTTGTGGAAATCGAGTCGCAGACCTCCGTCAGTGAGCAGATGCATCATTATGCATACCGTTTGAAGGAACACGAAAAGCCGCAGGCACTGCTGAAGCTGTTATGCAGGGAGCTTCCCGAATCCTGTATCATCTTCGCAAAGACACAGGAGCATGTTCGCGAAATATGCCGTATGCTGTATGATAAGGGCATCAGTGTCGATCAGCTGCACGGCGGTATGCTGCAGGAGGACCGGCTGGAAAATATGAAGGACTTTCGTTTAGGGAAGCTTCGTATTTTAACCGCTACGGATGTTGCCGCAAGAGGCATTGATATACAGGATGTTACGCATATTATCAATTACGATATGCCAAATAAAAAAGAGACCTACATACACCGTATCGGCCGTTCTGCAAGACTGGATCGAAGCGGTACCGCGATATCCTTTGTTTCACAATATGATGATTTCCGCCTTCAGGAGCTGGAAGAATATCTGGGGAATGCACTGGAGTTTCATGACAGCAGTGAGCTTGAAGCTGTTATTGCGGACGCTGAGACATTGAGAAAGCTGGGAACTCCGAAATCTCAAAAAGAGGAAAAAGGGAAGGAACTGCGCAAGGATATGATGAAGCTGTATCTTGGCGGAGGGAAGACAAAGAAAATCCGCCCCGGGGATATCGTTGGTGCCATTTGCGAAATAGAAGGGGTCTGCGGGGATGATATCGGCGTCATCCAGGTACAGGATTATCAGTCCTATGTGGATATACTGCATGGTAAGGGCTTGCAGGTGCTGCGTGCGCTGCGTCAGAAAACCATCAAGGGCAAAAAGCTGAAGGTGGAGCGCGCAAAGGAGTAGTCATACAGCTGTCACAAATTGTAAAAAAATGTAAAAAGGTACTTCCGGATTCAAACCATACAGAGTATACTTATACTATAATACACAGGAGGTATGATTATGCTTGATAAAAAAGTATCCGAATTGCTGAATGATCAGATTAACAAGGAGCTGTACTCCGCATATCTGTATCTTGATTTCTCTCTCTATTATCAGGAGCAGGGGCTGGATGGCTTTGCCAACTGGTACATGATTCAGACGCAGGAGGAACGCGATCATGCAATGCTGCTTCTGCAGTATTTGCAGAATAACGGGGAACACATCACACTGAAACAGGTGGATAAGCCGGATAAAGTATGCGGTGCCTTAAGGGATCCGCTGGAATTTGCGTTGGAGCATGAGCGCTATGTAACCAGCCTGATTCATACAATTTATGATGCTGCACATGAGGTGAAGGACTATCGCACGATGCAGTTTCTGGACTGGTTTGTAAAGGAACAGGGTGAGGAAGAAAAGAATGCAGAGGATATGGTGAAGAAATTCGAATTATTCGGCACAGATCCTAAGAGTCTGTACATGCTGGATAATGAAATGGCTGGCCGTGCATACAGCGCGCCTTCTCTGGTATTATAAGAGAAACACACAGTTGTCTGTAAGAGATGATTCTTTTACAGACATTTTTGTATTCTTGCATCATGCCGCTCTGTCTACTGGTAATATGCCTGTTTTCTGTAATTATTCAGGTAGACTTTATTAAATTTGTATAAATTTAGCATAAGCTATTGACCGTTCCCCTGGGGACTGCTGTACAATAGCCTCAAACATGAGGTGATAGAATATGAGAATTCAGGAGATTGCGGATACAACCGGATTAAGTAAAAAAGCAATCAATCTGTATGAGAAAAAGGGATTGCTGCAGGTTATACGGGATGAGAACGGCTATCGCTGCTACACACAGGAGCATGTCCGTATTCTAATGCGGATAAAAATATTGCGAAGAATGGATGTTTCGCTTGCGGATATCGAACAACTGCTGCAGGAGAAAAATATGCAGCTGCTGGATATGCAGAAGGAACAGCTGGAGAAAAAGCTTGCGCAGTGTGAGCTGCAAAATCTTTATATGCAAAGAATTGCAGCCTTACTGGAGAAAGAACATACAGAGCTGCTTCAGTCTGCGGATCGGGAAATGGAGGAAGCATGGGAAGAGGTTCAGGAACCGCAGCCCGATAAGCGTAATGTTTCTTCATTTATTGTTGTGGAGGTCATGCTTGCGACGCTTCTGCTTGATAATGGAAATATGTTATATGCCGTGATTGGTGCCATGCTGCTAGTTCATGTGTTTTATGTTATTGGGAAAGCTTCCTCCTGTCTGGAAAGTCCACTGGACTATTTGCTTTATATGGGGATACGGAGGGTACGTACCCTGTATACAAAAAGGAGAGTGTGCAATGAAACAGATCACACTGAATAAGGTAGGCTATGCCTATGATACGGAATGGATTTTAGAGGATTTGAACCTCACGATACAGCAGGGAGACGGGTGTATACTGCTGACCGGGAAAAACGGAGCAGGAAAGAGTACGCTGTTAAATGTGGTCTGCGGATTTCTGCCGCCGGATTACGGGAACCTTTCACGTGGTGGAATGACAATGGGATATCTGCCATATGAACATCCTCTGTATCGCCATTTAACCGTATTGGAAAATCTGCGATATTTTTACCGCTGCTTTCATGGCAAAAATCTGGATGTGCAGGACGCAGCTGTACAGGAGGTTCTGCAGGCACTGTCGATTGATTATCTAAACCAGCGCATGGACCAGTGCAGCTCCGGACAGGAACAGAAGGCGGGTATTGCCTGTATTCTGCTCAGCAATGCGGATATGATTATCATGGATGAGCCGTTTGTTGCCATAGATGCGAAAAGCAGTGAAGGTCTGTGTGAGCTGATTTCAAAAAAGTGTGAGAACACGGTATTCCTGATTACCAGTCATACCTCATCCGGCATTTTGCCTGTTGTAAATCGGCTGCTGGCACTGGATGGTCACCATCTGGTTCTGGATACGAAAGACCATAGGAAAATCATGCAATATTTCCAGCCGGAGGAGGATGCTGTATGATTCGCTATGAGCTGCTTCGTATGCTTCGCAACCGAAAATGGAAGTATCTGATTCCTGCCGCTTTGCTTGCCTATATCTACATCAGTGGGGTAAGCAGCTTAACGGTGACAGAGGGCAGTATATATCAGGATCAGCAGATACAGGCTGCAGCATGCTTGGTATCCTTTCTGTTTCTCAGCATTGTTTATCAGATTGCATGGGAAGAAGAACCACCGCTTTCCTGGCAGGTGCTCCTGGCTTTTCCCCTTACCTGCCGTAAAAGCTATCTCTGCAAATTGTGTATACTATTGCTGTTCCAGCTCCTTGCCGCTGCTATCGGTATTGGTGTTTATGCAGTGATACAGAAAACAATCACATCGCCTTTTCTCACCTTTCTGCTCTGTATACAGCTGCTGTATCTGACAGGCTTTCTTTACGGCTGCTATAAAACCTCACAGGGCTATCTGGCAGCCATGGGGACCATCACGATTATCAATGTTACGAAGCGACTTGTTCCTGTTTTTATCATCTTCTGTATGTTGAATGGTAAAGCGTGGAGTGCGGCGTTTGCCATTCTGTGGCCGTTGATATTGCTGTTCTGTCTGAGTGTCATCATCGGATTATGGATTCTCCTTCCGGTATGCATGCGGCGTAAGCTGCATCAGGAAATGGTTTTGAGCAAGCTGTTCCCCAATCTGAAATTCACTCCGGGACAGCTGATGCTGATGCAATACCGGAAGGGTGCAGATCGGCTTTTGCAATTTATCTTTCGCAAATGTGACACACACAGCAGTTCCTACTGGAAGAGGTGCGCTGTTATTGAGGTAAGCATAAAGCTACATGTCTTCTCTTTTGCATTGCTTCTCTTTTTCCTGACATGGTTCATGATAAGCCTGAATTTACTGATACTGATGGCAGCTGTGATATGTCTGCTTCATGTAATATACTGTCTTTGCTTGGAAAGCAGAACAATGCATGCTGTCTGCATAAAGGATACCGGGCATATGCAGAGAAAGAGGAGCTGAACTACACACAATAGCGGGAGTAGGTATAATGTGTTAACTGTAATCAGCTCCTGCTTTGTGCAATAGATTTAACCGTCAAAATCCATGACCGTATTATTGTCAATTTCCGGTTCTTATTTACCTTGTTTTTCATCAAAGACAAAAGGATTAGTTTCATCCTTGGTGATGCACTGATTCCTTTTTGCTCTCATGATGATACGGACTGTCCATTTAAAAAGAATTGATGGCACTGTTTTTCGTATAGAAAACACTGCATGTAAAACAGCCCAAGAAATAAAACCAGACAGGGATATTCTATGGTTAATCATATTGCTGAAAATGATGAATCCTGTCTGTCAGGTCTATTTTGTTATCCCGACGGCTATACTGCTGTGAAATAAACACGCCTCAATATTGCACGCTCTCATTTCTTCCCTTGTTTATATGATCTCTTATATAACGGTTTTCCTTATGATATGTCCGCATAGCATAATGGCGGTGTACTTTCGTCATTCTCCTGCTGCTTCTGTATTGACATCCACTATTATTTTAGCTATGATATACATGTGTTAGTTAAACGTTTACGTAAAGGAGGTGTCGATGTGGAACAGCATAAATATAATATTATTGATATCGCACGTCTGGCGCAGGTGTCCACCGCTACAGTTTCCCGTGTGCTGCATGAAAAGGGCGGTTATTCCAAGGAAACGGAGACCCGTGTGCGCAGAGTCATTGCGGAATGCGGTTTTCAGCTTAATAAAAATGCACAGGGCTTGCGGACGCAGAAAAGCAGGAATATCGGTGTTATCGTGCCGGATATCACCAATGAATTTTTTGCGAGAATCATCCGTTACCTGGAACTGTTCTTTCTCAAACATCAGTATTCTGTTTTGATATGTGATTCCCATGAGGATATTGAAATCGAACAGCTGCATATCCGCAATCTGAAGGAGCAGCAGGTAGAGGGTATCATTTATATCTCAGGAAGGAATGCAAATCCGATACAGGAATCCGCATTTTCCATACCGATCGTCTATATTGACCGAAAGCCGGAGGATGTGCACATCTTTGTACATTCCGATAATCGGCAGGGAGGATATCTTGCTGCCAGAGAATTGATAGAAAAGCAGTGCCGCAGCATTCTGTTTTTAAGAGATCAGAAGAAAGCGTCAACGATTCGGCAGAGAAGAAGCGGCTACCTGGAAGCGCTGGAAGAAGCGGGGATAGCGTTTCAGGAATCCTGGGAAATCATGACGAAAAGCGATTATGCCAGTGTATTCAAAACAGTCACTAACCTGCTTATGCAGAAAGGCTGCTTCTTTGACGGCGTGTTTGCGACCAATGACAATATGGCACTGGCCTGTCTGCACGCATTGCATGCACAGCATATTCAGGTTCCCGATCAGGTGAAAATCGTCGGCTTTGACAATGTCTCCATTTCACAGTTCTGTCACCCGGCACTGACTACGATTACACAAAATACAGAGCTGATGGCGGAGGCGGCAGGAGACGCGCTGTTGAAGCGGATTCATCATGAGCTGGATAAGCAGGAATTTATCATACCGGTTTCTCTTTGTGTAAGGGAATCAACCTGAGCTCACGTAGGTGAGCTTTAAAAAAAGAGGATACGTAAACGTTTACTTGAAGGAGGATATACGTATGAAGCCTATGTTCAGTCCGTCTCTCATGTGTATGGATTTATTGAAAATCAGAGAACAGATTCAAATTCTGAATATGCGTGCGGATTTTTATCATATTGACATTATGGATGGTCATTTCGTAAAGAATATTACATTATCTCCGGATTTTGTCAAAGCAGTAGCCCGCGTCAGCAGGGTACCGCTGGACTGTCATTTAATGGTTACGCATCCGGATGACTATATCACCATGCTTGCCCAGGCAGGAGCCACCTTTCTTTCGCCGCATGCAGAAACCATCAACACGGATGCCTTTCGTATTCTTCATAAGATTCATGAGCTTGGATGCAGGACCGGTATTGTTTTGAACCCGGCAACTCCCCTGTCCTATATCCGGCATTATCTTCATTTACTTGACAAAATCACCATTATGAGTGTTGATCCGGGCTTTGCCGGACAGGCTTTTATTCGCGAAATGCTGGATAAGATAAAAGAAGCGAAGGCGCTTAAGCTGCAGCATGGCTATCGGTATCTAATCGAAGTGGATGGCTCTTGCAATGCAGCAACCTTTCAGGAGCTGCGTCAGGCAGGGGTGGAAGTATTCATCGTGGGAAATTCCGGTCTGTTTCAGCTGGACGATAATTTGCATGCGGCATGGGAAAAAATGCTTGCGCAGTTTCATGGGGAAATAGATAAAACTCAGCATTTGCGAAAACAGCCATAGAGGCAGACTGTCATAAAGTCTGCATGCAGGCAAAATAAGCAGAGGCATCCATGTAAAATGGGAGCTTCTGCTTATTCTGTAGTATCATTTATAAAGTCATTTACAGCTTTGTCTTGCACAGATATGTATGCTGTGAAAAATGAATGAGCGCAATGTCATATATACAGCATCATGACAGCAGCACCTTTCCATAGCCATCTATAAGCATGTTTCTTTCTGATATCCATACGTATCTCTATCGCTGTGGGAACTGAAAATCCTGCAATGCCGTATTCATAAAATCATGAAACGGCTTCATTGCCTGAAACAGGGTGCAGGCTAGTGTGAGAAACTTCTCGCGGTCTTCCACCTCATTATCCATGAGCGGATATTCAAGACACCAGCTTTTGTGGCAGAGATAGGAGGCCATGCTGTGGTCAGGATCATACCCCTTGGGAACACGCTTTAGCTTTGTCCCTGTAATTGTGAAGTGATCCTTAAACGAAGGAGCTTCGATAATGGCGGAAAACTCTTCCGGCTTTGCGGCAATCGCATCACGCATCATGGCTGTTGCGTCCTTGAACATATCCGCGAACAATCCTCCTCCCAGAAAGCTTTGATTATCCGGCATTAGATGAACATAATATCCAACCGGTATGGGAAGCTTCCCCTTTGCGGAAATATGTGCGCGAAATGCAGGCAGATACGGAGTTTTATCCTTACTGAAACGGGTGTCGCGCACCTGCTTGAAGGTCAGCTCTTTTGGCGCAAAGCCGCTAATAGAGGGGTCAAAGCGTACTATGCGTTCCATCAGATCCTGTAAAAGCTCCTCGAACTCAGCTTCTGCTTCCTTCCGCAGATCCTTGTGACTTTGAAACCAGTCCCGCTGGTTGTTTTTCTGTAGCTGGCGCAAGTATTCCATCATAATAGACATATCAGGCCACCTCCTTTGCATTCTGTACCTTTTTCATGACCTCAGAATCCACCAGCTCCCTTAACAGCTGTTTGGCGTCCATTGTACAGCGAAAGGCAGGCAGCTGATCGAAGCTGTCCATAATCTCCTCCAGCTCCTCCATATGATCACAGAATTCATTCAGAATCCGCTTATCCAGTGTTTTCAGTCTGCTGTATTCCAGATTCTGCGGCTCAAGACGGTGTGTCATAACTGCGTAGGGAATCCGCTTATCACACTGACAGAATCCATTGGATACTGCTCCGCAATAGGTGCTTAAAAAAGAAGCCATGCGCTTTCTTGCCCGAGATAAGCGCTGCCGGTATGCTTCCGGAGTCATATCCAGAATTTCTGCGGCACTTTTGCTGTCAATGTGAAACATAGTCCCGAGAATGTAAATGCAGCGATCCTGCGGCTTCAGGCACTGCAGCATGACATTGGTACAGGAGAGCTTCAGCTCTCTTGCGGCCTCCTCCCTCGTACATCCCGTCAGGGCTTCTTCTTCATCCGGCACATAGCTTGCCCGCAGATCATTTGCATAAAAATCAAAATCCAGGGGATGCGCTGCGAACATGCTTCTTTTTACATCCATCAGATAATTCACAGCGATACGATACACCCAGGTTTGAAATCTGCTTTCTTTGCGAAAGGTGGAAATACTGGTCATAACCTTAATGAGGATTTCCTGAGCGGCATCCTGTGCATCCGCTATGGTTCCCAGCATACGCAGTGACAGATTGAATACCATATCCTGTATTTCTGTCAGAACCTCCTCCAGTGCAAGGCGATCCCCCTGAACCGCCTGATCAATTCGTTTGTTTAATTCCTCCTGCTGCATAATATCAGCCTCCTTTACTCTTCCTATAATTAGACGGAAGTGTGTGCACATTGTGACAAATTCTTACTCTTAGTGTAAAAGTATTCTGGAGAATGTCAAGCAGTCCATAGTCACATCTTATATCAGCCATACATTACAGGTTATAAAATTACGTAGTTTAAAGAATATCGACTGCTTTATACAAATATAGCAGAGTAGCCGGCATAGATATTGGTGTCGATAATCTGACAGCGATTGCGTTTACGAGCGGACACCGCCCTGTGCTAAGAAATGAAATAAAGGCAGTCAATCAATTCTATAACAAACAGAGTGCACATTACCGCTCACTGCTAAGAATCGAAAAAGAAGGATAGCAAAGGGATCCATCAAACAAAACGAATGAAACGTATCAGCGAAAAGCGAAATCGACGTGTAAGGGATATCCTGCACAAAGCATCAAGAAAAATAATAGATCTATGTGTGGAGGAAGGAATCGAAGTTATAGTCGTAGGAAATCATGCGGGTTGGAAGAAGCGTATCCATATGGGGAAGAAGAACAATCAGACATTTGTGCAGATACCGTTTCGTACGCTGATCGAAATGATCAAATACAAAGGAGAAGCGGCAGGGATCAGAGTCGTGGTCTGTGAAGAAGCAATACAATCGAAGGCTAGTTCCATTGACGAGGATCAAATACCAGTCTATGGAAACGATGTAACGCATACCTTCACAGGAAAAAGAATCAAGCGGGGATTGTACAGAAGCAAAAACGGCATTCTAATGAATGCCGATATCGACGGAGCAAGCAATATCATACGAAAAGTATATCCATGTATGCCAAAGCGAGAGCGATGGAGTAGAGGTACTGTGAACGTACCAGTTACGTGTATCTGAACACGAACAAAAAGTTTTGATGAATGTGCAAGCATTCATTAGAAGCCGCTTGCTCTATAGCTGGCGGTAGTTCACGCACTCAGCTTATGCTTTGTCACAAAGCTGATCGTCTGGATGATGACCATCAGAGACAGAAAGCTGAATACGGAGATCAATGCATTCTGTGTAATCACACCGGAGGCAATCACAACAGAGCCATCCAGGAAGAACAGAATCACACTGACCTTTAGGAATTTAAAAACATACTGAATCAACAGCGCTATGACATCCGTACCTCCGGTTGCACAGGCGTGGTTTAAGGCGATACCGATGGCAGCCCCAACCAGCAGTCCCCCGAGAAGACCGGCAACCGCCAATTCCAGAAGCGGATGGATATCCAGAAGGAACTGTGTTGTATGAATGGAGGGAATCAATTTCATAAACAGCGGTGTTGCCAGTGTAATATACAACGTTTTGATACCAAAGCTTTTCCCCAGTACGATGGTGGATAAGATCAGCAGCGGTATGGAGATACAAAGAGACATCGTGGAAACCGGAATACCGAATACGGTGGAGCAAACCAGGGAAAGCCCGGTAATACCCCCCGGTGCCAGTCCGGTCGAGGTGAAGAAGAAATTAACCGCAACAGCGGTAATGGCAGCAGCAAACGTGATCCATCCGTAATCCTTCACCAGTGTCAGGATGGAGCTTTCTTTAAAAGAACTCTCAGCGGGAGAGTTCTTTGTATTATTCAAGACCGTATTTTTCTGCTGCTGCATCGATTGCGGCTCTGCATTTCTTCACACCAGCTGCTGCTCCATCTGGATCCTTGAAAATAGCACTGGACAGAACGATGACATCCGGATTGCATTCAATCAGCTTGTCCATATTATCGGCACGAAGACCACCGTCAACCGCCAGCTCACATTTTGGATTTTTCTCGTCAATCATCTTGCGTGCACGCTGTACAAGATCAATGGCACTCTTTCTCCATCCCCAGTTGTCTTTTCCATCGGTTTCATCTACACCGTGTGTTACGATGTGCAAACGGTCAATATCATAAATGCTTTCCTCAACGAAGCATAACGGTGTATAGCAGCCCAGTGTCAGACCAACCTTGATGTGGCGTTCACGGCACCAGTTGATGATATAAGCCAGCTGTGCGCCGATAAAGTGCTCCGCAGGAATGATCAGCATATCTGCTCCCGCCTCGTCAATCTGTTCGATGAACATTCTGTCCATACTAACTGTATAAATGTGACATTCGATCGGCTTGTCTGTCTCCGGACGAATACCCGCGATAATCTGATGACCACCCATCAGCTTCATGTTTTGAAGATCGTGCATGTCAGCTGCGTCAGAGTGAATATAGTCAACTCCGGCATCACTGACTTCCTTAACCAAATCCGCAATTCTTCCATAATTAACGTGTGCAAGGCCAGCTGCAATTTTGATATGTTTCATAAGTAAGTTCCTCCTTCTTTTCGCACCCTTATTGTACGCTACTTCGCTGAACTTCCGCAATCGCAGGATGTGGAAACGCCATCCGTATCAATAAGGCAATTTATAAACATTGCTGTAAGAAATTACCACATAGAAAAGGCTGCGAAAATAACAGTGAAATGATTGTAATACATGCAGGAAACAGGTAAGATATACTTGTAATAAATATTTCATCAGGAGGTATGACATATGTTCGGATTTAGAAAAAAAGAAAAGAGCAGGGAGGAGCTTCTTGCTGTTGTGGACGGAACACTGATTCCGATTGAAGATGTAAAGGATCCTGTATTTTCTCAGAAGATGATGGGAGACGGCTTTGCCATCGCTTCTACAGGTGATACCGTATATGCATGTGCCGATGCAGATATAACCATGCTGTTTCCCAGCAACCATGCAGTCGGTCTTACTTTGAAAAACGGTATGGAAATTCTGATTCATGTCGGAATCGATACGGTAAACGAAAACGGAAACGGCTTCACCTGTCTGTGTGAGCAGGGGAAGCACGTGAAAAAAGGTGAGCCGCTGTTGAAAATGGATCGTGAATATCTGTTATCAAAGGGATATGATCTGAGTGTTATCGTCATTTTCACAAATAAAGACAGCTATGCGGAATTCCGCAGAGAGGAGCCTGTCAAAGTTAAGGGTGGAGAAAGCGTCGCAGTAACCTATACACTGCCATAAAAGCGTGGCGGCTTGTAGACGGTATCGCTTCAGGGGACATAAAAAGGGAAGTATGATTTTATTGTATATCAATAGAATCACAGCTTCCCGATTTTCATTTACACAGATAGTGTTATTCAACAGCTGTACAGCCCTTGTGCTGTATTCCATTTAGCGTTTACAGGGCTTTTTCGTTTCATCGGAAATGCACCTGAAAGCAGTGGATATCGTTTCTGTGCTTCCTATGCATAAGCTCCTGCGGGCAAGGGAATATGATTTATTCCTGTGCTGCCGATTTAAAATTATAAGGATCGTTTTTCACCTTGTAATATTCACGAATCACATCCTTTAGGCGCAGAATGTCGTAGTCATGCAGCAGGGAATTGACCTGTAGTATGGTGACATCTGTATGCAGATTGAGCTCCAGTGTGCTGATGATCAGATCAATATCACTGATATCGCACTCGTAAATGGAAAAGAAGGTTTCCTGGGAGATGATGTCGATTTCCGGTATCTGAGCACTGAGCTTTCTACGCAGCAGATTTCCGGCTCCCACACCGCCGTGAGCAACCAGTATGGTTTTCAGCGGCTGCTTCATATTTTCCAAAGAGGCTGCCAAGTGTAAGGCGAGAAAGCCGACCTCATCGTCACTCACATTACAGTGGAAATGCTCTTCAATAACGGAAACGCTGTTTCTTGCCACCTGAAAGGTACGTTCATAAAGCGTATGTATTTCCTGCATCAACGGGTTTTCATTGGGGATGCCGTGATGAAAACGGATAATGGCAGGACACAGGTGGTCATATACAGACTGGCGCAGTGCTTCATCCCGGTCAAAGGGCAGATGCAGCTGTTCGCTCCAGGAGGTAAGCAGAGCATCACTCAGCATACGCGCTTCCTGTTGTTCCTGTTCACTGAGATCGCGGCTGTTTTGCAGAGCGAGAAAATAGACCTGCAGATAGCGTATTTCCACATCCGGAATCTGCAGCCGGTAATGATTGGCCAGCCGGTCGCACAGCTCGCGTGCTTCTTTATAGAACGGTTCCTTTCGCAAATCCTCGATGAAGGAAGTCGAAAGATGGACAATATGGCGATCCTGAATGCGCAGATAGGTGACAAATGCTCGCAGCAGGACAAGCACCATGGAGGGAAAGGTCAGGGAATTGATATACGGATTGCCCCAGCGGAGAATACAGCCGGTAAAGTCCTTGACCTCGTCATCGGTAACCTCCAGCCCGGGAAATACATAGGAGCCGTCACAGCGGTAATCATCCCGCCGTATGATATCAATAAACATTTGATAGCCATTGTCACGCAGCATCAGCTCCAGCAGAAAATTACGTATATTCTTTTCCTTGCCTTCCATACTGATTCCGTTGTTGTTCTTGCGATGCAATGCGATTTTGAAGGTTTCCAGATCCTTTGTCAAGGAGAGAATGTCTTTGTGAATGGTGGCACGGGATACAAACAGCTGTTCACTCAGCTCATAGATGCGGCAGCTGTCAAAGGCACTCAGCTGCATCCCGATAAAAATTTTACGTGCCTGTGGGGAATAATCGGCAAGCGTTTTATTTTTCTCCCGTACACTTTCCAATACGTGCAGCTTGTCCCTGACTTTACCGTCAATACGGATACCGACGCCGGTTTTTTTAATCAGCTTGAGGTTGTTTTCCTCGAGATACTGATCCACGATCTGGAGGTCATTGCGAATCGTCTTGTTGGATACGGCAAGCTCTTCGGAGATTTTATCAATCGTGATATAGGAGTCCTGCTTCAACAGAACATCCACAATTTTCATGATTCGTTTATTCATAAGCGTGCACCCTCGCTTTCACTTGCAACTATACGTGTGAAACGCTGTTCTGTCAAGAATGACAGCGGCAATTTCATGTGGAATTTATAACCATATAAGGAGGTATAACATAATGAAAACTATCTATGATACAGGAAAAAGAACGAGTGAGCTGCTGCAGGATTTAAAGCAGCTGGTGGAAATTCCATCCGTCCGTGATGAACGCACTGCAGGTATATCTGCCCCGTTTGGCAAAGAGATACGGAATGCAATGGATGTCTTCCTGCAGATTGCTCAGCGGGAGGGCTTTAGCGTCCATGATTTTGACGGCTATGCTGTAGATGCCCAACTTGGTGAGGGAGATGATTATATCGGCGTGCTGGCTCATCTGGATGTGGTGGAAGCAGGAGAACGCTCTCACTGGCACGGCGATCCCTTTCAAATGCGGGAGATAGACGGTATGCTGTACGGCCGGGGAGTCAATGATGACAAGGGACCGCTGCTGGCAGCTTTATATGCAATGGCCCGTATCAGGCAGGAAGGTCGTACACTGTATCATCCGATCCGCCTCATTGCCGGAGGGGCTGAGGAAACAACATGGGAATGCATGGAGCATTATTTCAAGCATAACCCGCAACCAATCTGCGGCTTTTCCCCGGATGGCAACTTTCCCATTGTCAATGGAGAAAAGGGGATTTTGCAGGTACGCTTCCTGCTGAATGCAGATTCGGATATCAGCCTGCACTGCAAGGAGCGTCTGCATATCGTCTGTGATGATTTACAGGTGATTGTTCCCAAGGGCAGTGATGTCAGCTTTGTTGAGCGTACCAATCTGATTGAGGTTATGCACGATGGCATAAAAATCACCTATCGTGGTGTACGTGCACTTTCCCGCAATCCGCAGCGCGGGGATAATGCTATTTTCAAATTTGTTAAGGATTTTCACGGACACCTCGATCAAGCAAGCTCTCTGTATCCGATGGTGAATATGATATACGAGAATTTTCTTGATGATTTTTACGGTAAGAAAAGCGGTTTGTATCATGAGGATGCTGCCATGGGCTGCGGCTCTGTTTGTTTGATGTCGCTGAATACGCAGGATGGACAGCTGGAGCTGTGTGTCGATGTGCGTTATGTGCGGTCAACGGATGAGCAAAGCCTTCTTCATACTTTACGCAAAACGGCACAGCATTATGGCTGTGAGCTTGAGGTTTTACGCCATAAGCGTCTGCTCTATGTTGCAGAGGACAGCACTTTGATTCAGAGTCTGAAAACAGCATATCACAGGGTTATGAAGGAAGATGCTGCGGTGTTTACCAAGGGGGGAGCCTCCTATGCCCGCGTTCTGGATCACGGGGTGGCATTTGGTGCGACCTTTCCTGATGAGGATCCTCGCCCTCATATGCCCAACGAATGTATGCCTGTGAAGTCGCTGTTAAAAGCGAGTGACATCTACTATGAGGCACTTGTGGAACTGGCATGTACAAAAGGGTGATGAAAAATTACCACAATAATAATGAATTACCGTAACTCATTGCATTCTTTTTCAAATTGGCGGACATGCTAAAATGAAAGCGTAAACAAAGGAGGAACAAGCTATGAAAAACATTCAGGCAAAACTTCAGACATTTGCCGGGGCAATGATGGTTCCAATCATCCTGCTTGTGCTCGTTGGTTTCTTCGTGGGTATCGGTAGTGCATTTACAAACTACATCCTGCCGGAAGGAAACATCCTGTACAATCTGTTCACCATGATCACCAATCTGGGATTCATGTTTATGAACAATCTGCAGCTATGGTTCGCCGTGGCAATTGCCTTCACTCTTGCCAAGAAGGAGAAAGGATGGGCAGCATTTGCGGGACTGATCTTATTCTTCTGCTTTATGAGAGGAATTGAAGGCTGGGCTGCGCTGGAAGGATGGACCGCTGAAACCACGACTGTTGACGCACTGGTAAAAAGCGGTTATACACAGCAGGCTGCCTTGAACTTCAATGCTTTATGGTCAAGCTCTTTGGGGATTTATTCATACAACATGGGAATCTTCTCCGGTATTGTTACCGGTCTGATTGCTGCAGGACTGCACAACAAATTCGTTGATACAAAGCTGCCGGCAATGTTCGGATTCTTCGCAGGAACAAAATTCGTTATTATTATGGTCGCTCTTGCTTCTATTCCACTGGCAATCGCATTCTATTATGTATGGCCGTATGTCGCAGGTGCTCTGCAGAGTATCACCGGCTTCATCCGTACAAGTGGTCTGCTGGGAACCTTCGTGTTCGGTACATTGGATAAGATGCTGCTGCCATTCGGTATTCACCATCTGATTGCATTCCCGATCGAATATACAAAGGTCGGCGGTACGATGATGATCGACGGTGTGATGTATGAGGGTGTTAAAAACATTATCAACGGTCAGGCTGCAAGCGCAAGTGCAACCGGCTATATCACAAGAAACTTCACCAACGGACGCCTGCTGTTCCAGCTGGCTGGTCTGCCGGGTGCCGCGTTTGCTATGTATCGCTGTGCAAAACCGGAAAATAAGAAGAAGGTAGCATCACTGCTGGTGCCGTCTGTCTTCACGCTGGCAATGGTTGGTATTTCAGAACCGATTGAGTATACCTTCCTGTTTGTTGCACCTGCACTGTACTGGCTGGTATACGCTCCATTGTGCGGTCTGTGCTATGTCGCAGCGGAAATCACAAATATTTCCATCAATGGAACTGCGCTGTTCTTCATGATTCCAAACCTGTTCCAGCCGCAGAAGGTACATGCCATGAGCGCATTGTGGCTGCTTCCTGTAACCTTTATCGTATACTACTTTGCATTCAAATTCGCAATTACGAAATTCAACCTCAAAACACCTGGTCGTGATGACGAGGGTGAAATCAAGCTGATGAGCAAAAAAGAATACAATGAAATCAAAAACAGCGGTAAGGATGAAGCGAATGTCTCTTCCGCACCTGAGGATGCACTCGAGATTCGTATTATTGAAGCTCTTGGGGGAGCGGACAATATTGAAACCGTAACCTGCTGTGCCAGCCGTCTTCGTGTTACAGTCAAGGATGATTCCCTGATTGCACCGGATACAAGCTGGAAAAATTATCTGGAGGCTATCGGCGTTGTACGCGGAAAGAACTCTGTTCAGGTAATATATGGTGTTCGTGTTGTAAATATTACAACAAAAGTAAAGGATTATCTGCATTTAGACTAACCATAATAGAGGAGATGAGAAAATGGCAACCATTGCAGGAGGAGTCAGTATGAAAAGAAGAGATCTTATCCGACAGAAAAACAAGCTCGCAAAAACAGGCGGTTTCCGTTATATCCGGTATGCGAAGTATGCGTGTGTTGCCATGGTCGTATTGTTTCTGGTATATGTAGGCGGTCTGTCAAACCTGAGCGGTAAATCCTACGAAGAGCTGATCAGTAAAAGTCCGATCGTGATTACCGGCTTTATGATCTGTACGGCCAATCTGTATGTCTGGTATGTACTGAAGCATTTTCTGAAGGATCTTGCGGTTCCTCAGCATGTGGAAAGCATACGTGTAAATCTGCTGCTGATGACGATTGGACAATTCATTCTGATGAACTTCATCTCGGCAGTCCTGATGATGCTATCACTGAGAAAATATTTCCAGTGGAATACCTTTTCTGTAAAGAATGCACTGAAGGAAATAAGAAAAGAAGGACAGCTGTCTGTACTGATTGTAACAGCACTTGTACTGATACTCTTCATCTCTCTCGTATTTGGTATCTATTTCTCTATTCGTTAGCTGTACAGCGGTTCCCAGTGATGTGGGAGCCGCTGTTTTTCAATTTGTGATAACGCTTATACAGCGCTTGTTTAAGAAAGCGAGTGAATGAATTTCTTACGATACAAAAACGAAATGGCAGAGCACTGCAGATGGCTGCCATGAAACAACTATAGTTAAAGTATTCTGCTTCACAAATATTTGAAGAGGTGCTGCATGTGATCCTCATCTGATTGATGTATGGGATTTGAAGCAGGCATATCCTGTATCTGATAGTCAGGCAGAAAATGGATGTAAAAAATACTGTTACAATACATGGGGGCTTCTGCGTAATTCAGGAGCTGTAGATTTTTTTGGAATATACATAAAATGGTAATAATTCGCTTTTGAATTCCTTGTAATATACGCTATAATGGTATAGGTGAAGGAATATGAGACAGATTGCCAGAAAACAATTTAATTCAATGCTGAAGCATATGGTTTCCTATCCGCTGATTTGCATTTACGGACCGGATGGCTTTGGCAAGACAACAGCAGTTGCTTCCTTTCTGCATAATCGAAAGGAAAGGTGCTGCTGGATTCATATGCATAAGAAAAATCGTAAACAGCTTGGGGAAATTTTTGAGAAAAGTATAGATAGCGGCAGCTATGATATCATCATACTGGATCAATATCGCAATCATATACTGGACAGACAAATCATGAAGGTGTACGAACGGAGGGAACATAGCTGCAGGATTATACTTCTTGCGTCAGGAATTCCCTCTTTTTTTAATTCAGAGCTTTATAGATGGACGCTGCTGATCCCTACGACAATGCTGCGATTTCAGTTTGCCGATATTCAGAAGCTGGCAGCTGTGAATCAGATTTGCATTGATGAACGGGAAGTGCGGGAAATTTTAAGAGTTACCTGCGGATGGACCATCGGTGTGCATGCACTGCTGGAGGAATATGGAGCCGTACGCACTTTGAATCCGGATTTGCAGCTGTATCCGTTGTTTGACGTATATATATACCGGCAGCTGAATCAGGCACAGCGGCAGAGTCTGGCTGTGCTGTCTGTTCCCGAGCACTCAATATCCAGCTCATTGAGGCTTTATGCGTGGATACCGGAATCATGAAAATATTGACCTGGATGATGAATTTCCACTGGTTTGTGCAGGTGGACAGAACTACACGCCTCTTTACCTACTCTCCTGTATTTCGTGAGTTCCTGTATGATAAATTCCTTATGTATGAAAAAAATCCGAGTCATCTCTATCGCAAAATTGCCGATTATTACGAAAGCAGCGGTGATATCCTCAATTGTCTGCGTCAGCTTTATCTTTTGAAGGATTATAAAAAAATACTGCAGCTGCTGGAATTATACGAAAGCAAAAACTTTGCAGATTATGATACTGAGTTAATGCGGAATATCTATCAGATGGTACCAATGGAGCTGTACGTGGATTATCCATATGCATGGCTGCATGCCATTATGGATAATTTCAATAATCTGCAGGATATATTTTATGGAAAGCAGCTGCTGGAGGGCTTTCTACATGCGCTGCATAGCGGAAGCCTGCATGGGGATGAACAGCTGCTGCAGGGGGAGGTGGAGCTGATTCTGGCGTATTCCCGCTATAACAATTTACATGAGATGAGCCGCTATTTTAAGCGGTCAAAAACTCTGCTGCGTAATCAGACCTCACGAATCAGCAATCCGGAAATCATATCAACCTTCGGCAGTCCGCACAATCTGTTTTTATATCATCGAAAACCGGGAGATATCCAGAGAATCGTCAATATCCTACATAAGGACCTGCATTACTACTTTGAAATCACCAATAACTCAAATGGTGGTTTAATGGAACAGTCATCCGCTGAACAGCAGCTGGAAAGCGCCCGCTTTGCGGAAAGCATACATACAGCATGGGAAGCATACTACATTGCTGAGCATTACCGTCAGAAATGGATCTGTGTATCCTCGCTGTTTACAATTGGAAGAGCCGCATATCATCTTCGTGATCATACATTACTGCAATTTGTTCATCAACAGCTGGCTGTTCTGCGGGAAAAGGTGATCCTGCCGCCGCTTCTTTCGGAAATCGATCTTGCACAGGCCTATTTATATATTTTATCCGGTGAATATGAAAAAGTTGCTGAATGGATCCAGGAGGGGAGAAAAGGAAATCTGCTTCAGGGAGCTACCCTGTATTCTTCTATTGTTTACGGCATGTATCTGATAAAGATTCGTAATTATGCAAAGTTGCGTGTTGTGGCATCCCTGCTGGAAAGTCAGGCGCATGAAAGAAAGCAGATGTTTGGAACGATATATGCGCTGTTGTTCTATTGCATATTGCTGGAGGAGGAAAATCATCAGGAACAGATCGTAGAGGCTGTTCATCACATAATCGAAATCTGCCAGCCGGATGGCATTATGACAGTCATACTGGAAATTGGAAAGGATGTATTTCTTTCATGCAGCGACAGCTGGAGCTGGTAAACTATGTGTTAAAGGGATATAGTCGAAGGGAGATGGCTGAGGCCAGCGGATTAAAGGAGAATACGGTCGCATCGTATATGAAAAGGCTATATCGCAAAGTAAAGGTTCACAGCCGCAAAGAGCTGTTTATGAAGTGATTGATAACCTGTGCTTTAACCGAAGGCGTAACGGTATTTCGTGCTTGTCTGTAAATTGACAAGGAAAAGCTGTTAACTGATTTTAAGGTTTCTCTTCGTGATCGGGTATCTCATGGTATCATCTGCAGCACTCGCAAAATCACTTGCCGTTTTTTTTACGATTGCTCTCATTCACTCAGCAACGCATATATTCGAAGGGAAAGCATCTATTCCTACATTTTATTCTTTGCAATTCAGCCGTTCAATGATATAGTATATAAGGATATTTATGCGTTTTTCAGGCATAATGAGAGAAAGAACTCGTAGGAGGTATAGTATGAGTGTAATGATAGAACGCCTTGAAGGAATGGTGAACCGTTATCATGAAATCAATGAAATGATGATGTCACCGGAAATCGTAACCGACAGCAGGATGCTGGCCAAGCTGGGACGTGAGCAGGCCGATCTGACTCAGGTGGTGGAAACCTATACGGAATATAAAAACAGTGTGAGTGCTCTGGAGGATGCCAAGGCGCTTTTGCTGGAGGATGACAAGGAAATCAAGGAAATGGCGAAAATGGAAATCGAGGAGCTGGAGCCTAAGATTGAGGAATATCTGGAAAAGCTGGAAATTCTACTGATACCAAAGGATCCCAATGATTCTCATAATGCCATCGTGGAGATTCGCGGGGCAGCCGGTGGAGATGAAGGAAATATCTTCGCAGGTGACCTGTACCGGATGTACAGCAAATTTGCAGAGAGTCAGGGTTGGAAGATAGAAATCGTAGAAATGGATGACTGTGAAGCAGGCGGCTTCTCCCTTGTCTCCTTTATGGTCAAGGGGGATGGCGTTTATGGGAAACTGAAGTTTGAATCCGGAAGTCATCGTGTACAGCGCGTTCCCAAGACAGAAAGTCAGGGGCGTATCCATACCTCTACAGCAACCGTTCTGGTAACACCGGAAATCGAACCGGAGGATTTTGATATTGATATGAACGATCTGGAAATGGAAACCATGCGCGCCAGCGGAGCCGGAGGTCAGCATATCAATAAGACCGATTCCGCAGTTCGTATTGTGCATAAGCCTACCGGAATTACGGTTAAGTGTCAGGACGGACGTTCACAGCATGAAAACCGTGCAACTGCATTGATGACAATCCGTTCCCGTGTGTATGAGGAGCATCAGCGCAAGCTGGAAGAAGAGCAGGGTATCGAACGCCGGAACAAGATCGGCACCGGAGATCGTGCAGAAAAAATCCGTACTTATAATTATCCGCAGAATCGTGTAACTGATCATCGTATCGGATATACCGTGAATCAGCTGGATCGCATTATGGAAGGCAGAATGCAGGATCTGCTGGATGCATTACTGAGTGCGGATCAGCAGGCAAAGCTGGCAGGGGAGAAATAATGAGCAGCTATCATTCCGTGCTGAAGAATGCTCAGGCGCGTATGGAGGAAGCCGGCTATGGCGAACAGTCTGCCCTGCTGTATATGCTGGAGCTGACGAATAAAGAAGCGCACAATCTGTATATGGAATTCGATGAGGAAATGCAGCCGGAGCTGGAAGAACTCTATGAAGAAGGTATTCAGCGCCTTCTTACCGGTATTCCTCTCGGACATGTTCTTGGTTTTGAATGGTTTTACGGCTATCGCTTTACCGTGAATGAGGATGTTTTGATTCCGCGCCCGGAAACGGAAGAGCTGGTCGCAAATATTCTGGCAGCCTATGATGAGCATTTTTCCAGTCAGGATAATGTGATGGCGGTGGATATCGGAACCGGCAGCGGGGCGATTGCGGTTTCTTTGAAAAAGGAAGAACCGAATCTGCATATGATGGCAACGGATATCAGTGAACAGGCTGTAGCTGTTGCGAAAAAGAATGCTGATGACAATGAAGCAATCGTCAATTTCATGGTTGGAGATATGTTACAGCCGCTGATTGACCGCAATCTGAAGGTGGATATTCTAATTAGTAATCCTCCCTACATACCGCGTGAGGAGGAAATGGAGCACAGTGTTGTGGACTATGAACCGCACGTGGCGCTATTTGGAGGAGACGACGGCTTAAAATTCTATCGCATTATCTTTGAAAATGCCGTAAAGGTGTTGAAGGAACGTGCTATGATGGCGTTTGAAATGGGCTATAACCAGAAGGAAGCGCTAAGTGAAGAGGCGAAGAAATATTTTCCAAATGCAAGAATTGAGGTTCTTAAGGATATGTCCGGTAAAAACCGGATGCTGTTTGTTTATTTGAATATGGAACACTGAGGGTACTTGAAAGAGTATCCTTTCTTTTTGCTGTTTTGCGTCTGAATGCCTGTGGTACAGCACTGCGGAATCACTGTTACAGCATATAGCCGCAGACAAGAGCGTTTATAAATCATGATGGCGGACAACAAGATGCGAACGTTCCGGATAAGGTGCATGCCAGAAAAAGCAGCCCATGTATTATGAATCACGCGGCATCTGAGAGTTTTTTCTTATCTCAGTGATGTTCAGTGTAACTGCGCATGCATGGAAGTGTTATACATGTACATACTGGATATGGAGGTATATACAATGATGAAAAAGATTGATCACCGCAATATGGGAAGAAGCTGTCTCGGCTGGCTGGACAGCTGGTTTCACTTTTCCTTTGCGGAATATTACAATCCGAAAAACATGCATTACGGTGTGCTGCGGGTAGTTAATGATGATACGATACAGCCTCATACCGGCTTTGAAACCCATCCGCATCGGGATATGGAAATCATAACCTATGTGATTGAGGGGGGCTGACCCACGCCGATAGCATGCAAAATGTATCAACACTGAAACGTGGGGAAATACAGTACATGAGTGCGGGGACCGGAGTTTTCCACAGTGAGAAAAACGACGGGGAGGAAATATTACGTCTGCTTCAAATCTGGATTTTGCCTGATCGAAGCGGTTATACTCCGCAGTATGGTGAAGCACGCATTCCATGGGAGGCTCGCGAAAACCGTTTGCTGCATATCGTAAGTGGTCATAAGAATACAGCTTATGTGCAAATCCATCAGGATATGGATATTTATGTCAGCGCTTTATCTTCCAGAAAGGAGCTGGATATTCCGGTAGAGCCTTCCCGTCAGGTATATCTTATTGTTATAGAAGGTGAGGTGGAGTGTAATGATATTTGCTTACAGCAGCGCGATGCTGTGGAAATTGATGAAAGCTTCTGCATCAAGACACTGCAGGGAGCTCATGTCATTCTATTTGATATGGCAAGGGAGGTTTATTTCCAGGAATGACATGAATCGCATAAAGTGGAGGAGATAAGATTTCAGGGCTGCCGCTATAGGAGCATTGTGTGATTTTATATTTAACTATAGGTTATTTCAGAGAAATGTCAAAAAATTTAGGAGTTTTAAAAAAAGAAACCGTATGTAATAGTGGAGGTAACAGTATGGACACAAGGATATGTGTGCTGAAATGAAGGGGAAGTACATACGGATCAGATCGTGGCGTACCTGATGTTTCTGACGCTGATCTATATGATCGAACGGCAGATTCGCCGGTAACGCAGCGAAGTAAATGATCGATTTCTGTGGCAGTCCTTATCCTGCATGTGGAAATCTTGCACACCCCTTCTGTCTCAGACCTCTGTAAAAAAGAGAGTGCTTGCTTGCAGGCGACACTCTCTTTTCAGCCTTTACAGGCTTTCTGTCTCAGTACCTAAAGTATAGAAAAAAATGAGTGAAAAGTCAATGCTTTTCCTTGCTTTTTATAAGTGTATGTCTTTTCCTTGCTTTCTATAAGTGTATTTTGGAAGGGGTGTATTCAGCTTTGAATACGATGGCAGGCACAGGACTATTGGAATCTCTGTTATTTTTTAATATGTATGTTATGAAGTTCCATGTGTTGATTTTCAATGTTTTAATCTGGTCTGTATTTTCTTACAAACCAACTGGCTAATAATTGCAGTAAGCAAGCAGAATACGTAAGTGAATACTATTGAATCTATACGAAAATCTGTGTCTAATAAAAGAAAATCTGTTTTCTGGAAACAAGGATTACCTTATGCAGAAGAATCGGTAAAACGGAGCGCTTACAGTGCTCACTAGAACGAATACAAACGCAAAATATAAAAAAATCCCTGTTCATACGTTTGAAAATATTCTATAATATAACCCGAATGAGGACATATTCGGGATTGGGTTTCTCATGAGATTATAGGCTGTGGGATGCATTGGAAATGAAGGAAGGAATCATCATGAAATATAACAATTCACGTCTCAGCTTGAAACAGCGCTGGCTGTCATTTGCGCTCTGTATTCTTATAGCACTGCTAGCTGGCATATTTGCACTCTATTCATATATAGAAGCATATCCATTCTGGAGGAGTGCATGCAGTCTGCTCGTCTGTGCAATTATGCTATTCATAGCAATTTTCCTGCTTCGTCTGAATATGAGAAGAAAACGAATTCAGCGGGAATTTGTAAGTGAGTTCGATAAGGAAATACGTAAAAAGGAGCATATGTGTCCACACTGCGGGGCCCTGATGGGATCGGGAAATACCTGTGCAAAATGTGGCTATAAGGGACATTAGGAAAGGAAATCGTATGGTTGATGTTATCGTAATTGGCGGGGGTCATGCAGGAGTTGAGGCTGCGTTGGCCTGTGCCCGTTTGAAGAAAACGACAATTCTATACTCTATGCATATTGATATGATTGCATCCATGCCATGCAATCCGAGTGTTGGAGGTCCTGCAAAGGGAATCGTCGTGAGAGAGATTGACGCACTTGGCGGTGAAATGGGAAAAGCTGCCGATGCGACTGCATTGCAGTTTAAAATGCTGAATACAACGAAGGGACCGGGTGTTCAGTGTCTTCGCGTACAATCGGATAAGCTGGAATATAAGCGCTATATGCAAGACAAGCTATTACAACAGGAGTATCTGGAAATCCGTGAAATGTGTGTGGAAGAGGTGCTGGCTAAGGATGGCAGGATAAGCGGCGTTCGTCAAAAGGATGGAACCGTTGTGAACTGTCGTGCTTTGATTATGACAACGGGTACATTTATGAGCAGTACGGTTCTGGTTGGGCATACTTCTACCTTAAGCGGTCCTGAGGATGAGCCAACAACGGAGAATTTGTCACAGAGTCTTCGTAATCTGGGGATTGAAACCTTTCGATTGAAAACTGGAACACCTGCCCGTGTACGAACGGCGTCCATTGATTTTTCAAAAACCGTAGTACAGCCGGGAACGGATGAATTTATCTGCTTCTCTGAGGATACAAAGGAAATTCGTCCATTTGATCAGCAGGCTGTCTGTTATCTTACCTACACGACGGCAAAGACGCACGACATTATCAACAGAAATCTGAAGCGCTCTGCCATGTATTCCGGATTGGTGAAGGGAGTGGGACCGCGTTATTGTCCCAGTATTGAGGATAAGCTGGTACGTTTTGCGGATAAAGAGCGTCATCAGATTTTTCTGGAGCCGGAAAGCGAGTCGCTGGATACGACCTACGTACAGGGCTTCTCTACCTCTATGCCGTACGATGTACAAGAGGCTATGCTGCATTCTCTGCCTGGTCTGGAAAACTGCACTATTGAAAAATATGCCTATGCGATTGAATATGATGCCATAGATCCGCTGCAATGCAAGCCGACCTTGGAAAATAAAATCATTGAGAATTTATATACTGCTGGACAGATCAACGGTACTAGTGGATATGAGGAAGCTGCGGCACAGGGACTGATGGCAGGAATCAATGCAGTTCGCAAGCTGGATCACAAGGAACCTTTAATCCTGCATCGTGATGAAGCCTATATCGGTGTCATGATTGATGATCTGGTGACAAAGGGGACAAAGGAGCCGTATCGTCTGCTTACTTCCCGTGCTGAATATCGGCTGCTGCTGCGTCATGATAATGCAGACGCAAGACTAAGCGAATATGGGTATGAGACAGGTCTGATCAGCGATGAGCGTTATGCACGATATCAGAAGAAAATGCAAAATATCGAAGAAATGATTTCCTATCTTGCAGGTGTTCGGTTTACACCAAAATCAACAGTTAATGGATTGCTGGAACGGCTAGGACTGGATGTGCTGAAGGAGGGGATCAGTGCTGCAGAGCTGCTGAAGCGACCGGGAATTACCATCGCACTTTTAGAGCCCTATCTGGAACGCGAATTTGATCCTGCGATTGCGAAGCTTGTGCAAATCGAGATTCGCTACGAGGGATACATAAAAAAAGCCAAGCGTGATGCGGAACATCTGCGGGCGATGGACAAGGTATGCCTGCCTGAGCGGTTTGACTATGATCAGGTGGTGAATCTGTCACTGGAGGCAAGACAGAAGCTGAATAAGGTAC
The DNA here is from genome assembly GCA_012317185.1 of [Clostridium] innocuum. NCBI lineage: Bacteria > Bacillati > Bacillota > Clostridia > Eubacteriales > Clostridiaceae > Clostridium > [Clostridium] innocuum. The sequence goes on along the minus strand of CP048838.1, from coordinate 4,316,693 downwards.
AGCCTCTGACGATGGGACAGGCCTCCCGTATTTCGGGTGTGAATCCTGCGGATATTGCAGTCCTTGCTGTTTTTATGGAACAGCTAAAGCGCACATATAAAAAGAAGAGCGGATAAACAAAATGAATTAAAAAATACGATGTTCTTAAGCCTGTAATAATCTTGCATTACTGTCAGGCAAAAGGAAATCGTATTTTTTCATAGGATAATGGGAAATCTTATAAATAAATTTAGATCCACTAGCCTCAGGGAGGGTAGACCTCCCGGAAATCATAACAGGAGCCAGCAGCACTATAGATTTAGATCCACTAGCCTCAGGGAGGCTAGACAAGCCGTGCTACTTCCCTTGTCAAGATTATAGCATTTAGATCCACTAGCCTCAGGGAGGCTAGACCGTGAAAAATCCCATGAAATCCCCTAAATGAAACAAATTTACGCAATTATAAAACTTTGGTTAATGAAAATTGCGTTGAAATTGTTACATTTGTGCGAATTTGAACAAAATGATGCGCGAACCTCCCAGGGAATTCATGTGAGCTTATGGTTCGCGCTGGATTATTTAATGGGATAACCATCTACTAGTATTATAACAGAAAAAACTCCGAATACATAAAAAGGATACATTCCAGTATGAAATAAAAATCGTATTGACCTCATAGGAAAATAACTGGACGGTTCATAATGAATATCATCCATTTGCTATCAGCGCTTTATTGAAACGGGATATGAGAAACCATGCTGCAGTGTATATTCTTCCAGACACAGATTTTTACGGTATATTTCTGTAGCGGCTTCAGTTCCTACATAACGGAAATGCCACGGTTCATTTGCTGTCCTGATATATTTGTTTATTCTCGGGATAACGTAAAATGAATCCGTATTTGTGAGCATTTTTAATTACCCATTGGTATTCCGGTGTGTCTCCGAATACCGCATATGTGCCGTCCATGACACTTTGACTGGTTAAATCCACACTCAATCCGAGCTGATGCTCACTACAGCCGGGCTCTGCTACCAGCTTCACAGCTGTCTGTAAACCATAGGTCACCATATATTCATCATACACCTGCTGCTGTTCGTTATAAGGCCGATACGCACTGTTAATAGCTAGAATAAGCCCCTGCTTTTTCGCATCCTTATACATGCTTTCCAAAGCGTCTGCCGCATCCTTTCGCATTAGATTGTTTCCGTCATTGTGAGCTACAGGGATTTGAACAGCTGTTAAATTTTCAGGAACGTAGGTTTTCGGTACATAAAAGCCTCTTTTGATCATCAGTAATAGATGTTTTGGGTCATCAAGTGAATAGGATCGCTGAATTGTGATTGATGCTGAAGAGTTTATGGACGCATATGAAATACGCATTACTGCTTCAAGAGGCTTTAAGCCTGATTTCAGATAGTCAGGGACATCCTCCAGTATACGTCCGTTTATATAGATATAAGGTTGAATCTGTTTCCAGGTCAGCTTCTTATCCTTTATTGTTTTAAAATCAGCAAGACTGGTCTTTTTCATCAGTGTACGAAGGGTTGGCTGATCAAACCACTGGCTGCGTAAGGCTTGATAATAGTCTGCATAAAACTGATCAACATAAGCGACAGCTTCTTTTTTATCAGCGCCATTCTCTGCATATAGTTCATAATCCAGATAATGCTTATTGTTTTTCATCCGGTTCCATTTCGATATATCAATGTCTGACGCAAAGGATACATACTCATCGATCTCCTGTGCACTTAATGTCATTATAATATTGCGTTCATCCTTGTCATACCCTTTAAAAGCCAGCTGAATATGAGTTCGGTTTATGATTATCAGACTGACAGCTATACATATAAGCAGCACAATGACGGCTGCAATTTTTACTTTTCGTTTGACTCTTTTTCTTCTTTTCATACTTATATCTCTTAAAATTTCATAGTTAATAATACCATAAAATTTTACTGAAAATGAATAAGCTTGATATTTATACGATTTGTATTTATTTATGTTAATATTTACAGAAAAAGAGTTCTGGAATATACAAAATTGGTTTGCATGAACATAGGGAGAGGCTGATGGAACAAAGGTGAATCGCAATAGGCAGCCTGATATTTCCCTCCTTTTAAACACAGATGGACAGGAAGATCTGACTGCATAAACGTATAAGAGCTTCTTTCTATTATGTTTCCAGCATCAGGGCATACGAAAGATGTTCATTACAGCATATTCTTATGGAATTCTGGTCGTGTTTACGATTCGGCGAATTCTGTTGAAGTACTCCGGATCATTATCCTCTTTGATGGCGTACAGTGTGAAGAGGGTATCCATCAGCATCAGCTGGGAAACACTGGAGGAAATCGCCTCCGGACGAAATTTTGTCTCCTCTGAAATGGAAAATAGAAAAACATCACTTTTCCGGGCAAGAGGGGATGCGGCGTTGCTGGTGACAGATATGATTGGGACACCGCGCTCCTTCAGGATATCCACAATACGCAGAACATCCTTGTTTCTTCCGGTATGCGATACGATTAGGGCACAGTCCTTTTCACACAGCCTTCCTGCATACATCAGCTGCATATGGTAATCCAGTGAAAACTGGCAGTTTAAGGAGGTTCGCAGAAACCGCTGATAGGCACTGTGTACAATGACGGAGGAAGCTCCCATTCCAAACAGTCCGCAGGTTTTTGCTCTTCCAAGCAGATGTACGGCCTGTTCAAGAGAATCCTGATTCAATACCGCCATTGTTGAGGAAAGCGAGGTAATACCGCTTTGAAAGGTAGCCTTTGCGATATTCATTGCTGTGTCGTTCTCATCAAGGGACGCAAAAAACGATTCGCTCAGATGATCAAATGGTTCACTCAGCTGCAGCCGCATTTCCTGATAGTTGCTATAGCCGATCTTTTTGGTGAATCGGGAGATAGCAGACATGGATACATCAATATCCTCTGCCAGCTCCTGAATGGATAAGTGTCTAGCGGTCGTTGCATGCTCCAGCAGATAATCGGCAATTTTTTTCTCCGTTTTACTCAAACCGTAATAATGACCCTTCACCCGTCCTGCAAATTCCATACTCATACATACACCCCGTTTCTGATACTTATATTATAACAGATATTGCGAAATGTGGTGTTATATTGGAAATTATTTTCAGCTATTGAAAAATTATTTTATATATTAAATCCAAATATGAAAATATTACCTGTCTGATTAACAGTGGATTATCCCGGATTACGAATGAAATGTGAAAATAAACGATATGATTTTTTTTCAACATAAATGAAAATAAACCTGAATATAATGGGATATATGAAGCTTTATCCCCAAGCTGTCACCAACGCATCCCAACTTGCGTTTACACGGATATAAACATTTCACAAATTGGAAATTATTTGCAATATATGATTGACAATATGGAAATTATTTTTATAATAGATGGTGTAAGCGCTATCTGCTGATGCGGATTGAGTGCACGGAAAGGAGATGAAGGAATGGAAGCAGGTTTAATCGGTTTGGGGAAAATGGGTCTTCATATTGCTATGAACATGCAGAGCAGTGGTATTCGTGCCTATGGGTATGACATACAGACAGGACCCCGAAAGCAGGCAAAAGCAAAAGGAATCTCGGTTGTACAAACGCTGCAGGAGCTGATTGCTGCTCTGCAGAAACCGCGTATAATCTGGCTGATGCTTCCGGCAGGGGACATAACCGAAAGCATGGTACACCAACTTGCAGAGTTGCTGGAGGAAGGGGATTACGTGATCGACGGGGGAAATTCATTTTACAGAGATTCGATACGTAATTATGAATTTCTAAAAAAGAAAAAGATACATTTCTATGATGCAGGAACCTCCGGCGGTATTCGCGGTGCCCTTGAGGGAGCCAACTTTATGATTGGGGGTGAACGTGAGCACTTTGCAGTTATCGAAGAGCTGATTCAACGCATTGCTTCGGATCAGGGGTATCTGTATGCCGGTGATGCGGGAAGCGGTCATTATCTGAAAATGGTGCACAATGGAATCGAATATGGCATGATGCAGGCCATAGGAGAGGGCTTTGAGCTATTACAGCACAGCCCCTATCCCTATGATAATGCACAGGTCGCAAGATTGTGGAATCACGGCTCTGTCATTCGAAGCTGGCTCATGAAGCTGGCTGAGGAGGCATTCAGAGAGGATGAAAAGCTGGATGCCGTGAAGGGAATCATGTATGCATCCGGAGAAGGACAATGGACAGTGGAGGAGGCAATGCGCTGTAATGTCAGCGTTCCGGTAATATCCACAGCCCTGATGATGCGCTATCGCTCGTTGTATGAGGATACCTTCACAGGGAAAGTCGTCGCATCACTGAGAAAGGGATTTGGCGGTCACAAAACCGCAGAATGATGTACACGTTCAAGGAGGCAGAAATATGCAAATCACGATTGTACAGGCAGTAGTTATTTCCATCTGGATCGGTCTGGTTATGTCACGTTCATTTTTGGGAGGTGCCACAACGACACTGCGCTTTACCCCAATGATGACCGGACTGATCGTCGGTCTCGTATTCGGCCGTGTCGCTGAAGCGATGATTATCACCGCAGCGATTCAGCTGATCTATATGGGGGTCTTTTCTCCGGGAGGTCAGATGCCCTCCGAGCCTGCCATTGCCGCAGCCATTGCTGTACCGGTGGCATTGCTTGGAGATATGAAGCCGGAGGCAGCTATCGCCGTTGCTGTACCGGTTGGACTGCTCGGTTCCTATCTGTATCAGTTCCGCTTTTTCGTCAACACCTTCGTTATGCAGAAATTCACGGATAAATACGCAAAAAGTGCCAACGATAAAATGCTTACAATATCTATCATTTTCATTCCGATCCTGGTGGCCTTTCTGATTTTTGTTCCTTTCATGTTCGTATCTCTGTATTATGGAGCACCGGTTATCGCGGATATCGTACAATCCACATCCGGAAGCATCCTCTTCCATATTCTGGAGGTAATCGGAGGCGGACTGGCATCCATCGGTATCGCTGTTACGATTTATGTAATCGGAAAAAAGAATTATATTGCTTTCTTCCTGCTTGCCTACTTTGTCGCTGTCGTATTAAAGAGTCTGAATATCACAATGATTACGTATGCAATCATTGGTACCATCATCGCCTTTATCTTCGTTCTGTCTAAAACAGAGGCTGTGAGCATGTTCTCCGCTTCCGGAATCAATACTGCAGACAACGAGGAAGAGGATGACTATTAGGATGAAGTTATGGAAAGGTGGATACAATTATGAGTGAAATGCTGCAGAAAAGCGTGAATCTGGAACCGGAAGCAATAACGAAAAGGGATGTCAGCCTTGCATGGCTGCGCTTCTATTTCGCCAATGAGATTCCGCATTCCTTTGATAAATATATTGCACCGTCTCTGATGTGGGCGCTGATGCCGATTCTGAAAAAGCTGTATAAGGACAAAAAGGATTTATCTGAGGCCTACCAGCGTCATCTGCTGTTCTTCAATACACAGATATCGTGGGGTGGAGGTACCATAACAGGAATCATGGCTTCCCTGGAGGCAGCTCGTGCGCAGGAGGTGTATATGGATACACCCGTCACAATTGACGATGATCTGATTTACAACACGAAGGCCGGTTTGATGGGAGCACTGGCTGGTATCGGGGATTCCATTGACTCCGGTACGATTCAATATATCTTTATCGCCATCGCATTACCGTGGGCACAGCAGGGAAACGCAATCGGCGCCTTGTTTCCGTTCGTCATGTTCTCCTTGTATCAGCTGGTTATCGGCTATTACTTCGCGCAGCTGGGCTTCAAGCTGGGGCGCACAGCTGCCACTGAGGTCGTCGGTACGAAGATGCAGATTATTATTGAAGCACTCTCGATTCTGGGACTGTTCATGATGGGGATTCTGGCAGCCAACTATGTCAAGGTATCCTCTACGCTGGCCTTTACCCTGTCCGGTAAGGAATTCGTAATTCAGGAAATCCTTGACGGTGTGATGCCGGGGATTTTGCCGCTGTTGACTGTGGGGTTGGTATATTTCTATTTCACTAAAAAGGGTTTGAATGTCACGAAGGCACTGATCGGTCTGACGATTATCCTCGGCGTACTGGCCGGCTTTGGCATTCTGTAACATTAAGGAGGAACCGTTATGGGTAAGGTAGTGTTGGCACGTGTAGATGCAAGACTGATTCACGGACAGGTTATGACGAGTCTGTCAAAATCCGCAGGGGCAACTGCGATATTTGTCGCAGATGATCCATCGGCACACGATCCGTTTACAAAGAACATCATTCTCGGTGCAGGCTCACGCACCGGCCTGAAGGTACGGGTTTTGAAGGAGGACGGTGCTGTACGATACTGGAATGACCGGCAGTACGATGACTATCATGTCATTCTGCTGACCAAGAGCATTGAGGTGATGGCAGATATCATACGGGGAGGAGTGCCGATGAAAGAGCTGAATCTTGGCGGTATTCCACAGAAGCCGGGACTGACCTCAATCATTAAGGAGGTCGCAATCAACAAAGAACAGCTAAAGATTTTGCAGGAGCTGGAAAAAGACTATGGCATTGATGTATATTTTCAGGCGATTCCATCCTCACGCCGTGTATCTTTAAAAGAGGCTGCACGCCTGTTTGAGGAGCATTCCGCATGATTGGGATGCTGCTGGTCAGCCATGGAAGAATGGCGGAAGGAATGCTGGACAGCCTGGAGCTGATTATGGGAAGCTGTGACCGGATGCACACGGTTTCTCTTTGCGCAGGTGAGGATTTTGAAAGCTTTCGTGCAAAGGTCATGGAGGCTATACGACAGCTGGACAGTGGAGATGGTGTACTGGTATTTGTCGATCTTTACGGAGCTTCTCCGTTTAATGCGTCTGTTTATGCAGCGGCCCGAATGGCGCAGGAGGGAATAAGTGTCCGTGTGCTTGCCGGTATGAATCTGGCAATGCTGCTGGAAACCGCGGCAATGCGGGTATCCTCCTCCCTGCAGGAGCTTGTTGCGATTGCGGGGGCGGCTGGTCTGGATGGCATCAGTGAGCCGTTGGTGGTGAAGGAAGAAGAAAACGGGGAGGACTACTGATGAAAAAGGTTTTGATTACTCCGCGTTCCTTTGGAAAATATAATCGCGAGGAGCTGATAGAAAAGCTTCGACAGCATGGAATTGAACCCGTCTTCAATCCTTACGGAACGATTATGAATGAGCAGCAGATGTGCAGTGCACTTCAGGATATGGACGGACTGATTGTCGGTGTTGATCCGGTGAGTGAGGAGGCTCTGAGGCAGGCACCCAGACTGCGGGCTATCGCAAAGTACGGAGTCGGTATCGATAACATCGCCTGTGCATATGCGCAAGAAAACAACATCGCCATAAGCCGCACTGTGAATGCGAATGCCAATGCGGTTGCGGATTACGCCATGACTCTGTTGATGATTGTAGCACGGCGTGTTGTGGAAATTGATGAGGGCTGTCATCACAATGACTGGTCCAAAAAGGAAGCATTAGATATCTATGGAAAAACAATCGGTGTACTCGGACTGGGGGCTATAGGGAAGGGAGTCGTGCAGCGTGCCAGCGGCTTTGACATGCGTGTCTATGGATATGACATCATGAGGGATGATGCCTTCTTGAATAAATATAATGTATGCTTTACAGATGTGGATACAATCATACGGGAATGTGACTTCATTTCTCTACACCTTCCACTGACGCAGGAAACACGTCATATCCTGAATAAAGATAATCTGAAGCGTGCGAAAAGTAATCTGATTATCGTCAATACGGCCAGAGGAGGACTGCTGGATGAGGACGCGCTGTATGAACTATTGAAGGAAAGGAAGCTTTACGGTCTGGGGCTGGATGTTTTTGAGCAGGAGCCGCCGCAGAACTCCAAGCTCCTGACACTTCCCAATGTGATTGTGAGTTCGCATACGGCCGCTTCCACACAGGAGGCTATTAACGCCATGAGCCGTATGGCGGTGGAAAATCTGATTTGTTCGCTGGAGGCATAGAGATACGTATCGATTACAGGATAAGGAGGAGCATATGGATAAGACAACTTTGCTGGCTGAGCTGAAAAAACAGAGGCTGGTAGCAGTCATTCGCGGTAAGGATGAAGAGGAAGTCACAAACATTGTGGATGCTGTATATTGCGGTGGAATACATTTCATGGAAATCACATATACAATACCACAGGCAGAACAGGTGATTGCGCATTTATGCAAGGCATATGAGCATTGTGATGATATCATTATCGGTGCAGGTACCTGTCTGGATATCGTATCTGCACGCATGGCAATTTCTGCGGGCGCGCAGTTTGTGGTCTGTCCGCATCTGGATACAGAGGTCATGAAGCTGTGCAACAGCTATCGTGTGCCCTGTTTTCCTGGGGCTGCCAATGTAAAGGATATGCTGGAATGTCTGCGCTATGGGGCAGATGTGATCAAGCTGTTCCCGGGTGATACCTTTGGTCCGAAGGCTGTCAGAGCCTTTAAGGGACCTCTTCCACAGGCGGATTTCATGCCGACCGGAGGGGTGAGTGCTGCCAATCTGACGGAGTGGCTGGACAACGGGGCAGTTGCGGTTGGAACCGGTGGAAGCCTCACGAAGGGAGCTAAAACAGGAGATTTTGAAGCTGTACGCCTGGAGGCGGAAAAGCTGGTGAATATTGTCCGTGCATATGATCAGCGATAAAACAGAGCTTCTTATTTTTGATATGGATGGTCTGCTTGTGGATACAGAGCGCGTCTATCTGGAGGGCTGGCTGTATGCCTTGAACAAGCAGCATGTTGCTATTGCGGAAGCCGTGGTGAAAAGCTGGGTGGGAAAAAGCTTTCATGATACACATGCATATCTGATGCAGGTATGCCATGAGGAAGCATTGTGCGCAAGGATTCGTAAGGATCGGGAACAGTATATCTATCAGTGTCTGGAGAATGGTACGCTGTCTGCTATGCCCTATGCACGGGATGCTTTGCAGGCAGCTCGGGAATACGGATACCGGACAGGGCTTGCGACCTCCTCTCTGAAAAAGCGCTCGACTGCCATACTCGCACATCTGGGCCTGCTATCCTATCTTGACATTCCTGTGTTTGCAGATGATGTAATAAAGCTGAAGCCTTATCCGGATTTGTATCTGGAGGTTTTAAGACGGGCACAGGTTCCCTGTGAGCATGCGGCAGCCTTTGAGGATTCCCTGACAGGTGTACAGGCGGCAGTAGCGGCAGGAATTCAAACCGTGCGGATACCGGATCATCGTTTTATTGATGTGGAGGATACGGCATCGGATGTTGACTGCGCTGAAAATCTGTCGTGTGTGCGAGCAATGCTGGAACAACTGAATACGTGAGGTGACGAAGATGGAGAAGGAAAGCGTAAAGGATGTAATTCTGCGTTATGGCGTGCTTCTTGGAAAAAGAAATACGGAAAGACAGAAAACGGATTTTTTGAGAGCGGCTCAGAAACAGCTGGAGCAGGCCGGATTTCCTGTGGATATCACCTGTGTATCCGCTTCGCTCATGAGGCGGGAGTCTGTAAATATGTATAATCTTTACGCTGGTGATTTCAAAAAAGCGGATGTGGTCTTCATCACGTATTATGATACGCCGCTGTGGCAGTTTTACCCCAAAGAGCAGAAAGCCTTTGATGCGAACTGGTCAAGGGGAAATTTCCTTCTCCATACCTTGCTGTTTCTATGCTGTATGATTGCGATTGCTGCATTTTTATACCTTACTGTGATTCCCAGTCTTCAGAAGCACGGATTTGTGAGTCTATGGGGAGCGGTGCTTGTACTCGTATGTTTGTTCGTTTTTTATGGGATTCGGCATATGCGTGGAGGAATAGCGGCAGGAAATACAATGGTGCGCAATTCTTCAAGTCTGATTGCCCTGTTTGCTTTGGCCTCTGATCTATCTGAACAGGAAAAGCAGCACGTAGCCTTTGCTATGATTGATGAGGGAACACGTTCTGAGTATGGTCTGCGCATGCTGCAGGAGTATATAGGGAAGAAGCGTATTCAGCGGGTGTATCTGGATTCCATCGGGAATGTCGGAAAGCTGCAGGGATTTGCTGACCGGCATATACTGGAGGGACTTCATGAGAAACTAGCAGAGCATGCGGAATGGCATGATTTGGCAGAGGATAAGCATGCATATGGGGATATTTTGTTAACGTCCGGCAGCTGCTATAATGGATGCGTATCACTGAAAATAGAAAAACGGACAGATAACAGTGATCTGGAACAGCAAGTCATTAAAGTGATACAGGTTCTAAAGGCGCTGATGATTTCCTGCGTTTCTTAAAAAGAGGTATATGAACAGGTTAATTTATAGGATACTGAAATTGATGTCATTTGTATTAATTCACCAAATCACACACATGTAAGCTATGCAGAAATGGCTTTGAAGGCCGGAAAGCATATTTTGGTGGAAAAGCCCTTTGCAATGAAAAGCAGTGATGCACAACGTGTTTTTACGCTTGCACAGGAAAAAGGATGCCTTGCATATACCAATCAGAATCGACGATTTGATGCGGATTTTCTTATATTGCAGGATATCATACAAAGTGGAAAGCTTGGTACGCTCATTGAAATAGAATCTCACTATGATTATTTTAAAACACGCCCCGTTGTAACACAGGATATGATTTTCAATTTGGGTATTCATACGATTGATCAAATGATAGCTCTGTTTGGTATTCCTGATAGAACGGATTATGATGTAAAAGGCATTCTTAATAAAGAAGATGGAGCCGATGATTATTTTGATATTAAACTTTATTACGGTAAGCTTAAGGTCTCAGTTAAAACGAGCCTGTTTGTGAAGCTGCCATATCCCAGATTCCTTGTACATGGCACAAATGGCAGTTTTATGAAATACAGTCAAGGGCATCTGTTCGCAAAATCTGCACAGGAGCCTATCGAGGCTTCCTTTCTGCAGGAACCGGAGGATAACTGGGGAGTATTATCATATATGGATGAATATGGGAATGATATTACGACCCGTATTCCCTCTAGGGTAACGGATTATGGTAAGATTTATGATGACCTGTACGCATGTATTTATCAGGGAAAGGCTCCCTATGTGAAGGCGGAGGAGGTGGTTGCAGTTTTAAACATTGCAGAGGAGGCAGAGAAAGCGGCAGGAAATTGATGATTGCATACCGTTTTTAACTGCGTACCGCTTTCCTTCTCTGTTATAGCTTAAACGGGACTGTTTTCAGAAAATGGCCGTCAATTCATTGATGTTGTGAAAGTAACATAGTATAATAAAAGTAACAACAAGGAGGTCGATTTTTATGGAAAATAAGACCATTATCACCATCAGCAGACAGTTTGGAAGTGGAGGACGTGAAATCGGTAAGAAAATAGCCGACCAGCTGGGAATACCGTTCTATGACAAGGAGCTCATTGAGATTGCTGCCAAAGAAAGCGGTATGGATAAAGAGCTTTTTGAAGAAGATGATGCCCGTACAAGCAAGGGGTTCCGACTCCTGGGTGCCTTGGGATATTCTCTGGGAGGACCATTGTCCACGATAACGGAATTATCATTAAATGATCGCTTGTATCTGGTACAGGAAGAAGTAATCAAGGGTGTGGCCTGTGAGGGATCATGCGTCATCGTCGGACGCTGTGCAGATTATGTGCTGCGGGATCGCAGTGATGTACTGAATGTGTATATTCATGCAGATATGGAGGATCGCAAAGAGCGTGCGGTTCATTCCTATGAGGTGGATGAACGCGATATCGAGGGCAGCATCAAGAAAATCGACAAGCGCCGTGCAAATTATTATGAGTACTATACGGATCGCAAATGGGGTCGTGCAGAGAATTATGATATCAGCATCAATTCCTCTACGTTCGGTATTGACGGCACTGTGGAAATTATTAAGATGCTCGCACAGAAAAAAGCATTATAAGGAATCATGCAGAAAGAAGAACATATAGTATAAAGGGCTGTATGTTCTTTTTCTGTACAAAATGTGAAGGCTTTCGAAAGATATGCGTAAACCCACAATTTCACAAGATTGTTTGACAACATACGCGGCGAGTGTTGTTATACTACAGGTAGAAAGACACAAGGAGGTTTCTGTTTATGCAATGGAAATTGACTCACAGGCACAATCATGAGTGCATTGAGAATAAAGGCGGTAAAACACTCAGCTATGATCCCAATCTCGGTATTCAGATTATCGAGCAGGACGGCTTTGCGTTTAAAGATCTGGATAATAACGGAAGGCTTGATCCTTATGAGGACTGGCGTCTGCCACTTACACAGCGAATTCAGGATTTCACCAGCCGGTTTGTTTTATGGCAGGAGGGGGACTGCCTGTATTATCGCAAGGGAAGGATCGAGCTGTCCAGAGAATTCTGTGACTGGATGAAAAATTGTGACTGCCGCACAACCATACTGCAGGCTTCTGACCTTTTACAGGAGGATGAGGAATACCTCAGAGAAAACTATATTCTGGCAATGCTGCTGCTGATGTTTGATAATGACTTTGACATGGGAAAGGAAGATTATCTGCTCCAGCTGATTGTACAGAGTATGGATTTGGGAGTTCTGGAAAACATCATCTACTCTATCATGGAGGCTCTAAAAAAATATGTGACAAAACGCTCTGCAGGAGTACAGCAGGAGCTTATCTTATAAACAGCACGAAATTGTGCTGTTTTGTTTTTACATCCGATACACAGTTTCATGTTTGTTCCTGTATTTGATATTACCTATATTTAGTATTGTGGAATACCTTCCTTTTCGTTATAATTCCGCTCATAGAAGAAGTGGAGGGATGTCCTGAAAACCTTTATGCTACACCACCCTAATTGCATGGAATGCAATATGCATTCGTTTGACCTCAGAAAAAAGGCCATACGGACAGCCAGGTCAAATGCCGATTATTGTGACTGTAAAGTCTTGTTGTTGGTTTAAAGCCAGTTTTATGAGTATCGATACTTGTAAGATCAATAAGAGTAATAAAGGCAGATGTTTGTCGTATAGACTCAGGATATCCCGTATATTTTATTATTATGAACATAGAATCATACAGCACAGCGGATATAACAGGATCAGTATGCACGTTTGCATATGCAGGTATTATACTCACTAAGAAAGTGAGGACATGATGAAAAAAACGATTATTTTTTGTATGGCAGCGGTACTGCTTTTCGGCTGCAGTGTGAAAACGGAGGAAAAGGAAAATTATAGTGATGAAATGAAGATAGCACATACAGTGGATCTGTCAGAAGATGACGGGGCAGACAGTGTGGAGCGTGAGGGTGATCAAAAGGAATCACCATATTTCAAGCATCCGGATTTCTATCATATGAAGTCTACAGATACGCTTACCTTGCTGCCGAAATTTAAAACGATGCAGCAGACGAGTGAATGGAGCTGCGGTGTGGATGCGGCACTCATGGTATTGCAGTATTACGGGAAGCTCGGTAAGCACAATGAGGAAACACTTGTGCAGCTTCGCACAAATAAACTGAAAAGTGAGGCTACCTCTTTACAATCCATGATACAGATTTTCGAAGGTGTTGGAGGGTTTCAGATTCATTCAACGTATGATTACAAGGAAAGCGATTACGATAAAATCAATCTGCGCATGATTCAGGATTTTTTAAAAAAAGGTATACCGGTTATGGTGGCATGGAATGACTGGGGAGGACACTGGCAGGTAATCATCGGATATGATACCATGGGGACGGAAACAACACAGGATGATGTTCTTATTGTGGCGGATTCCTATGATACAACAGACCATAATCAGGACGGCTATGGTATTTACCCTGCAGAACGTTTTTATTATAATTGGACGATGTATGATTTCTTTTCAAAGAATTACGGAATAGCGGAAAGAGATAAGCTGTTTATTGCTGTAGAGCCGAAAGCGTAAATGAAGGGAAGCTTTGTGCCTGGATATGCGGTAGGACACTCGATATCTTAATGAAGGGGCTGCTGTCCTGCTTTAGGCATACTGCAGGTTGACGATTGTAACTGTTGATAGAGCAGAAGAAACAACACCATATCTGTTGCATGTATACAGTCAGATACATCACAGACAGGTATATTCATAATATGGAAAGCAGGCTATGAACTCATTATAAGCAAAAAAGACAGAATCATGAACCTGAGAAGGTTCATGATTCTGTCTTTTGTTATGAAATGGCAATCATCCTATGCAGATGCAGAGAATAGATGCAGGTCGTGATACTATGCTTTGGATATAAGAGATGCATAGCCTTTTTATACATAGCAAGCTGTCCCTTATATCGTTGTATGAATTCCGCATCCTCTTTGAGAGAATCTGTCTTGAAATCAAGGATGATCATACGGTCGTTTTGAATGCTGACAAAGTCCATATAGCCATGTAGAATTTGCAATCCGTCCTTAACCATAAACGGCATTTCATGATGGACATCCCCTCTGTATGCCGACAGATAATCCGGATCCTTTCCCAGCTGCAGCAATGTCTGAATATCCCATTCCTTCAGCTCCAACAGCTGCTGATTGGCGACTTGGAGAATAACATCACGACTCCATATAGGAGCCTGAAGTGCCTCTATCATTTTATGCATCATGGTTCCATAATCACTTCCCTGCATGTCATCGTCAAATGTAAACGCAGGCAGCTCCCTTGCCTCTTGTGCGGAAGCGGTTACCAGTTCAATGCTTTTGGATGGCTTTTCATATACCCGGAAAGGATGATCTACGCCTGCCTCTGCCTGTTGCACCTCACTGTGCCAGAGGCGGTGCACCTCCTTTATAGTAAAGAGTGGACTTGGGTTGCATAAAAACGTCTGTAAAATCCATGATGTATAGCCATTGCGGTTGTATACCTGCGACATGCTTAACGGATGCTTATAGGCATCAAGCTCAAGTATACAGTCAACGATATGCATCTGTGTCTGGGCACGGGTGGTTGCCACGTAGAGAATGCGCATCTCCTCCTCCAGTTCTTCCTTATCCTTTTTATGTTCCATGGCGATTCGCGGTATCGTTGTGCGGACATAGCGCTGCGGTAAGTCCATTGCCTTCATTGCCAGTCCGAGCTCGGAATCACTGATACAGAAATCCTTAAATTCGATCGGTGTCTGCTTATCGGTAGACCATAGGAATACGACGGGGAACTGCAGACCCTTGGACTGGTGGATACTCATAACACGGACCACATCCGCCTCAGCGCCAATCGGAATCGCCTCTGCTGTCTGAGCATCCTTGATCTGTTCGATCTGTGAAAGAAAGGAGGATAATCCGGAGGCATACTGATCCTCAAACTGTACAGCCTTTTCAAACAGCAGATCCAGATTGGTTTTTTCCTGAATGCTTGTATGCAGACGATAATAATCCTGCATCTCATACAGTTTATTTATGAGCTCACTGATGCGCAGCCTGCCATGTTGGAAAATCAGCTCCTGTAATATTTCAAATCCGGGAAACGGATGCTCACAGAACCAGGAATAATAGGATTGTCCCTTTTCCTTCTGCAGCTTGGCCTGTGCGAAATCCATAGTTGATTTACGAAAAAGCGGTGACAGCATAGTGGCAGTAAAGCTGATATCATCGTGCGGATGCAAAATACACTTCATTGCGGACAGAATCACCTGTACGGCATTGGATTGATAGAATCCGTATTTGATATCAATGAAATACGGGATATTCAGCTCATCGAAAATCTTCTTCATATCATCCTTGCGGGCATTTCCACGGACGAGGACAACAAAGTCCTTCCACTTTCGCTGCTCGCGCTCCTTAATTTCCAAAATCTGATTGGCAATATAGCTTGCCTTTAATTCATTTTTGGAAACGATAATCCCCTCTGCTTCCTTAATTTCGTTATGGTATACAGCATGAAAACAGATGGGAACATTATCCTCGTTCTGCGCAGGGACACCGGTTTCTACATCATCCTCTTTTGCATAGCTGCAGGAAAATCCATCGATATTCATCAACAGCTTAAACAGGTCATTATTAAAATCGACAATCATTTTCTTGGAACGGTAATTATTTGAAAGATAAATAACCTCATCAAATACTCCGCGATGATCGATCAGTCCCTTCATCAAAGACGGCTTGGCATGACGGAATCCATAAATTGACTGCTTGATGTCTCCAACACGGAATACATTGTTCTTTCTGCAGATCAGCATTACCAGCTGGTTTTGAACATCATTGCTGTCCTGAAATTCATCCACCATGATTTCAACGAATTTTTCACGATAGATATCAGCAACACGGCCACCCTTCGCCTGTAAAATTTCCAGAGCGAAATGCTCCATATCATCAAAGTCGATGACCTTATGCTCTTCCTTTATCCTTGCATAGGCGCTGCGATAATCCCTGCACATGTCCACCAGCTTTTTTATATAAGGATACAAGTAGCGGATATCCCGCATGAATTCATCTTCACTGAATAGGATTTCCAGTTGTGCATCCTCTAAAGCAAGAAGACTTTTTCTCAGGCGCGCATATTCCTTATCCTCCTTATCCGGGCTTGGAGGTACAACGGCGTGTACAATGGCGAGAAAGGCAGCACGGTAAGCCTGATAATCCTGATTTTGCAAGGCCTGATGCAGGTCCTGAAGAGCAAGCAGCTTCTGTTCCACTATAGCGTGTTTTTTTACCTGATCATCATATTTTAACCGGTAAAGCTCATCTATACGGACCAGCGTTTCTTCATAACGTGCAGTTTGCACAACGAGATATTCAAAGAAATTCTCATAAATCTCTTTTGGTAAATCCTCCAGCAGATGCTTTTCATGATAATTCTCTGCCAGAGAATCCAGCCAGGCTTCCGGATCGGATTTGCTGGAGGCCAGTCCTGCAAGATTCATAATCATGGTACGCAGGGCCTCATCGTTTTCCGCTCTTGCTGAAAACATCTGACACAGCTGCAGAAAGCTTGCATCCTGCAGCTGATACTGTTTCGCAAAGGCTTCCTCCAGGGACTGCTGCTGAAACAGAACAATCGTTCCGTTATCCATAATGCTTTTGATACGCTGCGGATCCAGTCCGAGAATGTAATAATATTCCTGTATGATGGAAAGGCAGAAGGAATGGATGGTTGATATATGTGCTGTCTGTATACCCGTCAGCTGTCTGGTGATATAGCTTTTCTCTTCTTCTGTTCGGGCAGCGGTCAACGCCTTCTGCAGCTCTGTGGCCAGACGCTTTTTCATTTCGTTTGCGGCAGCTTCCGTGAAGGTCATGGCAAGAATGGAGTCAATGGAGACATGATCCTTCATGACCAGATCCATCAGACGTGCAATCAGCACGGTGGTCTTCCCGCTTCCTGCGGATGCGGATACCAGGATATTGCGTTCCTTTGTCTGAATCGCCTTCAGCTGCATGGGATTCCATTCAGGCATCTTCCTCACGTCCTTTCTGTTGCTGATAGATATCGTCCTCTACCTCCACCAGCTGTGTTTTTTCTGCATATATGCCCTTAAATCGGCAGATTTCATAATAGCTGCAAAACATACAGGCCTCTTCCATCGGCAAACAGCGAATGTCCCCGTTTATGATTCTGTTACCGATCATTTGATACATTATTGTAAAATAACGTTCGATACTGCCGAGATCATACAGCTTGCGCGGCTTTATGATCCCCTCCTTATTCTGACTCACACCAACAATGTGTGCGCCGTTGTCATCCAGTGCCTGTATATCACTGTCCATGACCCAGCCGTTCATGCGATGTGCCTTGTGACGGATTTCTTCATATTCCTCTTTACTGGATGGAAGATGTGTTACCGGTTTTCTCCGGGACAGCTTGCCTGCCGTATAAGGGATATTTTCATTTTTTAACGAAACGTAGAAGGATCCCAGAACACGTTTATGAAATTCTTTACTGCAGACGATGGAATAGGTTAGCAGCTGCAGCTGCAAGGCGGCAAATACGTTAGTCTCCGACAGCATTTTGGCAGAGCTTTTATAATCCAGAATACATAAGAATTCATCCGACGCATCGATGCGGTCAATATATCCCTTTAATGCGAGGCTGATGTCATCCCCTAGGGGAATGCTGTAATGAAACTCCTTCTCACGAAGATACGGAGATAATATGGAATGCTGTTCAAAGTCATCCAGCAAGCCCAAGGTCTGTGTCATAGAGGTAAGTATTCGCTGTGCAACATTTTCCAGCTTTTTTTCCAGAGATGGAAACACATCCTGCATAATCCGAATTTCCTTCATCAGCACTTCTTCGATTTTTTCCTCTGCCACCTTTGTATAGGCCTTCCCATATTTCCCTGTAAAGGTCTCCAGAAGGTAATGTGCGAGAGTGCCGGCATAGGAATCCGGAAAGCCGACCTTCATCGGTTCCCGCAGGGAAAGACCATAGCGCAGAAAGTAAGAGAACGGACATTTAACATAGCGTTCCAGAGCGGAAATGGAGCCCCGGATCATTTTATCTTTAACAAACAGAGCCTGTGCCATTTCAGGAGACAATGTAATGTTGGTGGAAACAGGTTCATAGCTGCTGTACAGCGGATAAGCTACTGAACCCGCTTTTGGATTCGCATGCTGCTTCTGGACATAGTCCTCAATTTCCAGGGCAGCCTCCATTCCTTTTCCCTCATAGGTGCCGAGCGGATAGGATACATATACGGATGGTGCTGCGTACAGCATTGCGGATATCTGTTCCAGATAAAACTGATAACGTCGTTCCATGGAAGGATAGGCTGAAATCAATGCGTGATAGTTCTCATCGAAAATGCCTTTTTTTGTTTGAAAGGCAGGATAGTCTTTTTGTGTACATCCCAGAATAAATAAATGCTTTCGGCAGAAGGGGGACTGGCGCAGATCACAGACGATGGCTCCGCTTCTTTCTTTGGGAGCACTGCTTTGTGTCATACCGTCAAGGAAGTACAGAAAAAATGCAATATCCTCTTTTTCTAATATATAAGGATGGAGCTCCTTCAGCATCGCCTCAATATCCAGAAGAATTTTGGTATCTGCATCGTCCCTGCGCAGAGATTCTCTGACATAGGAAGCAGCGGTCTGTATCATCGCTTCTATCGATATCGGCTGTTTCAGCGGACGCAGATAGACCACCAGCTGTTGACGAACCAGCTCAGCCTCTTCTTCCAGCTTTTGCAGCTTGGCCAGCTCAAGTGCATCGAGAATATGTCCCTCATCCTCAATCTGCTGTAAATGGTCAAAGGCTTCCTCGATATTACAGGAAAATACATCCAGATAATCCTTCAGCTTCTGCAGCTGTTCCATGTGTACGACACCGCAATCCAGAACACGGAGAAGATTTTCCGTATCCGGCTTCAGATAATAAGAGAACAATGCGGAAAAGCGGTGTGGCAGTATACTCGCATGGGAATCCTGCAGCAGTGTATACGGTATTTGATAACGCTGGAAAATCTGTGCAAGAATCGGCTTATAGGTTGCATTGGCAAGGGTGATATGAATATCATCCGCATCCAGATCGTGCTCGATAATATATTGTGCACATGCTTCAATTTCCTGGCGCTTGTTTACAGCATGGAAAAACAATGGCATTGGCTCATACACTGGCGGAGTACAGCGCTGTGCCCCCTGCGCAACCAGCGCCTGTATGAGCTGTTCTTCCTCCAGCGTGTGATACACATCCAGAATATGCAGATCATCCAGCCGCTTTGTTTTTATATTCGTTAATGCTGCACGCTGCTGTTTGGAAGGCACGGCAATATCCGTGAGCTGAGAAAGGATTGCAAACAGTTCTTTTTGTGCTTCACTTTCCTGAGGCAGCTCACTCTGGGGGATGTTCCAGAAATAAATGGAATCCAGAAACGACCTGCATTCGTTCAGAAATACCGAGGAGTCCGCCACCTCACGATAGATTTTCAGCTGCGGAAGGATTGTCTGTATCCGCTGCTTATACTGATATAAGGCAACATGTCTGGACGGTACTGCAACATTTGCCTGCTGCTGCAGCCATCCCTGCAGAGTGTTCAGCTTCAGTCCCAGCAAGCCGCTGCGTGTTTTTAAAAGCTCCTCGCGCAGAGCTGCGTGCAGGTAGGCTGGGGCAATAAGGGTGCTGCCGGGACCCAATTTCTGTAAAAATGTCATATTGTACCTCCTGAAAATGTTGTTTTGATTTTTGGCGTGCTGCTTACTACAGGATAATCATATCATATTGCCCGCATAACAGCGATGAAAAAAGCTCTGTATAAATATGGAATGGAAGCGCGCTGCCTGTGTTATTTCATCAATAGTCTATACGGTAGCTGATAGCTTTCCAACATGAGTAGTATGATTATAATATCAAGCAGAAAAAAATACAAATGAAAAACGATGGAATGTCATATTTTCCACAGGTGCAGAATGCGTAATCCCACAAACATACCTTTCCAGACCAAATGGTAAAAAAGGTGATAAATAAAGGCTGAAATTGTATTTTAGGCATTTTATTACCGGAAGGGATATGATAAAATACAAACGTTGAAGTAAGTTGGGAAGTGATGATGTGAAGAAGTATTTTCAATTTAAAAAGGAAGAAAAAGCTGTACTGGCAATCGGTATTCTGATGATTGCTGTTGTTTTGACTGCAGGACTGCTGAAGCAGAAATTTGTAAAAGCGGAAGCCTATGTGCCGTTGAAGGAGGAACAACAAAGCGTCAATGCGATTGCTGCCAAGAAAGAGACCTTTATCATTGAGCAGAACGCAAAGCTGAGTCAGAAGGCGGAAACCTATGTAAATGCAGATTCCGATGTATTAAATAAGGTTAAGCTGGATTTGTCTGCGGTTGATGTTACAACACCGGGTACCTATCAGGCTGTAGCATCCTTACAGAAGGAGCGTGTATCCTTTGCAATTAAGGTTGTGGAAAATGCAAAGCCGGTTATACAGGCGGCACATGCGGATTTTCAATTTGTTATTGAATCCAATTCAACAATGCAGGAGGTACGTGATTATGCTGGTGTTACTGCCGCAGATGCATCTGGAAACGATTTGAGTGCATTGATTACCGGATGGGATGAGGAGCTGCCTGTGGAAGCAAAAACAGTAACCTACCAGCTGAGTGTCGAGGATGCACAGGGGCAGCGTGCAAAGAAATCAGTGCGTGTGCAGTACCTGCTGCCGAAAGAGGATAAGAAGGATTAGTGCTGAAAGGTATATTTGAGAATGTGTATGAATGGATGCGGAGCTGTTGTTAGTTTTACAGCCTACGCATCCTATTTTTGTTTATCAGATATGAATATTAATTACAATTTCCACTTTTATTGAAGTCTGCTGTGCCAACCTGTATTCGCCTAAGCGCTATCTGGTATACAGTTATAAGACTGTATCATGATTTACCAAATGAATTTTTTCACTTCGTCTATACTCTGATTTTAAGATTTTTTCTGTATTTCCGACAGGATATATGCTACACTGTAAATACAAAAAAAGGAGAGGCCGGTCTATGAGAAACTATATAAATACTACAATCCATTCACATCTAATTCATCCGCAAAAGCCCCGGCCTTTCAGTAGCTCAACCGCTTGCTAGAAGCGTTTTTTCTTATACGTTCATTCATTCCTTACAATTATTAAGTAGCTTACAGCAGCTGAACACCGCTTGTCGGCGGTAAGGACTGCCTTGTTTTTGTTGCATCTGTTCCTGCGTATGATACGAAACAGCAGGTACCTCTGTATGCTAATGAAAACAATAGCAGAACAAGAGCACCACCGGATCATATCCTTAAAGTACAGATAGCAATAGGAGAAAGAAAGGATATGATTATGACAACAAAAATGAAAACAGAAGCAGCAGCTATGATTAGCTGCTATGATAATAAAAAGAAATATGACATGTACTGTAAAAAGCTATTATCAAACAAGCAGATTCTCGCCTATGTGATGAAGGGCTGTATTCCGGAATACGCAGATATTCCACTGGAGGACATACCGTCCTATATCGAAATGTCTTCTATAAACACAGCAGACTGTGAATATATCGATGATTATCAGGTTGAGGTCACGGATGAAGCCATACCGGGTGCACAGATCAAATACGATATTCAGTTCGAGGCGACAATCCCCATGAAGCAGAAGAAAGCCGATAAGAGCACACCTGCGGATAAGAAAGTTTGCATGATCATCAATCTGGAAAGCCAGGCAAATGATGATCCCGGTTATCCTCTGATCAAGCGTGCTTTGTATTATTGCAGTAGATTGATGGCAAGACAGAAGCATCCCAAGGATGGATTTCAGCATTCGGATTATGACAAAATTAAAAAGGTCTGTTCCATCTGGATCTGTATCGGTCACAACAATCAAAAGAACGATGTCATCAACACCTATAAGATACAGGAAACATGTGAAACAAAGATATGGCATGCCGCGAAGGAGGACTATGACTTGATTACAGCAGTCATGGTGTATCCGAAAAAGGAAGGCGTACGAAAAGCGCAGGATATTCCGAATGCGGTAGAGCAGGAGGATGAGAACAAGCAGAGGCTTTTAGAGCTGTTAAAGATTTTGTTTATAAAAAATCTCGTTATAGAGGATAAAAAGGATCAATTACAGAAGACGTATGGTATACTAATGGAGAAGGAGATAGATAAGGAGGTCATGACGATGTGCAACTTTAGCGATTTCATTGAGCAAAGAGGCAAGGAAGAGGGAAAAGTGGAAGCAACACTACTCCATGTAAAAAAACTGATGCAGAAAATCGATGTCAGTGCGGTGGATGCTATGAACATACTGGATGTTGAAGAAGACATACGACCTACGGTTCTGCAATCTCTACATCTATCCTAAAAAGCTATACCTACAGTAATTTTTAAAGAGCTGTATCATCTCAGCTCTTTTTTGTACCACTAAAATTTGTTTATTGTTTTTGCAATATCATGAGATAAGTTGAATCTGCAAGTGAAAGAGCTTATGGGAACAGCAGCTGGAAGTACTTTAAAACGTGTCAAACTGATAGCAGTCACACTTTGCAAACCTTTTAATTCTTTGTTATGTATGCTTATAAAATCGGTATAGAACGCGCTTCATTCTGAAAGCACATAAAGGATATAATATATGTTTTTTTCATTATGCATATTATTACGTAGGAAGGAGCGATATAAATAATGTGTAGAAACCGCCTGCTTATGTAAAGTAAAATTCAGGAAATTCTCACAGACATTTTGACATTCAAATACTTATAACTTATAATCGCATTGAACACGTATCAGAATAAAGAGGTGAAAACATGCGGAGAAAATCCAGGGTAGCAGACACATTGAAGCAACTCTGTGCAGACATCAGCCTTTCTTCCATACAGGAAGGCTATGAGGGGGTCAGCGCACAGCAGCTATCCGATTTCATGGGGATGGATCGGGCGAATGTAAGTAAAGAACTGAATCAGCTTTTTCAGGAGAATGCAGTTATCAAGATCACCGGAAGACCGGTTTATTATTTCGACAGGGAACGCATGGAGGTCCTGCTGGCGCATTCACTGGAACGTTTTGCTGTTTCCTCTCTGCAGGAATATTTGCAGGAACGAGGAGAAGTGTATACCGAAAATGATTTCGATAAGCTGATCGGCAGTGATAAAAGTCTGAAGACGATGATCAACAAGGCAAAGGCGGCTATGATCTATCCGCCGTTTGGCCTGCATACACTGCTGGTGGGACCAACAGGTGCGGGTAAGACGATGTTTGCGGAAATCATGTATCAGTATGCCAAGGATCATGGTGTACTGCAAAAGACTGCACCGTTTGTTATTTTCAACTGTGCCGAATATGCGGATAATCCACAGCTTCTGCTGGGACAGCTGTTCGGATATGTAAAGGGTGCCTATACCGGCGCAGACAGGGAAAGTGAAGGTCTGGTGGAAAAGGCACAAAACGGTGTCCTCTTTCTGGATGAAATTCACCGGCTGCCTCCGGAGGGGCAGGAAATGCTGTTCATGCTGCTGGACAAGGGAGAATACCGCAAGCTGGGAGCCAATGAAACTAGCAAGGATGCCAGAGTGCTGATCATCGCCGCAACAACGGAAAACCTGGAATCCAGTCTGCTTCAGACCTTTTTACGAAGGATACCGATGACGATCACCATGCCTTCTCTGGAGGAGCGCTCCATTGAAGAGCGCTATGAGCTGATTGAAAAATTCTTCCGTCAGGAATATAACCAGGTCAAAATTCCTATTCAGGTTAAGGCCAAGGTCATGCGGGCTTTGCTGTCCTACGATTGCAAGGGGAACATCGGGCAGCTGAAGGCGGATATCCGCCTGCTCTGTGCCAACGGCTTTCTGGAGCATATATCCCGTCAGGATAACGTGATTCGCATTACTTTGTCCTTACTGCAGGAGCATATCTATCACGGTCTTTTAAATTCCGGCAAGCAGAAGGAGGTTGATGATTTTCTGACCATACATGATCAGGAGATCTTCGTCTATGATCAGGAAACAAAGCTGGAACACTATGATGGCGAGTTTTTGAATATTTATGAGGAAATGAACCGCCGTTTTCAGGATTATGAGGCAAAGGGCTTTGACAATGCAAACATCAACCGTCATATGCGCATGTATATCGAAACCTATATCAAAACCTTAAGCAATCAGATTGAGGAATCCGGGAGTGAAGCAATGCTTTACAAAATTGTACCGATTCATGTATATCATGCAGTAGAGGTTGCCCTGCAGCTGGCTCAGCAGCGACTTGGCTATCCGATTTCCAAAAAGGTGTATACGGCAATGGCGCTGCATATATCCGCGCTGATGGAAAACAAGCGTAAGGAGCATGAGCTGAATGCAAACGTCTATGACGTTCTCAGTGAAAATCCGAATGAATATCATGTGGCAATGGAAATCATGAGCTTCCTGCAGAAAGAGCTGGAAATTCCGTTTCCACCGCAGGAAATCGTCTTCTTTACAATGTTTCTGTGTATTGAAAAGGATAAGCCGCAGGTAAACGGAGCGATTGCACTTCTTGCACTGGCACATGGAAACGGTGTGGCACGCAATATGGTGGATGTTGCCAACGCGCTGCTGGACACACGCCATGGTCATGCGCTTGATATGAGCCTGCATCAGAGTGTGGATGATTTTCTGGAAACGGTGACACGCAAGGTGAAGGAAATTGATGAGGGAAAGGGGGTGCTCATTCTTGTCGATATGGGCTCCCTGCTATCCTTTGGAGAAATCATTACACAGAAAACCGGAATTCCAACAAAGACAATCGATATGATATCCACACCGTTTGTACTGGAAGCTTTGCGGAAAACGATGCTGAGCGAATATACACTGGACGATTTGTATCGCGAGCTGCGAAGCTATACTCCATATATCGGAAAGCTGTACTCCAAGGAAATCAAGCAAAAGGCCCTGCACCAGAATGTCATTGTAACGACCTGTCTGAGCGGCGAAGGGGCAGCGGTTAAGCTGGGAGAGCTGATTCGCTCCGCCATACCTGCCATAGACGAATATCATATCGATATTGTTGCATGCAATACGGAATCCTTTAAAGAAAAGCATCTGGAAAATAAACGTATTCTTGCCGTTGTCGGTGCCAGAGATCTGCATCTGGAGGATACGCTGTACATATCCAGTGATAAAATCATTCTGGAGGACGGTTTGGCAAAAATCGCACAAATCATATCCACAGCGCTTGGGGTTGAAGACAGGGAGCCGGTTTCCTCCAATATCGTCATGAATAATTTTCTGAAGGAATCGCTTGTGTTCCTTGACCCGATAAAAGCAGATGATGTGATACGCAAATCCTTCCAGGTCATATCCAAGATGTGGGATATTGACGACTATAACCGGATACTGATTGGTTATATGATGCATGTCGGATGTATGATTGAGCGCTGTATTCGCGGTGCGGAGATGGAATATGATGCCTGTCAGGAACGTATTCAGCGAAATGAAAAGCTGTATCGTCTTGTCCGTACAGCGATGAAAATCATTGAGCGGGAATTTCAAATCCGCATCTCTGACACAGAAGTGGCTTACATCATGGATAACTTTGACACAGAATGACACACTAGCATACAGAGATGGAAAAGTGCTGATAAACAGGCACTTTTTTATTTTGGCACGGGACTTGCTAGTAAATGAGTGAAGGTAATAAGAAAGGAGTAAGTTATGGAGGATAATGTATGGGTCTTCGTCTGTACACATGGCAGATTCGGTGAAGAGCTGATGAAATCCGCTGAGATGATTGCCGGTGAGGCAGAGAATGTATTTGCGTTTTCTCTGATGCCGGGAATGCAACCGGAGGAATACAGAGCAATGCTGGAGAAGCAGCTGGAGAAGCTGGGTGATGGTAAGGTTCTGTGCCTGGTGGATCTGTTTGGCGGAACACCGTGTACGACATGTGCGATTCTGTCGAAAACATATGACATGCAGGTGATTTCCGGATTGAATCTGGCGATGTATATCGAGGTGACCTCACAAAGAAATCTTCGCCCTAGACAGGAGTTAGTTGAAGTAGGACTGGAAATACTGAGAGATAGTGGAAAAGATGTTATAAAATTGCTTAATGAGCGTAAATAAGGAGGTTTTTATATGGCTGATATAAATTTAGTGCGTATCGATTTTCGTCTGATACATGGTCAGGTAGTTACCAAATGGGTGAAACAGGCAAATGCAAATCGAATTATAATCGTTAATGATATGCTGGCTAAGGATGAGTTTTTAGCTAGTGTTTATAAAATGGCTGCTCCATCTAATGTTAAGGTAGATATTTTTACAGTAGATGATGCAATGGCTAAGTGGACAACAGATCAGTTCGGAGAAGGTAAAGTTTTGCTCTTATTTAAAAACGTTAGTGATATACGAAATCTTCAGAGGCTAGGCTTCCCTCTTCCTGAGGTACAAATTGGAGGGCTTGGTGGAGGTTCTGGTAGAATCAATACTTCCAGTGGAATCTCGTTTGATGCAAAGGATGTACAACTTTTGAAGGAAATGATAGCGGAAGGAAGTGATATTCACATACAGGTTGTACCAACACAGCAGAAATATGAAATAGAGAAAGTGATTGAAAAATTAGAGTTCAATGAATAGAGGAGGAAATGAATATGGATACTAGTTTATTGCTAATTGCAGCATTTTGTGGGATTTGGCAGTTTGTATCAACGACAGATTTTGGTTATACCCTGAGTGATACTCTGGGACAGCCTGTTCTTGTAGGTGCGCTTCTTGGACTTTTAACTGGACAGGTGGAGCAAGGTTTAATGATTGGGGGATCTTTAGAGTTAATGTATTTAGGAATCATTTATCCAGGAGGTACTGTTCCAGCGTGTGCTTCTAGCGCAGCATTGGTAGCTATTCCGATTGCACTCCGTACAGGGCTTGATGCACACGCAGCAACTGTTTTAGCAGTCCCTTTCGGAATACTGGGTTCTATACTATGGAACGTTAAATATTCAATCAACTCAACGTTTACTATTCGCGCACAAAAAAGCGTAGAAAACGGAAATTATGCAGCAGTTACACGTAATGCTTCTGTATACCCACTTATACTCACGTTCTTTCTAACTGCTATACCGATTTTTCTCGCTAATATACTGGCACCTACGCTCGTTGAAGGGGTAATCAATTCAATTCCAACATGGGCTATGCACGGTATTGAAGTAGCAGGCGGCGTATTACCCGCAATTGGTTTTGCAATGGCGGTGTATACAATTGGAAAAATGGAATTTCTACCATTCTTTGTAATTGGATATTTCTTAGTTATATACTTTGAAGTAGCTACAATGGGAGTTGCAATTTTCGGAACATGTATTGCTTTATTATATTTGTTCCTTAAAAATAAAAAAGAAAGGGAGGTGTAATCATGACAGCAGCAGTTAAGGAATCAAAGATTACAAAAAAAGAATTATTCAGAGCTTATAATAAATGGTATTGGCTGTGTGAAGTTTCACATTGCTATGATCGACTGCAGTCATTATCTTTCTGTGCCAGTATTCAAAATACATTACGGAAGCTATATCCAAATGATGAGGAGTATCAGGAGGCACTGCTTCGCCATTTGCAATTCTTCAATACGGAGGGAACTATAGGTTCTGTAATTCATGGTATTACGATGTCGTTGGAAGAAGAAAAGGCAGCAAATAAGGAAATTTCTGGAGAAATGATAATAGCTTTGAAAACGGGATTGATGGGCCCTGTAGCAGGAATTGGAGACACATTGATTTGGGGTACACTTAAACCTATATGTCTTGCACTTGCTACAACGATGGCTTTAAGCAACAATCTAATTGGTGCATTCTTCGTATTGTTATTTCCTTTGGCTGGATATTTCATTGGCTACTATATGTGCCGTCTGGGATATTCACTTGGCCGTAACGCTATCAGTAAGCTTATACAAAGTGGACTAATGAATCGAATAATTGATGCCTGCAGTATCCTAGGGCTAATGATGATGGGAGCGTTGTCTGCAAGTTTTGTATCACTAACAACAACGGCAGGTTTTAAATTGGAAAATAGTGATCCGATTTTACTTCAGAATATATTAGATGGCATTATGCCAGGGTTATTGCCTTTTGCTGTGATTACAGGTATTTATTTCTACATGAAGAAAAAAGGAACAAAGTATGGCGGTATCCTAATTGGTATTATTATTGCTTCACTTATACTGTCATTCTTTGATATTGTTTAAACAAGATCTTAAAAACTATTAAATTAGGGGAGATTTTATATGGAAATATTAAAAAAAAAGGTTAATTTATTTATAGATGAACACTTTGATCATCTATGGAAGCTGGCCTCCTATATCCATGCAAATCCTGAAATCGCCTTTGAAGAGAAGAAAGCTGCACATGCGCTTTCTTCTTATCTGCAGGAGCAGGGATTTGCTGTGAAGACGGGAATCGCCGGTTTGGATACGGCCTTTCAGGCTGTATTCAAAAAAGGAAACGGTCCAAGAATTGCCGTATTTGCGGAATACGATGCATTAAAGGGACTGGGGCATGCCTGCGGTCATAACCTGATCGCAACCAGTGCGCTAGGCTGTGCAGCCGCAGTAAAGCAGGTTCTGGAAAGCAGTGAGCTGGAAGGTAGCATCGAGGTATATGGAACTCCTGCCGAGGAAGATGGCGGAGGAAAGATCATCATGCTTAAGCAGGGTGTATTTGACGGTTTGGATGCTGTTTTTCTGATGCATCCGACAAGTGCCATGGCAAGAATCGGCGGAGAATGTGCTTCCTTTACCGACTTTGAAATAGAGTACTTCGGTAAGAGTGCACACGCAGAATCCCATCCGGAAAATGGCATCAATGCACTGGATGCGGCGAATCTGTTTTATCAGGCAGTGGGACTTGCCCGGCAGCAGCTGCGTGATTCTATTCATATCTGCTGTATCCTAGCGGAAAGTGAATGGGATATCGGACGCATCCCGGATTATGCAAGGCTGGAGGTGGAAATATCCACCATGCGGGCAAAGGATATCGAAACCACCAAACAGAAAATCATAAACATTGCAGAAGGCATGGCACTGGCCAGCGGCTGCAGGGTAAGCTATAAGGAAATACCGGGATATTACGGGCGTATGCCGAATGCGGTGCTCGCTGAGCTGTGCAGAGAGGAAATGCTGGCCCTTGGGGAGCCCATGATGGAGGGAATGCCGAGTGATGCGGGTGGAGAGGATCTGGGAAATGTTTCCCGTGTGATTCCCGCATGCAATCTCTATATGACACTGCTTCCGGAAAAGAAGATATCCGGCCATACCGATCAGTTTCGCGAGCTCGCAATATCCGATGCCGGCAAACACTGTCTTGATATTTCCAGCAAGGCAATGGCAAACAGTATTCTGACGCTGTATCAGAACCCGAAGCTGCTCAAGCAGGCCAAGGAGGAATTAAAGCGCCGTCAGGAAGAGGAGGCTCGCTATGAATAATATCGGAGTATACGGACTGGGCGTCATGGGACAGTCGCTGGCACGCAATATCATGCAGCACGGCTTCTCTGTATCTGTATACAATATAGAAACAGAAATCACAAAGCAGTTTACACAGAAATATCCGAAGCTTTTCGGATATGAGTCACTGGAAGCCTTTGTCAACAGCCTTGAAAAACCGCGTAAAATCATCCTAATAGTAACGGCAGGACGTGTGGTGGACAGTGTCATTGCATCCTTGAAGCCGCTGCTTGCGAAAGGGGATATACTGATTGACTGTGGGAATTCCTATTATGAGGATACACAGCGCAGAATGCAGTCCCTGCAGCAGGATGGATTTTATCTGATAGGAAGCGGTGTTTCCGGTGGAGAAAAGGGAGCCTTGCATGGTCCCAGCATCATGCCCTCCGGAGAATACAGGGCCTATTGCGAAATTGCGGACATCTTTACTGCAATCGCTGCCAAAAATGAAGACGGCACAGCCTGCTGTACCTATATCGGAAAAGAAGGCTCCGGCCATTTTGTGAAGATGGTGCATAATGGTATTGAATATGCCGATATGCAGCTGCTTGCGGAGCTTTATGCAATCCTGAAAAGGCTGTATCCAAAGGATCGTGCCGCTGTGCAAAAGGCATTTCATCAGCTGAATCAGCATAATCTTGCCTCGTATCTTCTGGATATCACAGAGGATATCCTGCAAAAAAAGGAACAGGAGGAATGGCTGCTTGACAAGGTGCTGGATGTCGCAAAGCAGAAGGGAACCGGAAAATGGACAGCATGTGTTTCTCTGGAATACGGTGTTCCTGTGCCAAGCCTTATAGAGGCGGTGGAAGCAAGATTTCTTTCCTCCATGAAAGCCCAACGGCTACAGGCGGAACAGTGCTATGCAGGTACACAGGATGAAGAAACCAGCAATGAGCAGCTGGCTGCTGATCTGTGTAAGGCGGTGCTGCTGGCAAAAACGAGCATCTATGCACAGGGCTTTTCCCTCATAGCTGCCGTGAATGCGCAATGCGGCTACCATATTGATACCAAGCAGCTCGCGGTGATATGGCAGAATGGCTGTATTATCAAATCAGAGTTCTTAAAGGATATATATCAGGCCTATGACAAGGATGCAAACCTTACAAATCTGCTTGTATCCGATCAGTTTACAGAGTATGTGAAACAGGGCAGAGAGGATTTACAGCGCATCATCAGCTTCGCTCTGCAAAAGGGCTTGTATATACCGGTTTTATGCAGTGCGATGAATTATGTCAATGGCTACACCACGGCAAGTCTGGAAACGAATCTGATACAGGCACAGCGGGACTGCTTTGGTGCACACACCTATGAGCGTGTGGATCAGGCAGGGGTGTTCCACAGTGACTGGCTAAAGTAAATGCGGAAGCATTTTCTGATTACGGCATGCTTACTCAGTGTGAATAGAAAAAGGAGAATCCAATCTGTTGTGTATACCAATAGATTTGGATTCTTTATGCTGTTCGAGGATGCTTGCAATAAGGCATCCGTATATCTTCCTGCTGTAAGATGGATGTGCAGGCTTGAATAAGCGGCGGTCTTTAAATGCTTATATAGATTGTCTGCCCACTCGAAGGATTCGTTATGAACCCTTCATTTTTTTATATGCGGCAGGGAATTGTGAACACCTGTTACTGTTGGCATAAGGATCATCATAGAAATACACCAGACGATACGGGATACCCTGATAAGACTGCAATGGCCTGTAAATACAAACGCTTTTATAAATTATAAATTTCGACAGATAACGACATCGGTTTACTTCTGGACATATTTAAATTATTGTTAGTGTGTGGAATCAGAGAAATGGATGGAGGGAATTTTATGATGGATACATTGACAAAGGAATTATACGAAGAGGTTACAAATCTTTTGCATGACATGGGAACACCCGCACACATCAAAGGGCACTATTATCTGCGCAGCGCTATCCTGGAAGTTTATGATCATCCGGAGCTATTAAAGAATATGATGAATGGCCTATATGCAACGATAGCTGAGGCTTATGATACAACGCCTTCCTGTGTGGAGCGCAGTATCCGCAATGCCGTAGAGGCAACGCTGGATCGCGGGGATGTGGACTTTCTGTATTCCGTGTTCCGTAATACGATCAGTAAGAATAAAGGTAAGCCGACCAACCGGGAATTTATTATGATGGTTGTGGATGTCCTGCGGGTTCGGCATATGTAGCCTGCTTTGTGCTACTGGCAGAATGTATGGCTGCAGTGCGGGGATGCCTTATTACAGAGAAGTTCAGAATGTACAGTAAGCTGTTTTCGTAATGCCTCACCGCTTTGAAACACAGATATAGGCTGATAGAGATACCATTGCTTGATAGCATATAGAGTTTACAGGCTGTCATAGACTGCTGTTGTTTCAGCGATCAGCGCCTAACCGCGCATGCTACTTTGGTGAATCGTATCTGTTTTTCCTGACGGATTTAGAAAATAAAGGAAAAGCGGCTTGACTTATTTGGATTTGCAGGTATCATATAAGAAGAAACGCGAGGAAAAGTGTGCAATACGTAACATGACGTATTGGATGCTTTTTTGTATTCGGAATAGAAAGGATACCCTGCATATTTGTAAAGATAGGAAAAGCAGGAGTAAAGGGATGAAGCTGTGAGATTAACGGTAGATGATATTAAGCGACAGACAAAAAGTGAAACAAAGCTGATCAAGGCCAGAAAGGTTCAACAAGAAAACCTGATCAAAAAAATATATATAGCAAAAACGCAGAGTGAGTACCACGTAGAGGCACGGATGGAAACATTGAGTGGCAAGTTTTATGCGACACTGCAGTTTACATTAAATGCGGAGAGTGATGTGGATTATTATTTCTGCAGCTGCAAGCGAACAAAAATATGTGAGCATCTGCTTGCCGTACTGTATCAGATTCATGATCTGCAGCCGGAGAAGTTTCCATATTCCTATGAACGGAAAGAGGAAGAAATCGCCGTACAGCCAGCTGCACAACTTCCGTTACTTCAGCAGAGTCCGTCACCTGTTAAGAAAGAGAAGCAGAGGATTTCTGCAGAAAAGGAAGCAGTACCTGTAAAAAAGGGCAGATTGCAGATGGAAATTTTGAAGGAGCATCAGAACATCGAGGCGATGGTGAAGGAGAATACCCGCCGCAGAGAGCTGATGAAGCAGTTTGCGACCTCCAGTCATATTCTGCAGGAGAGCAAGGTCTATTATCAGGAGCTGCAAAACCGTGAGCATGTGGAAAAGGTGCATCTGTTTGTGGAAGCTGAGGTCACTGACCAGCAGCATATGTATATCGCACTGAAAATCGGAGACCGGAAATGGTATACCATCAGCAGTCTTGCGGATTTCTTTGAGCGTCTTGCCCAGCAGACCTACGCACAATATGGTATGTCTCTGGCGTTCACCCATTCGATAAACCGCTTTGATGAAGACAGCCAGGATCTGATCCGCTTTCTGAAAAACTGCTTTTATGAGGGAAAGACGCTGGTATCCAATCCGAGTGTTATGGAAATTCCTCCGCTGTATATGGATGAGTTTTATGAGCTGCTGGGGCGCCTTCCACAGCGCTATCGCAACATTCAGATGAAGGATAAACGACAGCTGCTGGACATCCGCGTAAAGAGTGAGGAGGATTTTGTACTGCTTACCTTCCGCAACTGGTCGCTGCTGAAAAGCGGTATTCGGGGACGGCATCACTTGTACCGCATGCAGGATGATACGCTGTACCGCTATCGCTTTGATGAACAGGGGAAGTGTTTGGAGCTGATCGATTCCCTGAGTGAGCAGCAGCTGTATGTGCGCAATGAGCAGTTTGCGGATTTCTATAAATATGTTCTAAGTGAAATCCGTGATTATGCGAATATGTATGGAATCGCGAAGTATGCCTATACGCTGGAGCCGATCGGACTGGAGCTGTATGGGGATATTGATGAGCTGGGAAGGGTGTATTTTCAGCTGGATGTTCTGTATGAGGATGAACGGATACCGGGCTTTCAGGATGAGCAGGAATATCTGCCGCTGCGCCAGGAGATCGTTGAAAATTTCATAAGGCAGTATGCGGATATCATACAGCCGAAGGAGCATTGTGCGCTGTTTCATGATGTGAGTGAAACCCTGCTGGAGTTCATGCGGGACGGCCTTCCGTTTCTGTCGGGATATTGTGAGATTTTTGTCAGTGATGTATTGAAGAATATGAATAAGAAGCATGTGGTTAATCTGCATGCAGGGCTTCGCCTTGCGGGTAACCTTCTGGAAATCGATTTACACAGCCGCGATATTCATAAGGAGGAGCTGCTGGATGTGCTGCGCGCCTACCGTAGGAAAAAGCATTTTTATCGGTTGAAAAACGGGAAGCTGCTGAATCTGAAGAGTGATCAGCTGGAGGAACTGGATACGATGATGCAGGAGTTTCATATCGAGGATGAACAGCTGCAGCAGAACTGCATACAGCTGCCGGGATATCGTCTGTTCATGCTGGATGCATTCACAAAGGGAAGTGACTCCATTGCCTTCCATAAAGAGGATGTCTTACAGAATATACTGAACTCCTTTCAGCAGATCAGTACACAGGATATTGAAATACCACAGCGCTATAATGAGCTTTTACGTGATTATCAGAAGGATGGCTTTCGCTGGCTGAAGCTGATGCACCAGTATGGCTTCGGAGGTATTCTGGCGGATGATATGGGTCTTGGAAAAACGTTGCAGGTCATTGCCTTTCTGGAAAGCGAAAAGCAGGCAGGCCGCACCAGCATTGTCGTTGTGCCGAGCAGTGTGCTGTATAACTGGGAGGATGAGGTGCGTAAATTTGCAAGTGATTTAAGGGTTTGCTGTATCACAGGCTCTCAGGCAAAGCGGGAGGAGCTGATCCGCAGCAGTATGGATATGGATCTGCTGATTACCTCCTATGATTATCTGAAGAGGGATATCGGCTATTATGAAAGCCGGACGTTCTTCTATAAGATTCTGGATGAGGCACAGTATATCAAAAACCAGCGGACGATGAATGCGACGAGCACGAAGCGTCTGAAGAGCCATCATGCACTGGCTCTGACAGGTACACCTATTGAAAATTCACTGGCTGAGCTGTGGAGTATTTTTGACTTTCTGATGCCGGGCTACCTGTTTGATTACCGCTATTTCTCCCATCATTTCGAGAAGGATATCGTTCTTGGAAAGCATAAGGAGAAGCAGGAGCAGCTGAAGAAAATGGTACAGCCGTTCATTCTGCGAAGAGTGAAGAAGGAGGTGCTGAGTGAGCTGCCTGAAAAGACGGAGACAACGCTCAGTATCGCCTTTGATGAGGCAGAGGAAACAATGTATATGGCGAATCTTGCACAGGTCAACAAAGAGCTGCAGCAGGAGCTTGATCTGGTGAAGACCAATCGGTTCCAGGTTTTGGGAATGCTGATGCGCTTACGGCAGATTTGCTGTGACCCGCGTCTTGTGTATGAGGAGGTATCGCAGCCTTCCAGTAAGCTGAAGGCCTGCATGGAGCTGGTGAGCTCTCTTGTGGAGAATGATAAGTCCGTGCTGCTGTTTTCCAATTTTACCTCCATGCTGGATTTGATTCAGGTTGAGCTCCAGCATCTGCATATACCGTATTTCCGAATGGATGGAAGTACCGGTAAGGAGGAGCGACGGGAGCTTGTGCAGAAGTTTCAGGATAAGGAAAAGAAGGTGTTCCTTATTTCACTGAAGTCCGGGGGTACCGGTATCAATCTGACAGCTGCGGAGGCAGTGATTCATTATGATCCCTGGTGGAATGTTTCAGCGGAGAATCAGGCAAGTGATCGGGCATATCGCATCGGTCAGAATTCCCGCGTGCAGGTGTATAAGCTGATTATGCGCAATACCGTGGAGGAGCGTATTCAGCATTTACAGCAGATGAAAAAGGAGCTTGCGGATATTTTCGTGGAAGAGAATGAGACGAATATCATGAGGATGGATAAGGATCAGATTCTGGAGCTGCTGAAGGTGAATGGCTGAACGGGGAAAGCCAGTGTATAACCAAAGATGAAGGGAAGTCTTCACTCTCGTTGATCAGAAAGTTTCCTGTAAGAGATGGAGATTTTCGGAATGCTTTAATACAATGCCAATTATATAGAAAAAGGGAATTCATGTACGCAAAGTATCTCTGAATTCTCTTTTTTGCTGTTCGGATTTGAATTAGACAAGAGGCGGGATGCAGTATATGTGCAATCAGCTCTGGTTTATGAAATTTCTTGGATTTTTATGGTACAGGATTTCTTTTTGCTTGTTGGAGCTGATGTGGGTGTAGATCTGCGTGGTAGTGATGGAGCTGTGTCCAAGGATATGCTGAATGTAGCGGATGTCCACGTCTTCCTCCAACAGCTGTGTAGCGAAGGTATGGCGAAACATATGGGGCGTCAGATGCTGGGGGATTTTCAGTGCTTTCTCATAGCGGGCAATCAACAGGCGCACAGATTGCTCGGAGAGCGGGTTGCCGAGCTTGTTGATGAAGAAGAAGCCGCTGGTTTCGATTTCTTTTTGAAACATGGAGCGGTAGGAA
Organism: [Clostridium] innocuum; assembly: GCA_012317185.1. Classification (NCBI taxonomy): domain Bacteria; kingdom Bacillati; phylum Bacillota; class Clostridia; order Eubacteriales; family Clostridiaceae; genus Clostridium; species [Clostridium] innocuum. The sequence continues at coordinate 4,280,381 of CP048838.1, read as the reverse complement.
TAGAGAATTTTCAACACGTCCGGATTGCCGATTTGCAGGATGCGCTCCTTTGATCCTTTTCCATAAATGCGGACATACTGCTCACGCAGGTTGATTTCTTCATCCCTGACATGGCAGAGCTCGGAGACTCTCATGCCGGTGGAAAAGAGAAGCTCCATGACGGCGGCATTGCGGACACATACCTTGCGCTGGTAGCTGGTCTTGCAGTTCTTCATCTCATCATAAATGCGGTTGAAGATGGAGGAAAGGTGTGTGTACGGTATGGTTCTGGGCAGCAGCCGGGGTTCCCGAAAGGAGGTGCGCAGACGGCTCATGGGATTGATTTCCATCAGATCATGAAAAACAAGATAGGAGAACAGGGCATTGATGCTGGCAATCTTGCGTTTTATAGTTTTTGGTTTCTGATATGTCTTGTGCAGATGCAGAATATAGGCATGCAGAGATTCCTTTTGTACATCGTATGCATAGGGTTCCATGAAACATAAAAACTGCTTCAGATCGATCTGATAGGCCTTCAGTGTGTGGGAGTTCAGCTCTTTTGCGATACTGCATTCCTGCAGATACCGGTCTACAATTTCTTTGGTTAAGATATAGTTCATGTTTTTCACCTCAAGGTTTATGCTAGTTTATATGGTAAAATATGTAAATATATATTGAATGGAAAATACTGTAAATTATGAAATTTATTGACGGAGAAATGTAAGAGGATAAGAAGTGAGGAAGGATTTAAAAAGCTGAATGGTTTGCGAAAGGAAGCTGATGGATGTTGATTCTCAGTGATATTTGCTGAATGAATTCCATGAATTATAAGATTTGTAAAACGATAGGTAGCAATAATAGAAAAAAACATAAAAAAGTACGAGAAATTTTACATGGTTAGCTGTTTCTATTGTATAATAAAGAAAAAGAGTGGGGAAAATACGGGGGCTTTTTGTCGTATTCTCTTTTCAAAGACAGTATCAGGGAAAGCGAGGCAATATGAATTGGGAAGCATTGTTATCAGATGAACGTCTGGCGGCGATTCCATTGGAAGAATTTGATAAGGAATTACGGGACGAATTTGAAAAGGATCAGCAAACGGTTATCCAGAGCGCAGCTTTTCGAAGACTTCAGGATAAGACACAAGTTTTTCCATTGGACAAAAATGATTTTGTAAGAACTCGACTCACACATTCTTTGGAAACGGCATTTACAGCCAAGCAGCTGGCAAATTTGACACGAAAGCGTTTGAAAAAATACAACAGGGTTTCTATGCATGAAACAGAATCAATGCCGGACATTCTGTTCTGTGCAGGTCTTCTGCATGATATTGGGAATCCGCCGTTTGGTCATTTTGGCGAAACGATAATAAGAGACTGGTTTCGAAATCACTTGAAAGAGCTTATGTATGGAGAAGAATCTGTATACAGCCTGTTGAGTAAACAGCAGCGAATGGATCTTGAGAATTTTGAAGGGAATGCGCAGGCACTTCGTTCCATACTAAAGCTGCCGTTCTCGGATAGTGAATTTGGCATGAATCTTACAGCTGCAGTTATTAACACATTGATTAAATATCCGTGCTGTTCCAAAGATATCGATGATAAAGCAGAAAATATCCAATATCATAAAATGGGGTTCTTTCAGGCTGATGAGGAATTGGTACAAAGAATATGCAGGAAGACCGGAACTTTGGCTGTTGGAAGCTATGTACGTCATCCGTTAACGTTTTTACTGGAAGCTGCTGATGATATATCCTACGGCGTGGCAGATGTAGAGGATTCCTTTAAGAAAGGGTTGTTCAGCTACCATCAGTTAAGGAAGAAAATCGCAGATAAAATACAGAAATATGATAAAAATGATAAATATTATTATGTAAAGGAAGCACAGCAGAAGCTGACGGAGCTTTATGTTAAAGGATTGGAATTATGCAGCTCTGTGAAGGATGCAGAAATGTATGCTGTCCAAAACTGGCTGCAATACATAAAAGGTTGGCTGATGTGGTGTGCGGCCTATTCGTTCAGTATCAATTATACGGCCATTATGAAGGGAGAATATCACAAGGAGCTGCTGGAGGATACCTATCATGAGAAGACATTGGAAATTTTAAAGGAAACAGCAAAGGATTATGCGTTTACACATACAAGCATTATGAAGCTGGAAATCTCTGCTCATAAGCTCCTGAACTCGCTGTTGGATAAATTTGTTCCTGCTATTATATATTTTGATTGTAAAAACGCAGGCTTCAAGCAGCAGAAAATAGATAAGAAGGTTACAAGTCTGCTTTCCTCAAATCACGTCGCAAATTACCGCAAGGAAGCTTCCAAGCTGGAAGGTGAGTATAAGGAGCGTGACGCATTATATTTACGGCTGTTACTGGTCACTGATTTTTTAAGTGGAATGACAGATACGTATGCAAAAACATTATATCATGAGCTGGATGCGATAGATTAAGGGGGAAGCAGAATGAAAAGTGTGTTCATTATAGGCAACGGGTTCAATTGCTTCTTTAGTGCGTATTTGAATAATCCATTGTATAAAGAAGAGATTATGGAAAAGCTCTTTGATGCGTGCCCCAATAAATGGATTAGTATGAAATGGTATAAGGAGACAAAAGGGCTGTTGAATGAGTATTGCCATCTGCTGGATGACATAAAGATAGCGGATGCAAATGTGAATGGAGAGTTCCTTTTATCAAGGCTGGCGAATCTTTGTTCCAAGGTGGAAGCAGAAGAGATACTGGAGCAGCTGGAAAAGGCTGTTTCAGATAAAATAAAAACAAATATGCAGAATTTGATTATTGATAATGAAAAGACCAGTGTACCGAAAACGATGCGGACAATATCAAAATTAAAGCATACGGATAAAAACTCTTTTCATAAAATGAGTTGCTTCTCCGGCTGTCTGTTTCGTGAAATGCAGGAGACAGGGTATGAAAGAGTTACTTGCTATACGACGAACTATGATAAGATTACAAATGAGTTTTTCGATATCAAGGACAGTGGAATCACCATTGATATGAAGATAGTAGCACTGCATGGAGATTATGAAGCATCGGAAATTATATGCAGTTCACCTGAAAACAAGGAGCATAAAGTAGATCCGGACATATTGGAACAGTTTGAAAAAGATATTCTGGAAGCGGACTCTATTGTGCTGTTCGGCTTGGGGCTGTTTTCGGATCCGCATTTACTAAAGCGGCTCAATATGGTGAAAAACAAACAGATTATTATTATAGATGCAGACTGTGCGTCCTATTTAAAGAAGCGAAGCCATGCAGCAGTTTTACAGATCGGCTTTGATTATCTGTATCAAAATGAAATCAGATTTATCGACACACTGGATTTCCAGGTGGATAAACAGAAGGTGAGTAAACCGGTTCAAACGCCGGAGGAATTATATGATGCATTGATTGCATTATTTGAATAAGGAAACTATAAAGGATAATATAGGATTATCCTTCATTTGATGAAAATTAAACGAGGAGAAAATTATATGAAATTCGTTTTGCTGGCAGCAGGTAAAGGTCACCGATTGGATATGAAGATAACAAATAAATGCTTTGCGCCCATAAATAATATACCCTTAATAAACTATAGCCTTGAATTGGTATTACCACAGTATTTTGACGAACTAATAATCATTGTTGGTCATAACGCTGAGTATATTATGAAATATATGGGTGAATCTTATCAAGGCATAAAAATAACATATGTTTATCAAGAACCTCAATTAGGAATAGCACACGCCATATTATTAGCAGCACCTTACATAAATAGTGATTTCATGATGTGTTTAAGTGATGAAATTACAGTGCATCCCAGAATCATGTCTATGATGGAAAAATTCAAACATTCAGATACAGACTGTTTATGTGGCGTAACAGAAGATACAATCGAAAATATACAAAAGGCTTATACACTGTCGCTGAATTCTAATAACCTGGTTACTTGCTTAATTGAAAAGCCGATTGAGGTTTTTAACAAATGGAAAGGCACCGGCTTATGTTTGATGAGATAGAGTATGTTAAGTATATTGACAGAACTGAAACCGAATCAACAGCGTGGGGAATATGAAATGGGCAATTGGATTCAGTTAGCTATAGATACTGGTCTTAAATGTCGAATCGAACAATCTGGCGATGCCAACTTTAATATTAACACTCTGGAAGATGTAAAAGCAGCAGAAAACTATTTAAATACAGGGAAGAGAGGAGAATAACAATCATGGAGCCAAAGCAAAGTATTATTATGCCTTATCATAGAAACAAAGAAATGCTATATTACACAACACAGCTTTTGGATAAAATCATTCCTAATGAAGTAGAAATCATTATAGTTGGAAATAATAATAACCTGAATGAATTAAAAGTAGATTTACCAAAGCGATTTACATATATTAAATATGATAAATCAATGCTGTATTCAAAAACAGCAAATCTAGGTGTTGAGGCATCACATGGTGACATAATTACCTTATGTGATCAGGATATTTTCAGTTATCATGATTGGTATACTCCTCTTTTAAAAAAGCTATTATCCAATGATAATATTGGATCAGTGAGCTCAAAACTATTGAACCCTATAAATAACAGGATTATCGATTTTGGAATAGAATACTCAAAATACCGTATTGTCCATCCGCTAAGAGGTCTAAAATTCAACCATCCTTTAGCGATGGAAGATAGAAAGGTCTCCTCCACAACAAGTGCAACATTAATGCTACGAAAAGAAACATATCTTGAAGTAGGAGGCATGGATTTGGATATGCCGTATTGTTGCAGTGATTGTGATATAGGACTCAAGATTGGAAACTTAGGTTTAGAAAACTGGGTTATTGCTGATTCTATTGCATATCATAGAGGTAGCAGCTCATTCAAAAATGGAAAAAGTGCCAGTTTCTCTCATTTACGCAGTGATTCCACTAGCATGTTTTGGGCTAAAAATTACAAAACTCTATCACCCACCATCGATTCAAGCATAATGAGATCCTTTAAATATTTAAAATCAATCTTTAAACTAAAGCCCATGTATTATTTCATCAATCTATCATCTTTATGGGAGTTTGAATGGTATGCCTCACAGCTAAGAAAAATAGCAGATATTGAATATTGTGATATCCATACGTATCCGCAAAATACACCACATTATTCTACTCCTATACAAATCTATGATGAAATACCTTACTCATTCATGAATGTCAACGTCCCAATTATTTATTTCGTGGATTATTTTCCTTCCCTTCAAGATAATCTGATTTGGTATCATATGCGAGACATAAAAGATGATTTGGTATTAGATTCTCATGGAAACCTCTTACCACTGTCTTCAATTATTGACCGCTCCTGTTAATCACATGTAAAATCCATCCTTTTTATCAATGCTGACTATCACTGCCTTGCTTATATAGTCAGCATTGAATGCTTTGATTTCGTTTGGGGTCATATAGAGCAGCTTATTTACTAATGATAAAGACTTCGCTCTGTCATCGATTTCTGAAAATATTTTTTCAGGAAACAATAATTTATATTTTAATGCGAGCTCCTCCAGCATGTTCACATTACTTGAAGCGTAATCCATTGAAGTATACAGCCTTTGAAATATTGATTCAAAGTTATCTCTGTTATTATTTAAAAATGCATACTTAGCCTGAAGAAATAGCCAGTCATCTGATTTATCTGTATGTGTAATACTTAAATTTGTTTCATACTGCTCGAAGGTGCTGTCAAGTATATCTGAACAGTCTCCAATCAATAACAGAGCTATCAATTTATATTTCAGATAACGACACTTAAAGAAAATATGATAATTGATGATTTCGTTATCTTTTATATAGGACAATGCTTCATTCGCTGTTTTGATGGCATCCTCAAATTGCTGCGTAATCAATTGATAGAGAATAAGCTTCGAATAATAGTTAACTTTAAACTTCGCTGCTGTATGAGCAGGCAATAACTCAAAGCTTCTGAAGCCCCATTTCAATAATTCTATTCCTCGTTTCAGATCTTCATTATTCATAAAAAATAAATTAGCAGCATCAAAACAGTCTTCTAATAATATATCATGAAACTGCCATGCGATTGCTGTCATCATTGAATTATTGAGATTGGAAACATATTTCAATGAAGCACCCTCCAGTCTGCCACATACAAAAATTCGATTTTCAAGATAAGCTTTGGCATATTCAATTTCTCTTTCCATATCGCGATGATTTAATACACAAGCTTCCAATCTTTCATAATATAAAGTGTAAATTTTTCTAGATAAATCGGCTTTTGCCAATCTGTTTTTATTTTCACAATAATGTATGATGAATGAGAATTGCTCACGGAGAATGTTTTTTTCATTTGAAACTATATCAAACACATGTGAAAAGGCTTTATCGAATAAATATTCTGCACTTAACTCACTGATATGATCTCTAACATATTTACAGCATTCAGACACTTCCTTAATAAACACATTCAATTCCATTTCATCTTTTTTATTTATGAAATTATCGAGCAAATACGTATGAAAATTAAATATAAATTTATTTGGTATAGTATAAAGTACTTTATGTTTGTTTATAGTTATAAGCTCACTGCCTGCATACATACGATGAGAAAGCTTATAAAGCAGAATAGGAACCTGTTTATCTCTTAGAATCGTATGAAAAAGGTCTTGATAGGACTCTAAATATTTCATCGCATTTTTCAGCAGATCTGGATAGATATCCGTACTTAAACAGGATTCAATTAGATCGTGTTCAAATGCATAGCATTTGTTCCTATGATCACCTTCATTTTTAATGACCCCGTGCCTGACTAAGGCCTGAACAATCTTTCTGTCTACATTTAATATATCTAATAATGATTCATCCATTGTGGAAAAAAGATGAAGTAAGGAAATAAAATCATAGATATCTGACTTCCATTGTACATATTTATCCAATATCATATGATAACTCGAACTGAATAATCTTTCATAATCATCTGGAATAGATCGTAAACTCGCTTCCAGTTCCTTCGATTTGTTGATAATTCCATGCTGATTTTTAAATTCTATGCAATCTGATATGATTAAGTGATTGGCAAGCTGCTGGATATATTTTGGCTTTAACGACGTACTGGCAAGAATCTTTCTTAATACAGGAAGATTTAAAGGATAATCATCCAAGCTCAAAATAGTTTTTAAATATGCGATGGCCTGTTTTTCATTTTGAAATCCATCAATTTTCCTGCAGAGAAAATCAATTCTGCTAAATTCCCCGATAAAATCAAGGTATCGATCATCAAATACAAGACTCGTATTGATAGAGATAAGTAAGACAATATGTGAGGATTGCTGATGTTGGAGCATATACTGTATCATTTCTTTGAAGAAATCAATAATTTCTACCGCATAAGATTGCATATTATCAATGATTACAGCATATCTGCCCTGTGATAATTTTCCAAAGATTATTTTAAGATACCGATGCAATTCTTCAAATGCGAATTCTTTCTTATTTAATAATTTAAAAAATGCTACAATTTCTTCTTTGATATTATCATCAAGACTCGGTATAACGATATCGTCGGTTTCACACATGAGATGAAATGCAAGGTCTTCCGAAATCGCAAAAGCGCTATAGGTGATTTCACGCACAACATCCTTCCAAGAACTATTTTTATCAAAGCCTATAAAATTTAGGATATGATAATCATTTTTTGTTAAAACTGCATCGCATTCCTGTAATATTCTTGTTTTTCCGGTACCACCGCCACCATATACCAGAAATCCGGACATTGGGGAATTATTTATACACTCATGTGTAAATATATTTATGAGATCCTCATAATGCTTCCCTATAAGGACATTGTTTCTATTCCATTCACAAGGATATGCCACAGAATCAGCTTTTGCTTTTGCTTCCTGCACACCGTTCAGGCATACTTCCGTACATAAGCGTGGAAGCTTTAGCCTTTCCCTATATTTTATTAAACGTACTTTAAATTTACATAATACGATTTGATTAGGTTTTAATTCAATAGTACGCATTATCTTATTACGTAAAGCCTTGTCCTGTGATAGAAACTCAAAATAATAATTATCTTCTGATTCATCAATGGTTATTTTAATAGTACAGGAATTGAATTTATGCTTATTTTCTGCGATAACATTCAAATTATACACTTCACCCACAGCTAAATCCATGATTTCATAATACCCGTTAAATCGTTTCTTATCTATCAGTTTTGGATTTTTTTCATTATAAAAATCTATTTCTACGGAGTGATGAAAATCTGCTTTAATCTGTTGACCCAGAAAATCTGAAAGCATTTCTTTATAATTTGTGAATAGGAGTTCCTCTATTGTTTCATTCTCATAAATGAAAACTTCTTTTTTGTGTTCAAATGCATATCGTCCTATATGACGCTTGAGATTTTTATTAAGGTTTGAATAACTAAAGAAAAGCAAATGCTGTACATCATTTAGTTCAGCCATAACCAGTGTTGGAGCTAATTCTTTCAATGCAATATTTTGTGTATAGTTTTTACATTCCGCCCACCAAAGCTCTTGCAGATCATCAATTGCCCAAAAATCTTTACTACCATCATGCGAGGCCTTCGTAGGATGAAATTCAATTTCATATTGATTAAATAACAGTTTAAGCAAAAATGCAACCAACGCTTCAAACTGAACACCTTTAATATTTCCCTTTATGCTACCATATTGTTTCTTATAAAAATAATTTAGAATTTCTGTCCATACTTTATCTTCTATGAATTTCATACAGCTCCTTATATAGCTTTCGTCTTACTCTTTTTAAGGATAATCCTATATTATCCTTTATTGATAAGAATTTATGAGAGTATGAATATGAACAGAATACAGTAATGATTGATAAAATTTATGGTTGAATTTTATTGAGATTTGTGTTGTTTTAGGTTGTTGTTTTTGAATTAATGGTGTAAAATTTAGATATTTAAAGGGAAGGGGTGAATTGTCTCTGTTAAAGACCATGTTTCTATACCTTATTTTGACAAAAAAAATAGGAATAATTTTGTAATATAAGTTTGAGGTGTTAAACATTGGAAAAGAAAAGAGAGCACAGAGCTATGTGTGTATTTGACAAATTAAGACAAGAAAATAATTATTTTAAAGACTTTTCTGATTCGAATGAAATTGAAAGAATTGCTGGTGAAGTACGCCATCAGTTTGAATTGATGGATTATCCGACACCAATTGCGCATATTCTTGATAAAGTGGGATTTAAGATATATAAAGAAAATCTATCAGCGAATATTTCTGGCGTTATTGGGGTCAGTGATTCCTTAATAGAGGCACGAGGGTGTAAAAGAATTATGTTAATTAATGCATATGAAAATCGTGGACACCAGCGTTTTACAATGGCTCATGAGTTAGGACATTACATATTTGATTATGATGGGAAGTCAGATTTTGCGGATGAATATAGTTTGGATAAGGAAAGGCTTACTAGTGAAACGGAAATAAGAGTAAACAGATTTGCTGCTGCTTTATTAATGCCAAAAGATATTTTTACTGATAAATATAGATTTTTTTCACTTTTAGGATACAAAAAAGAAATGATTGTTAATGAATTATCGGATATTTTTGATGTTTCTGAAACTGCTATATTAAGAAGAATCGGGGAATTGGGGTTAGAGGATGGAATCAAATGAAAAAACGATTTGGGATTTACTAAAAAAACCTTCGGATTTGCGGAATAATGAAGTTGATCCCTATGAATTTGATAGAAGAAAAGAAGATCGCAAGAATATCAAAGAAAGAAATGAAGAGTATACAAAGATACTTATCGAATATAGGGATTATTTTACAAAATCTCTTTCATTCAAAACTAGGTGTAAGAAAGTTTCTGTATTTATTTTTTTAGGTGTTTTGATAGCTGTGGTACTTGCACATTGTATTTCAATTGCAGTCATGGTAAATAGAGGATTTGATATGAATACTTTAGTTGCTTTCATCAGTGCTTCAGTATCTTTGATTACTGCACTGTTGGTTATTCCAACAAAAATCATAGAATTTATCTTTAATCGTGATGAAGAAAAATATTTTGTTGAAATAATACGCAATATCCAAGACTATGACAAAAAAGTAAGAGATGATTTCAAAGCGTTAGCATCATAGAAATTTAGGGTTATTAATGGAGAAGCTTGTGAATCGAGTTTCTCTTTTTAGTATATTTGAAGATAATGATAATATAAAGGGTCTTTAAAAGTACTTAGATACATACTTTCGTTCCTATCTGCGATAGACAATGTCATCTTCAAATGAAAATATGATAGATATGTGATAGTTGAAAAATCATAAATTTTGGTACAAATAACATTTCATTATTGATATATAAGCTAAAAATAAGGTATATATACTTTTGTTTTTTAAAATTAGATTTTATTAAATTTAGTTGTATGGTAGAATAGGATAGGTATGAAGGAGTGGCTGTAATGATTGAGAAAATATTTAACAACAGTCTATATAAGAATCATAGAGAGATGATGCTGTGTTTTTTTGATTTATGCATCGTATTTGTATCGTTTCTATTGGCTTATTGGATCAAAATAGAATTTAGAATACCAAATTTTGAAAAAATCTATATAAGGGACTTTGCGCTGGCAATGCTTTCAGTTTTATTAGTATACATGAGTTGCTTTATGTTGTTTAAAATTCACAAAAGCTTATGGAAGTATGTCGGGCCTATTGAAACTTTGAGAATTGGTTTGGCTGTTGTTTTATCTACTGTCGTATTGTTTGCTTTGGCGATCATATTTGAATTAGATAGAACTTTTCTTAGTGTTATAGTTACTGGGGGACTCTTAACAGCTTTGTTGATGTTTAATGTACGAGTTTGTTATAGATTGTATAGAAGAATGACATATAAGGTTACGAATAAAACTGAAAAAGCTATCATTATTGGAGCTGGTGATGCCGGTTATGTCCTAGTAAAGGAATTGGCGCAAAATGATAATTTCAATGTCAGTGTCATAGGCTTTGTGGATGATAAGAAAATCAATAATGAAATATCAGGATATAGAGTTTTGGGAGATACATACGATATTCCAGAGATTGTGCAGAAGTATGATGTGAAAATTGCATTTATTGCTATGCCGAGTGCTGATAAGGATACAGTGAGAAGAATTTATGACCTGTGTCAGTCTGCAAAGCTGGAAACCAAAATTATGAAAGAAGGAGACAATTTACTTGTCAATGAGTTGAATTCACCTAAAAAGTATCCGGTTCAGGATATAAGCATCGAGGATTTACTTGGTCGGGGTGAAATAAAGCTAGAACAAAACGAAATCAAAAGTTACTTAACAGATAAGGTTGTTGTAGTAACGGGAGCCGGTGGATCCATAGGATCTGAGTTATGCCGACAAATTGTGAAATTTAAACCGAAGCAGCTGATGATGATTGATATTAATGAGAATTCTTTATATATGCTTGAACAGGAATTTAATAGAAATCGCACACATGGAATATTGAATAAAACAATTGAAATTATTTCATTAATTGCATCAATAAGAGAGTTTAAAGCAATCAATGGTATATTTAAGGAATATAATCCGGATGTTGTCTTTCATGCAGCTGCACACAAACATGTTCCGTTAATGGAAACGCGTCCTATGGAAGCTATCAAGAACAATGTATTCGGAACAAATAATGTGATTAATGCATGTATTAAGAATAACGTATCTAGATTCATTATGATTAGTACGGATAAGGCAGTTAATCCAACCAATGTCATGGGGGCAACAAAACGAATGACAGAAATGATTTTGCAAGCAGATGGTGATAATGGCGTGACTAAGATGGCTGCCGTTCGGTTCGGAAATGTTTTGGGATCGAATGGTTCCGTAATCCCAATTTTTAAGCAGCAGATTGCGGAAGGCGGTCCTGTCACGATAACAGATAAAAATATCATACGTTACTTTATGACGATTCCTGAAGCAGCGCAGCTTGTATTGCAGGCTGGTTTCTATGCAGATAAAGGCGAAATCTTTGTTCTTGATATGGGAGAACCAGTGAAAATTTTGGATTTAGCTGAAAAAATGATTCGATTGTCAGGATTCAAACCTTATAAGGATATTGATATTGTTGAAATTGGGTTACGTCCTGGAGAGAAGATGTTTGAGGAATTAAAGCTTGATGGAGAAACAACAACAAGAACAAAAAATAATTTGATATTTAAAAACAATGTCATGGCAATAACCAAAGAAGATATTACAGACAGGTTGGTCAAACTTGAAGAAATATTAAATGATGTCGAGCATCGTAATGATATTAAAAACAGGTTGCTGAGCTTAATCATAACAGATCAGGATCAAAGCGTTTTTATGAAATAATAGTAAAGGTATATCACGTTTTGTTGATATATCTTTTTTTTCAAAATCTGCCAATCATCATCAGATTATCATGTGAATTCATAAAATAAGTTTGTCATTCAGAGCTGAAATGAATTAAGAATGGTTGCAATATAGTTACTTTTGTAGTATTATGTTTCTAGTTAAAATGCAAAGTGCTAAATTCATTTTAACAAAGGATAATAGACAGTTATTCAAAGTTGAAAATAATGCTTAGGGATGGATCGTTGCTATGTCACGTTCATCACGAATGTATGGTCATAGATGTTATAAAGTCAAACCTGAAAAGAAGTTTGATGGGTGAAGCCTACCCTATTGGAGGTAACAGCATGAAATGGTATGTTGGACAGGTCAGAAGCGGTCACGAAAGAAAGATCGTAGAGAAATGCCGGACTATGATTTCAAAGGATGTTTTACAGGATTGCTTTATACCAGAGTATATCCGAAAAAAGAAATATATGGGGAACTGGCATGATGTAAAGGATATCCTGTTCAAAGGTTATATCTTCATGATAACGGATCAGATTGATCAATTAAATATAGAGCTTAAAAAAATACCTGATTTCGTGAAGGTCATCGGTAAGAAAAAAGCAGATATATTTCCTTTAAATGAAGAGGAAGTTGCTTTCATGAAATCATTTGGAAAAGAAAATCATGTTGTAGAGATGTCTACAGGCTTCATACAGGGAGAGCAAATATTTATAACAGAAGGACCATTGCAGGGGAAAGAAGGACAAATCATAAGAATAGATCGGCATAAGCGGGTCGCCTATCTTCAACTCAGCATGTTCAACAAAGAAACCACAACAAAAGTCGGATTAGAGATCATAAGCAAGTGCTGAAAAGGGACTTGCTTTTATTTTGGAGGGATAGATTTGGAGAAATTCAAGGATAAAATATGGCTGTCAAGCCCCACTATGCATGGAGAAGAATTAAAATATATTACAGAAGCCTATAAAACAAATTGGATGTCTACAGTGGGTAAAAACATTAATGAAATAGAAAGAATGATTTGCGAAAAAGTAGGATGCAAATATGCTGTTGCTTTAGCATCCGGGACATCCTCTTTACATATGGCAGTTAAACTAGCTGGAGTAAAACCTGGAGATAAAGTGTTTTGTACAGATATGACATTTGGTGCTACTGTCAATCCAGTAGTCTATGAAGGTGGGATACCAGTATTTATAGATACGGAATATGATACATGGAATATGGATCCGATTGCTTTAGAGAAAGCGTTTGAATTATATCCGGAGGTAAAAATTGTTGTCTTGGTCCACCTATATGGAACCCCAGGTAAAATCGATGAAATCAAAGCAGTTTGTAAAAAGCATAATGTCATTATCATAGAAGATGCAGCCGAGTCTTTAGGAGCAAGATATAAAGGTGTACAGACAGGAACATTTGGGAATTACAATGCAATATCATTTAATGGCAATAAGATCATAACTGGATCCTCAGGTGGGATGTTTCTGACTGACGATAAAGAAGCGACTGAGAAAGTTAGAAAATGGTCTACACAATCAAGAGAAAATGCACCTTGGTATCAGCATGAAGAATTGGGATACAATTACCGGATGTCAAACGTCATTGCAGGTGTGGTAAGAGGACAAATTCCACACTTAGAGGAGCATATCGCACAGAAAAAGGCTATTTATGAAAGATATAGAAAAGGGTTAAAAGGCCTGCCAGTAAAAATGAATCCTTATGATGAAGAGAATAGTGAGCCAAACTTCTGGTTATCTTGTTTAATTATCGATAAGGAAGCAATGTGTAAACAGGTAAGAAGTGAACAAGAGGCACTATTTATTAGTGAAGCAGGCAAAACTTGTCCAACAGAGATATTAGAAGAATTGACAAAATACAATGCAGAAGGCAGACCAATTTGGAAACCGATGCACATGCAGCCAGTGTTTAGAATGAATCCTTTCATTACAAGAGAAGGAATCGGAAGAGCAAGTACGAATGCGTATCTCGAAGGCAGTACATTAGATGCAGGTATGGATATTTTTGATAGAGGATTATGTCTACCTTCTGATAATAAGATGACAATAGAAGAGCAAGGCCAAATCATAGAAATCATTAAGGGGTGCTTTAAATAATGTACAGATTATTTTTTAAGAGATTTCTTGATTTCACATTGTCCTTAATAGCAATAATCTTGTTGAGTCCAATTTACTTGATTGTAGCCATACTTGTAAGAGTGAAATTGGGAAGTCCTGTTATATTCAAACAGAAAAGACCAGGCAAGGATGAAAAGATATTCAAGATGTACAAGTTTCGAAGCATGACGAGTGAAACTGATGGGGAGGGAAATCTTCTGCCAGATGAAGTTAGGTTAACTTCATTTGGAAAGAAACTTCGTTCAACGTCACTTGATGAACTTCCAGAGCTCTTTAATATTTTAAAAGGAGATATGAGTATTATCGGTCCTAGACCTCTATTGGTCCATTACTTACCACTTTATAATGGATTTCAAAAACAAAGACATGATGTAAGACCAGGTTTAACTGGACTTGCGCAAGTGAGTGGACGCAATGCAATTTCTTGGGAAGAGAAATTTGAAAAAGATGTAGAATACACGAAAGAGTATTCTTTTTTATTGGATATGAAGATATTATTTATGACTGTGAAAACGGTTTTTAAGAAAGAAGGAATTAGTAGCGATACCTCTTCGACAATGGAGGAGTTTAAAGGATGATTAATAGGTGATGATATGAACAATATTGTAATTGTAGGTGCATCTGGATTTGGCAGAGAAGTAGCATGGCTAATTGAAAATTCAGATAAATGGAATGTTAAAGGTTTTGTAGATGATAATGAAGATTTAGAACATAAAAGTGTGAATGATTATCCTGTTTTAGGCACAATAGATTTTTTGCTTAATGTAAATGAGAAAACCAATGTAGTAGTAGCCATTGGAAATCCTCGAATCAGAAAAAAAATAGTTGAAAGACTTCAAATTAATAAGAATATTTCATTTCCTAATATATTTGATAAAGATGTCATTATAGATAAAACTGTCACGATAGGTTTTGGAAATATCATTTGTAAAGGTAGTATTCTAACTACAAATCTAGAAATAGGAAATTTTAATCATATCAATTTGAATTGTACGGTAGGGCACGATGTGCAGTTTCATGACTATATAACAGTCTATCCGGGAGTGAATATTTCAGGTAATGTAAGAATAAATGATTGTGTCGAAATTGGAACGGGAACTAAAATCATACAAGGAAAAGAAATAGTTAAAGAGACGGTGATAGGTGCTGGTTCTGTTGTTGTAAAAGACATAGTTGAAAATGGCACTTATATAGGAGTACCAGCAAAACAAATGAAATAAGATTGGAGAAAGTATGAAAAGAGTATTAATGACTGCAACTGTTCCATCAATGATTGGACAGTTTAACATGAATAATATCAAATTACTACAAGAACTGGGATATACGATAGATGTTGCCTGCAATTTTGATGATTATTCAGTTTGGAATGAAGAAAGAATAAAAAAATTCGAAAGTGAATTAAAGGAATTAAAGATTAAAAAAATTAATATTAGTTTTTCGAGAAGTCCTAAAAATATAAAAAACATAATAAATTCTTATAAACAAATAAAGCAGTTATTAAATGATAAGAATTATTCTCTAGTTCATACACATACACCTATCTCAAGCTTTATAACACGTTTAGCTTATAAAAAAAGTAATATATACGGAACTTGCAAAATGATTTACACAGCGCATGGTTTTCACTTTTTTAAAGGAAACAATCCATTTAAAAATTTTGTTTTTAGAAATATTGAAAAAATTTCTGCAAAATATACGAATGTACTGATTACAATTAACAATGAAGACTATATTGCAGCAAAGAAATTTAAATTAAAGAAAAGCGGTACTGTTGAATATGTACCAGGTGTTGGAATTGATATAGATAAAATTAATATAATTAAAGAAAATAAGATACAATTATGTGAAGAGTTGAATATTCCAAAGGATGCAATCTTAATACTTTCAGTTGGAGAGCTTAATGCTAATAAAAATCACAAGATTGTAATAGAAATATTACCAGAGTTACCCAATAATGTGCATTATCTAATGTGCGGTGATGGTCAGTTGAAAGAGCAACATGAGCGATTAGCCAAGAAATTACATGTATCAGACAGATTACATTTTCTTGGATATAGAAAAGATGTAATTAAGATAATGAAGTCATGCGATATTTTTGTATTTCCTTCAAAAAGGGAAGGACTGTCAGTAGCTTTAATGGAGGCAATGGCATGTGGATTACCTTGTGTCGTTTCCAAAATTAGAGGAAATGAAGATTTAATTGAAAATGAGAAAGGTGGATACTGTGTGGATTTAGAAAACGAAAGCTTTAATATTTATATAAATAAAATATTAGAGTTAGACCTTTCTAGATCAATGGCTGCTTTTAATTATAATAAAGTTTCAAATTATTCTATAAAGAAAGTGAATTTGAAAATGAGGGAAATTTATGAGAGAAATGAATAAAGAACCTTTGATTTCTGTAATTATGGGTGTGTATAATGATCAGAGATTTTTAAAAGAAGCAATAGAATCTATTCTTTGTCAAACCTATAAGAATTTTGAATTTATTATATGTAATGATTGTTCTGCGGATCAAAGCACTAAGATATTAGAGAAATATAAAAAAATTGATAATAGAATAACAATTATAAATAATAAAAAAAACATGGGGCTAGCAGCCTCACTTAATAGGTGCATAGATATATCTAAAGGTGATTATATTGCAAGAATGGATAGTGATGATAGGGCTTTATCAGATAGATTTTCTATTCAAGTAGAGTATTTAAATGAGCATCCAGAAACTAGTGTGATCGGTACTAATGTATACTATATAGATAACTCATCAAATAGGTATTCAAAGACTGAATTTCCTCATATGAAAAGTATTTCATTAAAAGAAGCGGTTAAGCAAACTTCCCTTATTCATCCTTCTGTGATGATGAGAAAAGAAGCGATACTTAATGTGAATAAATATACAGTAACTGAATTAACATGTCGTGCTGAAGATTATGATTTATGGTGTAAAATGAAAGAAGAAAGAATGGTATTGGAGATTATTGGTGATTATCTTTTAGAATATAGAGAAGATGAAAGTGGAATAAAAAAAAGAAAATATGTATATAGAATTCAAGAGGCGAAACTAAAATTTTATTGGATGAAGCGTACAGGAATGACAAAGTACTTATTTATTTATGCACTGAAACCATTAATTATTGGAATGATTCCAAAAAAGGTTTATAAAAAATTACATAAAAGGAGAGTTATAGATGTCTAATATTCTTTTTGGAGTTTGCATTATATTACCGGTTTTATGTATAGGTAGTGGATGCTATTTTATTAGGCAAGAACAAAAAAAATGTGATATTTTATCCATTGTATTGATTTCAGTTGGCTTAGCTTTAATTGCTTTCTATACATTGCCTAATACATCGGATGACTTACAGAGACATTTTGATGTCATGGGAAGTTATCAAAATCATTCTATTATGGTAATATTTCATTCAGGATATTCATTGGTATATTTGAATAACTTAATAATGTATATAATTGCACAAACTAATATATTAGGCTTATACCAAGCGATTTTTACATTTGTCGGATATTTCTATTTATTTAAGCTAATACTAATGATTTATGATGATTTAGAAATACGAAACAAAAATATATTGATAGGTATGTTGTTATTTATATTTTGCATGTCTTTTTATAAAACTTATATCTTAGCAATAAGAAATTATTTTTGTTTTATCACCGGTGCATATTATTGTTATGCATTAAGAACAGAGAGAATACGAGTTCATCACTTCTTGATTGTAGTTTTATTATTATCGCTTATTCATCCGGTATCATTGGTTCTTGTAATTCCTTTATTAGTAGATTGGATAAAAAATAGAAAAATTCAGTTCGCTTTATTAGTAGGTATTTTTTTTCATTATCCTATTTTAAAGTTTTTTTTAAGTTTATGTCCGAAAGACTCATTTGTGTATCTTAAGATACTACCATATTTAAATGGAACTATACAGCCATATAATGCGAATTATATGATTTTATTTATGCTTCTTGCTCTCTTTGCTTCTTTTATAATTATACTAATGTATAAACAGAAGTCTAATACAATTAAGTATTTAATTCTATATACAATATTAGCGTTATCAACGTTCTATCAATTTGATCTGATTAGAAGATTTATGTACTTGGTGCCTTTGTTTATGATAGAACCTTTATTTATTTTATTATCAGAAAAAAAGATTAATAATTATTTTGAATTTAAGAAATTTAAAATTAAACTAACACATATTTTATCTATAATTATGTTATTTTTGTCAATTGCTTCTATATTAGCGACATATGCAAATATCATAGCATATGGCTGGTATTGGATATTTTAGGGGAGGCTTTTAATGAAAAAGAAAATATTATTTAGCATAACTAATTTAATTGGTGGTGGTGCAGAGAAAATACTTCTTGATACAGTGAAAGCAATGGATAAAACAAAATATGATGTGTATGTTTTTTCTTTGTTAAATGAGGGAATATATATAGAAGAAATAAAAAAATATGCAACATATTTTTTTGCTTTTGATTTAGAAGCGTATCCAGAGCGATTGAGAAATTATATTCGCTTTCTTTTTTTAAGATATATTAAATTTTCAAAAAAAGAAAAATTATACAAGAAATATGTTCAGGGAGAATATGATTATGAAATAGCATTTTTAGAAGGACCAGTAACTAAGATAATTGCCGGTTCTAAGTCAAGGACTCCCAAATATGCATGGGTTCATGTTGATTTAATAAATCTGCCTGATAGCAATAAATACTATAGAAGTAAAGAAGAAGCGAAAGAATGTTATAATTTTTACAATAAGATATTATGCGTTTCATCTGATGTGAAAACTTCTTTTTTAAAAATATACGATGTGGATGAAGAAAAAGTGCAAGTTCAACTAAATGTGCTAGATACTAATAAGATACTAAATTCTATAAAAAATGTTACAGAATATAAGAGGCAGAATCCATTAAATCTTATTACTGTGGGAAGACTTAGTCCACAAAAAGGATATGATCGACTTTTAAAGTGTTGTGTTAGATTAAAAGAAGATAAATTGACATTTAAATTAAAAATTGTAGGAACCGGACTCTTGAAGGATACTTATCAAAAATTTATTGATGATAATGAACTAAATGATTGTGTTGAATTAACTGGATTTATTGATAATCCATATCCATTATTAAAAAAAGCAGATTTATTTGTATGTTCTTCATTAACTGAAGGATTTAGCACAGTGGTTTCTGAAGCTATTTTTTTAGGTACACCTGTACTTACGACAGATTGTGCAGGAATGAAAGATATTTTAGGAGACAGTGAATTCGGTCTAATTGTAGAGAATAATGAGAATGGACTATATGAAGGTTTAAAGCAATTACTTAAGGATAAGGATAAATTAAATGAATTGAGAGAAAAAGCAGTAGAAAGAAGTCCTTTTTTTGATTTACAAGCACGTTTATATGAGTTTGACTGTTTATTTGAAAAAGGTAATGAATATGAGTGATATTAAAATAACAATTATGACACCTACGTATAATCGTTCTAGTTTCTTGCCTAAATTATATGAGACTTTAACAAAGCAAACAGTTGATTTAACGATGATGGAATGGATTATAGTAGATGACGGATCAACAGATGATACAGAAGATATAGTTCATAAGCTGAAAGAAAAGAGTCCATTTGGGGTTAATTATATAAAATCAACAAATAGAGGAAAACATCATGCAGTTAATATGGGAATAGAAAATGCGACAGGAGAATTTTTCTTTATAGTTGATTCAGATGATACTTTACCAGAAAATTCAATAGAAAGAATTATCTTTTGGTTTACTACTCTAAAAAGTGAACAAGAAAAGTTTGCAGGTATTGGAGGCTTGAAATCTTATGAATTTAGTGGAGATGTAGGAGAATCGTTTGAAGGAGAATATTTGGACTGTTCTTCAATAGAAAGAAGAGAAAAGAATATAAAAGGAGATAAAGCTGAGGTTTTTTATACAGATGTAATAAAGAAGTATAGATTTCCGGAATTTAGTGGTGAAAAATTTCTAAGTGAATGTGTCTTATGGAATGAAATAGCAAGAGACGGATATAAAATAAGATGGTTTAATGAACCCATTTATCGATGTGAGTATTTGGATTCAGGCTTAACTAGAAATATCTATAATCATTTGGCTAAATCGCCGAAAGGTTTTTTACTATATACAATAGAACTTATGCAGTATGAAGCTAGATCAGAACTTAAAAGGATGTATTATGCAGGAGCATATCATGTTTTAGTAGAAAATATAAAGCTAAGTGTATTATCTAAAAAACTAAAAATTTCTGTCTTAAAAATTGTAGTAGGCTCCTACATATTTAGGATAGTTCAAAAAAGAAAGGGAAGGCGAATAAATGAATAAAAAAGTCTGTGTATTATTATGTACATATAATCGTAAAAAATGTTTAGAAAAAGTTTTAAATGCATTAAGTAATCAAACCCATCAAATATCAGGAATTGTAGTCGTTGATAATCATTCAACTGATGGGACTTTATGTCATTTAAATGCTTTAGGCTTAAACTTACATGAAAAGATTAATGAGGTACAAATCACTAATTTAAATAATATCAAATTTTATTATTATTTAAATGAAAAAAATGAAGGAGGGGCAGGCGGATTTAAAAAAGCCTTTGAAATAGGATTAAAGTATGACTATGACTATTATTGGGTAATGGATGATGATGTATTACCAGAAGTAAATTGCTTAGAAATTTTGCTTGAGGGTATGGATGAAAATCATAAAGTGTGCATCCCAAACAGAACTTGTGAAAATTTTAAAGATAATGCTGTTATAAAAATGAATTTTGACAATTTCTTTAAACGTGTAGAAGATAAACAAGTTATTTCAGATTTTACCGGAAAAGAAAAAATAGAAGTTGTGGATTTTGCGTTTGAAGGACCATTGTTTAATTCTGAAATTTTGTCGGAAATTGGTCTACCAGATGATAAATATTTTTTACTCTTTGATGATAGTGACTACGCATATCGCTGTACAAAGATAACAAAGATATATTTTATGGTTAATGCAAAATTAAATAGGCAACTACCATTGCCCAATATAAGTGAACCAATTTATTGGAAACAATACTATATGTTGAGGAATTCATTTGTATTTGATATGAAATATGGGAAGAATTTCATTTTTAAACGATTACGCCCAATGTATTTTTGTTTGTTTTCATATTTAAGAGCAATTTCAAAATGGTCTTTGCCTAGAATTAGATATACCAAAAAAGCATATCATGATGCTAGGCATAATTTATTAGGAAAACAGGTTAAACCTGGAGAAAAGTTCGATGGAAAGTGAGTGAATTGAATGTATGATTATTTGATAGTAGGTGCAGGTCTATTTGGTTCTATTTTTGCATATGAAGCAAAAAAAAGGGGAAAAAATTGTCTTGTAATTGACAAAAGACCTCATATCGGCGGAAATATTTACACTAAAGAAGTGGAAGGTATTAATGTTCATGAATATGGGGCGCATATATTCCATACATCTAATCACGAGGTCTGGAAATATATTCAGCAATTTGCTACTTTTAATAGATATACCAACTCTCCTATTGCAAGGTATAGAGATGAAATTTACAATATGCCTTTTAATATGAATACGTTTAATAAGCTTTGGGGAGTAATTACCCCAGAGCAAGCGAAGAAAAAAATCGAACAGCAAATCAAAGAATCAGGTATTATAGAGCCTAAAAATCTAGAGGAGCAGGCTATATCATTAGTAGGAAGAGACATATACGAAAAATTAGTAAAAGGATATACACAAAAACAATGGGGAAGAAGATGTGATGAGCTTCCTTCTTTCATTATTAAAAGATTACCCGTGAGATTTACATACGATAATAATTATTTTAATGATTTGTATCAGGGCATACCGATTGGTGGATATACACCGATTATTGAAAAAATGCTTGAAGGAATTGATATACGATTGAATTGTGATTATTTTTCTAAAAGAAAAGAACTAGAAACGATTGCTAATAAAATCGTTTTCACTGGCATGATTGATCAATACTATGATTATTGCTTTGGCGAATTAGAATATCGTAGTCTTAGATTTGAAACAGAAATATTAGAAAGCGAGAATTATCAAGGTAATGCTGTGGTAAATTATAATGAATATGAAATACCATATACTAGAATTATAGAACACAAGCATTTTGAATATGGGAAGCAAGAAAAAACAGTAATAACAAGAGAGTATCCAGCAACTTGGAAAAAAGGTGATGAACCATATTACCCGATGAATGATGAAAAAAATAATTGTCTGTATGAAAAATATAAAGCACTTGCAGATAAAGAAAATAAAGTTATTTTTGGCGGAAGATTGGGAATGTACAAGTATTATGATATGCATCATATCATAAGTGAAGCCTTAGAGATGGTAGGAAAAGAGTTTAATGAATAAAATACAAACTGTCAAAAAGAATTTTATAATGAATTTCATTTTGACTGCGGCAAATTTTATATTTCCTATTGTAACATTTCCCTATGTTTCTAGAATTCTATTAGCTGAGGGAACTGGAAAAGTAGCATTTGCAGCATCTATTGCGAGTTACTTTTCTATGATTGCTGCCTTAGGGATTCCAACTTATGGCATACGTGCATGCGCAAGAATACGCGATGATAAAGATAAACTAAATAAAACAGTACAAGAGCTTCTTATAATTCATATGAGTGCGACTAGTTTAGCATTAATGTTTTATTTTATTAGTGTCTTTATAGTGCCAGAATTATATAAAGAGAAGACCTTAATGCTAATAAATTCTTTATCTATTATTTTAAATGTTTTTGGAGTTAATTGGTTATATCAAGCACTAGAGCAATATAGCTATATAACTTACCGCTCTATATTTTTTAAAATTATATCCATAATACTAATGTTTTTCTTTATCCATCAAAAAAGTGATTATATTATTTATGGTGGAATTGCGATTTTTGCAAATGCAGGATCTAACATATTAAATTTTATTAGATTACGCAAGTTAATTAATTTTAAAAAAGTCGAAAGTTATAGTTTTCTAGTGCATATAAGACCGATTTTGGTTTTCTTTGCTCAATCTGTTGCAATTACAGTCTATACAAATCTCGATACTGTCATGCTTGGTTTTATGCAATCTGATATAGAGGTCGGGTACTATAATGCTGCAATAAAAATTAAGACAATATTGCTAAGTTTAGTCACATCTTTAGGAACGGTTTTATTACCTAGATTATCTTATTGTATTCAAAAAAATGATAAGATACAGTTTCAAACCTTAATTTCTAAGAGTATTAGATTTGTTTTTATAATAGCATTACCACTAACTATTTTCTTTATTTTATTTGCAAAAGAAACACTGATTGTTTTATCTGGAAGAGATTTTATAGGCGCAACGCTGGCAATGCAAATAATTACTCCTACTATTCTTTTAATAGGATTATCTAACATCACAGGTATCCAAATATTAACACCTTTAGGGAAAGAAAAAATTGTTGTATACTCCGTTACATTTGGTGCAATCCTTGACTTAATTGTCAATTATATATGTATTCCTAGATTAGGAGCCGCTGGTGCATCTTTAGGCACACTGATTGCTGAATTTTCTGTTTTGGCTGTACAAATTATGTATACTTCAAAACAATTACATGAAGTTAAGTGTGGATTCAAAATTTTTAAAATAATTATTTCATGTTTATTTGCTTCAATACTTGTACTTTTCATCAATCTGTTTACCGATTTTACAGTCTTCTTCAGTTTATTTGTATATGCAATTTTGTTTTTTGGAAGTTATGTTATTTGCTTGATTCTATTGAAAGAAGAGTTTGTGGTTGACTATATATATAAAGGTTATTCAGCTTTAAAAACTAGGAGGTGAACTTTGTGATGAAAGAGTTTTTAATTTCTAAAAAAGGGATTTTTTGTATAAACTTAGTTCTCCTAATATTATTTGCTTTCTCAGGATGTATGAAGTATGAGGTTTCTGATGACTTTATCATGGAAATGGTGGTTTCTGGAGCTTATACAGGCTCACCTTCCTCATTTATTATGTTTATGCATCCTATGATTGGGATTGTTCTCTCTATGTTATATACATTTATCGCAACAATCAACTGGTATTTTATTTTTCAAATTGCGGTAATATTTACTTCATTATGCATTATATCGTATACGTTTTTGAAATATAAAAAAGATAATCTAAGCATATTGCTTTTTATGATATTTCTTTTGTTTTTTTCCAATGATCTATACTTATTGGTGCAATTCACAAAAACTGCGACGATCTCTCTATGTACAGGATGCATTCTTATTTTAAGCAATATTTTAGATAGCAAAACGATAAATAAAAAAGAAGTCGCTTTGGGGGTTTTCCTTTTTTGTGTTGGCTATATGATAAGAAATAAATGCATCTATATTGTTTTATTTTTTTCTGGACTACCAGTCTTATTTTATGGAATAAAGAAGAGGCTCAAATACATAGATTTCGTGAATTTGGTTAAAAAAGCAGGGAAAGTAATATTCCCATGTTTTCTTATTTTGATTGGATTAAGTCTTTTCAGTATAGGATTTGTTCAACGATATCCTGCGTTTAAAGCATATAAAACATATAGTGCATATCGATCTGATATTGTAGATTATTCTTACTACTCATATGAAGATAACCGAATAGAATTTGAAAAAAATGGAATTAGTGAAAATGATTTTTATACATTAGTTCATTGGAATTTCGGAGATATAGAATATTACGATTTAGATAAATTAAAAACGGTTAGCACTATTTTAAATGCCTATCGAGATAGCCAATATACGAGTATAAAAGGAACGATTGTCAATTTAATAAATCGCCAGTATAAATATTACGTAAGTGTTTGGGCACTAATCCTCATTTCATTGATTGGAATTTTTGCAATAAGAAATGGAATCTTTCAAGTCTTGGCTGTGAATTTCTTTGCTTTCTGTTTATTGTTTTTAAACATGTATCTAGGAAGACTAAACTATCGTGTTGAGTATTCTATCTTTTTAGCAGCCACAGCATTTTTGCTCTTTAGCATTCAAATATCTGAAAGTCGAATCGAAAAATTTAGCGATAAATTTCTAATCGCAGTTTTGATCGTTCTATGTGTATGTAGAATACCAGTGTATATACCAAGTTATGGAAAAAGTAGTTATGATGCATTGTTTATTTCATGGAATAATGATTTAGCAAAATATAATGCTTCTTTTGAAAAAGAAAAGGATATGAGTGTTATAAACGAAATTAAGCAGAATCCAAATAATTTTTATTATTTAGGTTTTTATTCCAATATTCAAACGTTATATTTGAATTACAATCCATGGAAAGGGATTCAAAAGTCAGAATTTAAGAATGCTGCTTTTTTTGCGGGAATTGATACATTCCATCCGGATTGGATGAAGCAATTGGAAAAACATAGTATAAATAACCCTATGGAACATTTATTAAAGGAAAATGTTTATTTTATAGAGAACAGACCGATAAATGAAATCTTGACTTTTATACAAGAACATTATAAAGTAAATGTGGAAATGACTTTGTATAAAAAAATAGGGTCATATTATATTTGGAAAATAAGGTAGGAGAATGAAAATGAAAATTTTGGTAACTGGCGGCGCAGGCTTTATTGGCGGGAATTTTATTCACTATATGGTGGATAAATATCCGGACGATGTGATAGTAAATCTTGATTTACTTACATATGCGGGTAATTTAGAAACATGTAAACCTGTTGAGGATAAAACAAATTATAAATTCTATAAGGGTGATATAGCCGATAGAGCTTTTGTTTTTGATTTATTTGAAAAAGAGAAATTTGATGTGGTTGTAAATTTTGCGGCAGAATCGCATGTTGATAGAAGTATAGAGGATCCAGAAAGTTTTGTTAGAACGAATGTAATGGGAACTACGACTTTATTAGACGCTTGTAATAAATATGGGATTCAACGTTATCATCAGGTTTCAACGGATGAAGTATATGGAGATCTGCCATTAGATAAACCAGATTTATTTTTTACGGAGGAAACTCCTTTGCATACATCAAGTCCATATAGTTCATCAAAAGCAGCGGCGGATTTGTTTGTTTTAGCTTACCATAGAACATATGGTTTACCAGTGACCATTAGTAGATGTTCCAATAATTATGGACCATATCATTTTCCAGAAAAATTAATTCCATTAATGATTTCTAGAGCTTTAGCTGAGGAATCGCTTCCTGTATATGGTACTGGAGAAAATGTAAGAGATTGGTTACATGTATATGATCATTGTGTGGCAATTGATTTAATTATAAGAAAAGGAGAAGCAGGTGAAGTTTACAATGTCGGTGGACATAATGAGCGAACAAATCTAGAAGTAGTTAAAACAATTTTGAAAGCATTGAATAAGCCGGAGTCTTTAATAAAGTATGTTGAAGATAGAAAAGGACATGATTTAAGATATGCAATTGATCCATATAAGTTAGAAACAGAACTAGGATGGAAACCAAAATATAATTTTGACACTGGTATACAACAAACAATTCAATGGTATTTGGATTATAAAGAGTGGTGGCAAAATATTCTTTCTGGAGAGTATCAAAATTATTTTAATAAAATGTATAAAGAAAAAGGGAGAGTGTAACATGAAGGGGATTATCTTAGCCGGAGGATCAGGAACTAGACTTTATCCATTGACACAAGTTGTATCGAAACAAATACTGCCTGTATATGATAAACCGATGATTTACTATCCATTATCTACACTCATGCTTGCTGGAATTAAAGAGATTCTAATTATTTCTACACCACGAGATGTAGTAGTATTTGAAGAATTATTAGGGGATGGAAGCCAATTGGGATTACGTATTGAATATGCAATACAAGAACAACCAAGAGGATTAGCAGAGGCATTTATAATTGGTGAAAAATTTATAGGAAACGATCGTGTTGCATTGATTTTAGGAGATAATATTTTTTACGGTCGTCATTTTACGGCAACGTTAAATGAAGCTTTATCAAAAAAAGGTGCAACAATTTTTGGGTACTATGTAGATAATCCTAAAGAATATGGCGTCGTCACGTTTGATAAGGATTATAAAGTACTAACACTAGAAGAAAAACCTGAAATCCCTAAATCTCATTATGCAGTTCCTGGGTTGTATTTCTATGATAATGATGTTGTAGAGATTGCGAAAACTATAAAACCTTCAGCTAGAGGAGAACTGGAAATTACTTCCGTAAATAATGAATATTTACATCGTGGAAAGCTAAATATCAAAGTTCTTGGAAGAGGCTTTGCATGGCTAGATACGGGAAATCCCAACGCCTTACTTGAAGCATCTGAGTATGTTGGAGCAGTTCAGAAAAGAAGTGGTTTATATGTTTCCTGCATAGAAGAAATTGCATACATAAAAGGTTTTATCGATAAAGTTCAATTGTTAAAATTGGCAGAGAAATTTGCGAAAACGGATTATGGAAAATATTTATTGAGACTTGCAGAAGAAGATGTCAATGAAGTAAGCGTAGTAAGGGGGTAATCGTGTGAAAAATACAATTATCCTTCTCTACGAATCTTGGCTAAATAAAACAGGAAATATTACTGGAAATGATGAAATAGATGAGTGGATTGAGCAACGAAATAACGATCTTGAGGTTCAGATAGAAAAAATATCTTTGAACGAGTGTAGTCCATGGTACTATGACGAAAAAGAAGGACAAATTAGAAATCAGAATTTATCATTTTTCACGGTAAAAGGATTCCAAAGAAAAAGAGAAAATGATGTCATATTAGAACAACCCGTTATTTTACAAAACGAAATAGGTTACTTAGGAATTATTTGTAAGGAAATCGATGGTGTATTGAATTTTTTGATGCAGGCAAAAATTGAACCTGGGAATATTAATAAAATACAATTGTCGCCTACAATTCAAGCAACAAAAAGTAATTTTACTCAAAAACATGGTGGTAGAAAACCGAATTATTTGGAATATTTCCTAAATGCGGTTGATCACGAAATCATCGTAGATCAAATTCAATCAGAGCAATCTTCACGTTTTTATAAGAAACGAAATCGAAATATTATCATAAAAGTACAGGATGAGGTTTTGTTAAAACCAAATTTTAAATGGATGACATTAGGACAAATAAAGCGTTTAATGAAAAAAGACAATATTGTGAATATGGATACACGAACCGTATTGTCTTGTATTCCATATTATAATCACAGTTTTTCAACTAATGAATTAAAGGCAATGGAAGCAAAAGCAAATGATAAAAGTTTATTTAAATCGATTTTTACAATGCATGATGAGTATATGATTCCTAGAATATATCAACAAATAAACAATTCAAAAATGTTTGATGATGAAGAAGATGCATTGGTTTCTCTAGATCAACTTTCTACGTGGAAACATATAGAGAAGGAAATTAAATGTGTTCATGAATATGATTTTAAAGTCATATTTTGTGACATTATGATTGAGGGAAGAGAAGTAACGAGATGGAGCCAGCCGTTATTTGAGGCGACAGGGATTGCTTTATTTGGACTATTTGTTTGTAATGATAATGGTGTAAAGAAATTTTTAGTAAGGATAAAGAAGGAAATCGGCTGCTTTGATTCTTTGGAATTAGGACCAACTGTGCAATTAGAGCCATCAAAAACACAGGATAAACAGGATCAGATAGTAGATTTGTTTATGAATAAAATGAATCATAATGTAAATATTATACATGATGTACTACTTTCAGAAGAAGGAGGTAGATTTTATCATGAGCAAAACCGAAATGTTATTATAGAAATAAATAAAAATGAGATCCATGCTGTGGAAGAGGAAGGATATTTCTGGGTAAGCTATAGAACTTTAAATCAATTAGTTCAAGTTAATAATTGTTTAAATATACAACTTAGAAATTTAATATCATTATTAGAGGTGTAAAAATGAAAAAAATTAGAATTGGAATTATATGTCCATCAGAAATCGCATTTCGTAGATTTTTACCTTCATTAGAAAAAGAAGAGAATTTTACATATGTAGGTGTTGCAATTGCATCAAAAGAAGAGTGGGATGGAGATGTTGCAGACACTGTAATTGAAAATGAATGGAAAAAAGGAAAGACTTTTGTAGATACCTATGGCGGGAAGATCTTCGAGAGTTATTCTTCCTTAATTATGTCAAATGAAGTTGATGCAGTCTATCTACCATTGCCTCCTGCCTTACACTATAAATGGGCAAAGAAAGCATTAGAAAATGATAAACATGTATTTGTTGAAAAACCTTCAACTACAAATTATCAAGATAGTTTAAACTTGGTCAAATTAGCTGAAGAAAGAAAACTTGTATTGCATGAAAATTATATGTTCCAATATCATTCACAAATTTCAGAAATAAAGAAAGAAGTTGAAAATGGAAAAATTGGAAAAGTGCATTCATATCATGCTAGATTTGGTTTTCCTAGAAGAGATAAAAATGATTTCAGATACAATAAAGAATTAGGGGGAGGCGCTTTATTGGATGCTGGAGGATATGTAATAAAACTTGCAACAAAGTTACTCGGAGAAGATATTACATTGGAGTCATGTGTCATGAATTCTTATGAGGATTTTGATATAGATCTATATGGAAGTTATATGTTTAGAAATAGTAAAAATGAGGTATTTATTGGAGAATATGGAATGGACTGTGAATACCAATGTATGCTATCCATATGGGGAAGTAGAGGAATTATGCAAACGGATCGTATTTTTACAGCCCCCGACAATTTGAAACCAAGTTTGAAAATTATTCAAAACGGAGAAGTTGAAACTCTTGAATTAAACTGTGATTCTCATTTTAGAAAATCCATATGTCAATTTTATAATGCTATCAATGACACCGCTGTAAGAGATAAAATCTATCATGAAATACTTTTACAAGCTCAATTAGTTCAAAAGGTTAGAGATATTTCAGGAGGGTTAGGGAATGATAAAATTTAATAAACCATCGATTACGGAACTAGAAATCAACAAAGTAGTTGATTGCTTGAACGGGAATAGTATATTATCAGGAGATGGAAAGTATACAACAGAAGTATATGAACATTTTAAAAAGAGATTTCATATTGATAATATGTTGTTGACAACTTCAGGGACTACTGCATTAGAGATGGCTTCTATTTTAATTGATTTAGAACCAGGGGATGAAGTAATTACGCCTTCTTTTACTTTTTCTTCTACGGTAAATGCATTTCTATTAAGAGGGGCAAAACCTGTATTTTGTGATATTCGAGAAGATACATTTAATATCGATGAAAATTTAATTGAGGATCTAATAACACCAAAAACAAAAGCAATCTATGCTGTTGACTATGCAGGTTTTCCATGTGAGATGGATAAGATCAATGAAATTGCAAATCGCCATGGTCTTTTCGTGATTGAAGATGCTGCTCAGGCGGTAGGATCTACATACAAAGGTAGATATGCAGGAACATTAACTGAATTTGGATGTTTTAGTTTTCACGAAACCAAAAATTATGTTATGGGTGAAGGTGGCGCAATTGTTGTTAATGAAGATAAATATATGGAGCGTGCTGAAATCATCCGTGAAAAAGGTACAAATCGAAGAAATGTATTACGCGGATTAGTAGATAAATATACATGGCATGATATCGGTTCTTCTTTTTTACCTAGTGATTTGCTAGCAGCAATTTTGTCAGCACAAATGGAACGTTATGATGAAATTCTAGAAAAAAGAATGAATGTATGGAATACATATTATAATGGACTAGAATGCTTAGAGAAGGAAGGCTTATTGAGAAGACCGGTATTGCCAGAAGATATCGAGCATAATGCGCATATGTTCTGCATCGTATTGCCTGATGAAGATACAAGAACAAATTTAATCAATTCTTTAAAAGAAAAGGGTATTTCAAGTTATATTTGTTATGTACCTTTGCATTCTTCACCATATGGACAAAAATTAGGATATACACCAGAAATGTTGCCAGTTACTGAAGATTTAGGAAAGAGAATATTAAGATTACCTCTGTATGTAGACATGACGACTGAAGATACTTTGTATGTAGTAGATGAAATTTCAAAATCTTTGAAAAGAGGATAAAAATGATAGTCTACAAGAAAAAACTAAAAGTCAATCTGAATTTAATATTTCTCCTAATAATTATAGGGTGGCCATTAATTCATTCTTTTTTCGGAATAGATATGGCGGATACAGGTTTATATTTATATAATTACCAGCATCCGTTTTCCGAAACAGTCTCATTAATGACTTTCTTGGCGACGATTATTGGATATTTATGGTACAGCATTACATCTTTTTTAGGATTATGGGGATTGAACCTTCTTGAGGTTCTTATTGAATGGGCTAGTTGTTACTTTGTATATAAATTGTTGAAAGAAGAGATAAGAAAAGAAATTCTTTTATTTGGAATAACATTGAGTCTCTTAATTTGTGATACATATATTAATGTTTATAATTTTCATCAATTAAATATGCTTTTAATGATTATGGCAATTTATTTTTTGTATAAAGGGTTAATAAATAATAAATTATTTTATTGCTGTATTTCTGGAATATTAGTTGGTATATCTGTATTTGTAAGATTACCAAGTATTACTAGTATTATTTTAATATTTCCGATAATAATTTGGAAATATTATAATTCCAATGTAACTAGAAAAGATACGATTAGTCAAATTGTCTCTTTTTTATCTGGTTTCATTTTATCAATAATAGTTATTTTGCTAATTTATATGCTAATTTTTGGATTTGACTATTTGTTAGAAGAATTCAATCGTGCTCTGTTTTTATCAAAAGGAGAAAGTGGAACTTCTCAATATGGTTTTTTAAATGTATTTATATTTTTGATAAAAGATAGTATGGCATCAATAGAAATAGGATTATTACTTTTAGTATATTCTATGTTGATTGGATTTTTTATTACTAGAATTAAATATTATTTAAAGGATAAAAAGTTATATTCTTTTCTCTTTTTTTGTTTAGCTTGTGTGGTACTTTTGTTGATTTTTTATTCGATTAATAGTTTTTCTGCAATGCCACAAGGATGGGCAAAACTTAGCTCTTTTGGATGGATATATTTTGGAATATTGTTGATATGCGGAATATATTATTCAATTCTAGGAACATATTCAGATAAATATAAAAAAATTGGATTATTAGGTGTTTTAGGAATTTTACTGAATTATTTAGTGTTTATGGGATCTGGAGTTAGGTTTCGACATACAATTTTAGGTATGTGGATACTAATGCCATTAGTATTTCATTTTCTCTATAAGTTATTTATTGAATTTAAAAATAAATGGTTAGGAGTAAGTTCGAAAATTATTTTTTTAATTTGTATTGTATTAATTTCAAATTATTTAATAACTACTAATATGTATGATGATTCTAACATCTTTAATTTAAATTCTAAAATTAATTCGAAAGAAACAAAATTACTGTTTACTACACAAAGACAGGCAGAGACAGTAAATGATGTCTTGAATATACTTAATAATTCTATTTATGATAATAAAGAATTATTAGTATATGGTGATAGTGTTCTATTATATGAATTAAGTAATAAAGAGGCATATGTGCGTCCATGGATAAATGTTTCATCATATTCTATAAAAGAATTTTCTCAAGATTTGGAGGAAAAGTTGAAAGAAAATTCATCTCTGCCATTGATTGTTATTTGTCGTACATCATCTTATTTTGGATTTGATGAAGTTGGTTATTTAAGTAATTTAGAAAGAACATCACAAATAAATGAGAAGAAGATGATTCTAAACAATTTTATAACTAATAATGAGTATAAGTTAGTTTATGAAAATGAATATTACAGTGTTTATGAATGAAAGGGGTAAAAAATATGACACGTAAAGTCTTAATTTTAGGTGCAGGGAATGCACAATATGACGCTATAAAATATTGTAAAGAAAAGGGATTTGAAGTGTATGGATGTAGCTACACAGATACAGATAAATCAATTCCGCTTTTAGATCACTTTGAGAAAATTAACATTATTGATGTTGATGAAGTAAAAGAATATGCAATAAAGATTAACGCAGATATCGTTTATTCAGTTGGTTCAGATGTTGCAATGCCAACAGCGTGCAAAGTAAGTGAACAATTAAATTTACCGTATTTTGTTTCGTCAGAAACAGCAATTATATGTAATAATAAACAGCAGATGAGAGATTATCTAGGTTCTGATTTTGAAGGGAATGTACATTATTTTGTTTCATCAAATAAAGATGATTTAAGTGAAGAAACACTAAATTTTTTCCCAATGATGATGAAACCAGTAGATTCTCAAGGACAACGTGGAGTTCGTTTAGTATCTAATATGGATGAAGTTCTTGAAGAATATGATGAATCAATGTCACATTCAAAAAGTAAAAAAATAATTTTTGAAGAGTATCTAAATGGTCCTGAAATAAGTGTAAATGCTTATGTTTATGAAAAAGAATTAAAATTCTTTCTTGTATCGGATCGTGTATCTTTTGAAGAATATCCAGGAGGTATTATAAAAGAACATCATTTACCAACGAAAGAAAGTCCTGTTGTTGTAGAAAGAATTAGGGCTTTGGTAGAGAGAGTTGTTAATAAATTAAATATAGAGAATGGCCCAGTATATTTCCAAATAAAAATTGTTAACGATGTTCCTTATGTAATTGAAGTAACTCCTAGATTAGATGGTTGCCATATGTGGAATGTTATAAAAGAATATTGTGGATTTGATTTGTTAGATGCAACATTTCAACATCTATTAGGCAATGAACAACTTGCTTTCTGTATGAAAGAAAAAGAAGGGAAATTTAAATTAGTGTTTACTTGTGAGAAGCCAAATACGGCATTTGATCGCAGTAAATATATTATTCCTGATAAATGTTGTTATTTACGCTGGTATTATGAAAATGGAGATAATGTGCGTGTTTTAAATGGCTTTATGGAAAAAGGCGGATATTATATAGAGGAAGTGAAATAAATGCGAGTTGTTGTAGTCGGCGCTAATGGTTTTATTGGGGTAAACTTAATAAAGCGATTATTAAAATGTCAGTATGATGTAATTGGCATTGATCAATATGATAACCATCTGCAAATGTTTTTGGATAATTCATCATTTAAATTAATCAAGGAACAAGTATCATATGATGTTTTGATGAACGTATTACAACCAGATGATGCAGTAGTATGTCTTGCTGCAAAAAGATTAACTCCCAATTTTAATTTAAATGATTATGTTGCAAATATTCATTTAAATTGTGATATATTTCAAAGTTGCATGGACTCAAATACAAAAAATGTAGTATTTTTGTCTTCTATTTCTACATATCGTGCCGATAATGAAAGCTGTAGTGAAGAAATTGATACTGGATCAGGTAATTTATATGGCGAGTCAAAGTATGCAATGGATCATTTAATAAATTTTTTGAATAAGAAAAAAGAAATGTGTATAAAAAGCCTACGCTTGGCACAGGTAATTGGAACAGGTGAACGAAAAGGATATTTGTTAAATACGCTATTAGATAATGCGAAAGAATATAAAGAACAAGTTATATATGGTAGTGGATGTGGAGAGAGACAATATATATATATTAAAGATGTTATATCCGCAATTATTTGTGCAATCGAAGCAAAAAATGCGAAGGGTATTTATAATATAGGGATTAAAGGGCGTATTTCTATTTCTAATCTAGCAAAGCTTATAAACCGAGTTTTTAAAAATGAAGCAGGAATTAAATATTTACTAGAAAAACCAGAAGATAAAAGTATATTAGAGATGGATGTATCAAAAGCGGAAAAAGAATTGAATTTTAAGCCTAAGTATGATTTAGAGGCAGCAATTCAAGATTTAAAGAACTATTATTAGGGGTGTAAATGATGAAAATTACAATAGTAATTCCTTGTTATAATTCAGCAGATACAATCGGAAAAGTAGTGGATTTAACAAGTAAAATTTTAAGCGAATTAAAAGGTATTTCTTATGATTTTGTTTTAGTGAATGATTATTCAAAAGATCAAACTTATAAAAAAATTGAAGAAATAAGTAAATCTTATAAAAATGTCATTGGTGTGAATTTAGCCAAAAATGCAGGACAACATAATGCAATATTAGCAGGATTAAGTATTAAAGAATCGGATTATTATCTAGGAATGGATGATGATATGCAAACACATCCATCACAAATAGAAAAGCTGATTAATAAGATATCAGAGGGTTATGATGTAGTCTATGGTAAATATACAAATACAACTTCAAAAGGTATAAAAAAAATAACAAGCAATTTGCATAATTATTCTGTTGAAAAGCTAATTGGAAAACCAAAGGGATTAAAGGCTACAAGCTTTTGGATAATTAAAAAGAAAATTCGTGATAAAATTATTCTTTATCCATCACAATTTACGGATTTACAATCTTTATTTCTTAGAACAACTGCAAATATAACAAATGTAGAGTTAGAACATTTTGAACGTATAAGTGGCAGTTCAAACTATACATTTCGGAAATCATTAAAATTATGGTCGAGCATTTTAAATTTCTCTGCGCAACCATTTCACTATCTTATGGTAGTTTCTATTGTAATTATAATTTTATCTATATTTTTTACATTGCTTTTTGCATTTAATAGAAATAATAATTATTTACTTTGTCTCATTGCGTCTTGCATAGGTTTGTTATTATTCTCTATATCGCTACTAGGAATTTATATTGTAAGAATGATGTTTGTTATAACTCAAACGCCACAGTATATGATTTCAGAAATAACAGAAGAAAACATTGATTAAATAGAATAACTAGGTTAAATATATCGCCTGTTTTATAAATCTCTATAGTTTGTCGTTAAAATAGTAATTACCAAAATAGTATTAGAAAATATGGTAGAATGAATTTTATGACAAAAAAAGTAAGCAATTTTAATACTATGGATTTAATAACATATGAGGAGGAACACTTTATGAAGAAAATAAATTGGATACAAATTATAAAAATACAAGCAATTATTTTTCTTTATTCAATTATAAGTATACTATCAAAAATTGCTTCGTCTTTTCTAGAAAAAGAAATATGGATGGTAATGGTTATTTTATTAATCATGTTAATAGTATTGGCAAGCTATGCTTTTTTATGGCAAAAATTGTTAAAGAAAGTTGATTTATCCATTGCTTATGTGAATAAAGGTATGCTCTTATTTTGGTCTATGATTTGGTCTGTTGTTATTTTTAGAGAGGAAATAACAATACTTAATATTATAGGGACTATAATAATTTTTGTAGGGATAATGGTGGTGAATGAAAATGCTTAATATCTATACTTTAATCATGTTACTTTCGTCTTTTTTAGCTGCTATATCTCAAATTTTATTAAAGTTGAGTGCAAAAAAAAATCATAAGAATTGGATAATGGAATATATAAATCCAGTTGTTATATCTGGATATTTATTATTATTATTGACAATGATTATGAATATATATGCATATAGTGGTATTGATTATAAATTTGGTCCTATTTTGACAACAACTAGCTATATATTTGTTGTAATACTTAGTATATATATTTTAAAGGAAAAATTAAATAAGAATAAAATAATAGGAATTTCATTGATTCTAATAGGAATTGTAATTTTTAATATAAAAATATAGCTATTTAAATAGTTAAGAGGAAATCATGAAGTTATTATCTTTTCAAGGGTTTTGAAATAAAAATGAGGTGAATAATCATGAGAATTCTGAAAAATGTAATTAGTTCAATACTTGTAATGTTTATGTTTTTATATGGTATAAATGTAAATGTAAAAGCAAATTCAGATGAGATAGCAAAGTTAAATATGAACGAAACATACAGTAATATTGATTTAACTGCTGTAACTAATTTTAATACACAGATCATGGGGGCAAATTTAGTAAAGCTTTCATGGAATGCTGTTAAAGGTGCAGATGGATATATTATATATCGTAAAATTGCAGATGGAAAATTTGAATATCGATACATGGTAAGTAATACCACATATACTGATACAACAGCGCAAACAGGTGAGTATAACTTTTATCGTGTATATCCATATAAGAATGTGAATGGAAAACGTGTACTTGGTCCATCAAATGAATATAAGTATGTTAAACCTGCACCATTAGGAGTGAAAAATCTTAAAGCACAAGCAACTGGAACTACTTCAATTAAACTCACATGGAATGCAGAAAAAGATGCGGATGGATATATTATATATCGCAAAATTGCAGATGGAATATTCGAATATCGATACATGGTAAGTAATACCACATATACTGATACAACAGCAAAAACAGGTGAGTATAATTTTTATCGTGTATACCCATATAAGAATGTGAAGGGAAAACGTGTACTTGGTCCATCAAATGAATATAAGTATGCTAAACCTATGCCGTTGGCTGTTACTAATTTAAAAACAATAAGACAAAATTCTAATATAAAAATTACGTGGAATACAGTATCAAATGCAGATGGTTATATTATTTATCGCCAATCACCAAATGATTCAAAAATGGTTTATCGTTACATGGTAAACAGTACATCGTTTGTCGATACTCAAACATCGGCACCAGGGTATTATTATTATCGGGTTTATGCATATAAAAATGTGAATGGAAAGCGAGTTCTAGGCCCTTCAAATAATTATAGTTATGTTAAAATACCTAAGACTATAAAAAAATATATAGAGGGTATGTATCGAGTGGGGATAGATGTACCTGAGGGAGAATATATCGTTTTTAAAAACAATGCTAATTTAGGATATTATAAAGTCACATTAACAGGAAATAATGATGATATCATCACTAATGATATTCTTGAGTATAATGGATATATTACATTGCAAAAAGGACAAAGCATTTCTTTAAATGGTTTAGATATGTATCCTGTAAATCATGCGCCAGATTTAGATATGAGTAGCGAAGGAATGTTTAAAGTCGGGAAAGATATTCCAGCAGGAACATATAATGTAGTTGTAAATCCAGAAAAAGAATATGGTTATTATGCGATTTGTAATGATTCTTATAATCGATGGGATAGTATTGAGTCAAATGATTACTTTAAAGGCAATAGATTTGTTACAGTAAAAGATGGCCAATACCTTCAAATAAAGGATAGCAAAATAGAAAGAATAAATTAACCTTGTTAAATTTGATCTGTTAATTAATCAATGAAAATAACAAATTCATATAGAATGGAAAGATTTAGAATTTACATGGATTAGTTGAAAATATAAAATTCACTAAAGTTATTAGCATAAAAATAAATTAGAAACTTTTAATAATTTGATTTTTTGTTAGAAAAAATATAAGATTATTTTTCTAAACTTATTTCTTAAGATTATGTAAGTACTGAAATAAATATTGTGCATTGAATTTTATTTGATGTATAACTTAACTCTAGTAAAAAAAGGAGAATTTTATGAAAACTTTGATCATTTTAAGCACAGTTATAAGCTGTATGGGCGGACAAGTTTTGCCTGCTATACCACTTCGTCAAGAAGCGCCACCAGTTGTTTCCAGTGTAGCTAGTATTGACAGTCATATTGTTGTAAAAAATGGAAAAGCATATTATATGGAAAATGGTAAAGTATTAATGGGACTATTTTCAAGAAATAATAAAACTTATTATGCACCAGAATGGGATAAAGGGGCATTAAAAACAGGGTTACAATTAGTAAACGGAAAGAAATATTATTTTGATGAAGTTACTTATGCACAAAGAACTGGAATTGTGGAAGTCTCTTATGGAAGTAATACACAAAAACATTATTTCTTATCAAATGGTGGGATAGCAATGGGCCTTTATACTGATAATAAGGGGGATACGTACTATTTTGCAGGAACTAATGGAGTTCTAGTATATGGACTTCAAAATATCAATGGTAAAAAATATTATTTTGATGAAAAGACTGGGAAGCAAAAAGTAGGGCTTGTGACAATTGATTATGGAAATGGAAAACAAACACATTACTTTTTGAAAGATGGTGGTGTAGCAACGGGACTTTATACTGATAATAAAGGCGATACATACTACTTTGCTGGAAATAATGGAATCATGGCGTACGGACTCCAAAATATTAATGGAAAAAAATATTATTTTGATGAGAAGACAGGGAAACAAAAAATAGGGTTTGTGACAATTAATTATGAAAAAGGTGAACAAACACATTATTTTTTGAAGAATGGCGGTATTAAACAAAATGGATTTGAGGTCATTGATGGAAAGAAATATTATTTTGCAAAAGATAGCGGTATTATGTATAAAGATATCAAAATAATTAATGATAAAAAATATTATTTTCATCCCAAAACTGGTGAATTATTAAATGGAATTTATCGTGCAAATAATGGTTTTACCTATTATTTTGATGAAAATACTGCAAGTGGCGTAAGAACTGGGCTTCAAACATATCAAGGTGATACTTATCTGTTTTATAAAGAATCAGGAATTATGCTGACTGGTCTTTTTTCGGTAGGAAAAGATCTTTATTGCTTTGATGAGACTAGTGGAAAGGCATTAAAAAACACAAGTTATAATTTGTATCATGTAATTATTCAATTTAATAATAAAGGTATTATGATGAATCATTATATTGATGATGATTATAAAGATGATGTACGACCCAATATTATTAATAAAGCATTGGATAAAATAGGTGTACGTTATACAACTGATCCAGATGGTTATGTATGCAGTTCCTTTGTCACTTTTGCTTATGAAAATCTAGATATTGATTTATGGGATTATCGTGCTGAATCTTTTGAGCAAGCAATGTTTGTAAAAAATAATAACAAAGAAATTACAAGGGAACAATTAAAGCCAGGCGATTTGATTTTCTGGTCAAAGCCAAATTGTGGTGACCCAGAATGCGATCACACTGATCAAGTTCATCATATTGCAATTTATTTAGGAAATAATAAAGTTATTGAAGCGAATGAAACTTTCGGTCTTGTCGATGTTCAAAACATTACTTCTGATGATAACTATGTTTTATATTCTTATGGAAATATCATTCCTCAAGAATTAGAATCATTAGAAGCACCCGAAAAATTAGAAGTTACTCCAGGAACTAATGATAAATTGAATATAACATGGGAAAGTAATGAGCTCGCTGATGGTTATATATTATATCGTAAAGATCCTAACGAAACAATATATAAACAGATTGCTAAGATTACTGGGAATATGAACACTTCTTACGCAGATACTGCAACAAAACGCAGTCTCTATTCTTATAAAATTGCATCTTATAAAAATGTAAAAGGTAAAGAAAAAGTCAGTGAAATGTCTATGGCAGTTGATGGAATGAGGCTGTTAGATGCTGCAAATAACTTGAACGCAGTACCAGCAGGAAAGAACAAAGTAAAGATTAGCTGGGATAAAGTAGAAAATGCAGAAGGTTACATTGTATATCGTCGAATTGGTAATGGTAATTTTGAATATCGTTATATGGTAAAAGGAACAGAATATACAGATACAACAGCGTCGAACAGTGAATATAATTACTATCGTATTTATCCGTATGTAACATTGAACGGGAAACGTCAATTGGGAGTAGCAGGTAATTATGTTTATCAAAAGGGGGGATTAGCTGCTGTAAATAACTTGAATGCGGTACCAGCAGGGAACAATAAGGTAAAGATTAGCTGGGATAAAGTAGAAGATGCCGAAGGTTATATTGTATATCGCCGAATTGGTAATGGTAACTTTGAATATCGTTATATGGTAAAAGGAACAGAATATACAGATACAACAGCGTCGAACAATGAATATAATTTTTACCGTGTTTATCCTTATATTACTGAAAATGGAAAACGTCAATTGGGAGTAGCAGGTAATTATGTTTATCAAAAAGGCGGTTTAGCTGCTGCAAATAACTTGAACGCAGTACCAGCAGGAAAGAATAAGGTAAAAATTAGCTGGGACAAAGTAGAAGATGCCGAAGGCTATATTGTATATCGTCGAATTGGTAATGGTAACTTTGAATATCGTTATATGGTAAAAGGAACAGAATATACAGATACAACAGCGTCGAACAATGAACATAATTTTTACCGTGTTTATCCTTATATTACTGAAAATGGGAAACGTCAATTGGGAGTAGCAGGTAATTATGTTTATCAAAAGGGAGGCTTAGCTGCTGTAAATAACTTGAACGCAGTACCAGCAGGAAAGAACAAAGTAAAGATTAGCTGGGATAAAGTAGAAGATGCCGAAGGTTATATTGTATATCGCCGAATTGGTAATGGTAACTTTGAATATCGTTATATGATAAAAGGAACAGAATATACAGATACAACAGCGTCGAATAATGAATATAATTTTTACCGTGTTTATCCTTATATTACTGAAAAAGGGAATCGTATTTTAGGTCCAAGTAATATGTATAAATATGCGAAAGGCAATTAATAAAATAGAACTATGAAAGAAAGAAGTAGAGTGAAGAAAACTTTAAAATTTATACTCTGTATAGCTTTATTACTTTTGCAAAATGATTTTAATGTTTTGGCAGAAGTAAATGAAACAGAAACTGAAATTGTTGATGAAAATAGTTATCAAAAAATTAATCTTAATGAAATAGACAAAATGAAAAATGCTGCTATGGGACAAAATCAAGAAATGACAAGCAGAGATTTTCGTGATGTTGGTCCATATTGGGTTAATGAGAATGGTATTAAAAGTTTTTATGATGCAAACAATGTGCTTTTTGAGAGAAAAGGAACAAAGAAAATTATTGATGTTTCCGAACACAACGGAAAGATAGATTGGAAAAAAGTAAAATCCTCTGATGTTGATGGTGTGATTATTCGTGTTGGATATGGACATCTAATGGAAGATAAATATTTTCAATACAATGTTAGTGAGTGCAATCGTTTGGGAATTCCTTATGGTATTTATCTTTATAGTTATGCATATGATGCGAATTTTGCTTATGAAGAAGCAAATGGAACTGATGAGATGTTGAAGTAGGTAAACTTAACATATCCTGTTTATTGTGGTATAGAAAATTTTACCCCTTCGTCTTATCATGGAATTATGCGCTATCCACCTAAATATGTATCAGGAATATGAAAAGGTTTTATCACATATCTGAGCTGTATAAAAGAGTTAGGTTATGGTGATAATACGCATGTGTATAGTTATCGTTCTTTTCTTCAAAGTAAATTGGATACTAAATAATACTTTCTCATGTTTCTTGGGTTGCTGCTTATACTCTACCTTAACTTTTACTTAATCCCATTATAAAGGCGATTATGGATGGAAATATACCTCAATTATCAGAGTGAGTACAACTTTTATAAGGTATATATTTACAAAATTATAAATGGTAAAAGGCAATTAAGTGTATCGGATTAATATGTTTATGCGAAGCCTAGACCTAAAACAGTGAAAAAGTTTAAAGCTGAGATATAAATGCAGAAGCTGATGGTTATATATTACAGGCAAGCACCAGGTGAATTGTGTATGAATTATCGCTATATGGTAAAAGGGAATAATTCATCTATGATGCACAGATCACTAAATCGGAATATTATTTCTAACGTGTATATGCCTATAAGATGATTGATGGAAATGAGTTATAAGTTCTAGTAATACCTATGTGTATGCAAAAAATAAATTAAATATAGATAATTGGAGAATATAAAGCCTATTAATTACCTGTTTATAAGACTGATTAGGAAAATATGTAAAGTAAATGAGTATTCCGTGACGAGAAGTTTATACAAAAAGCTGAAAAAAGATTAATAGAAACAGTGATGAGGTCCAGTAAATCCGTTAAAAAGCCTATGCAAATATGAATATAAAAGGGGCTGTAACGAATAGTCATTAAATTGGGCTACAGAACGTTACAGCTCTTTTTTCGTGTGTTTACAGTGGTATTCATAATGTATATCCATAGTCCTGTTTCAGATTCGCAAACACACCTTCTGCCTAGATGCTTCTCTGCATCATAATTTTCTTTCCTTCCTCGCTTTCGAGATTCTTGCGCACCTCTTTATGATATTTTTCCATATCCCGGCTTCTGTTCAGTGTCCTGCCTTTCCTTGCTTTTGTGCATCTCGATCTCAAAGGGCAGTCTCCGCAATGCTCATTCACATATTTCTGATTTGTCTTTGGATACATACTTCTATGATCCAGCGTTGATGATACCAGCGTAAAAGCATGCCCAGCTGGACATATGATCTCACCGTTCTCATTCTCTTTCATTTGAAAGCTTTTGAACTGATTCTTTTTCGTTTTCTTCTCTTTTTCTTTCTCATATCCAGGATATTTCAAATACTGCTCAATGTGGTGGATACTGTTATAACCGTAATTATTATATCAGCCATATCCAGCATCTGCACTGATATAGATATGCCGGATATATTCGCTGCTTACTCCCATCTGCACATTATATCCCGGTTTGAATACACCGGTATTGTTATAATAATCATATTTCATATGCATGAATGTTGCATCTGGATTTGTCTTAGAGAAACTGTTGCGTTCTGCAAGTATATCTATATGAAGCGTATATTTATACATCTTTAGCCCATATTCCTTTAATTCATCATAGTATCTCTGGACTTTATGCTTTCTTTTCCCCTTACCATGTTTGAACTCTATCCCATGTCCATTCATGCATCGTTCGATCCAGTCACAGACATCCATCAGATAATCAAGTCTGATTTCATGATAGACTGAAAAAAATCATTGATAATTCAAGGTCATTTTTAATATTACGGTTTAGACTCTTAATGCATTTCATTGTCTTTTCCCAGCATCTGGCTCTATATTTCGTTATGGCCTTCTTCCACACAAAGGTCATTTTGTTTGCGTTCGCTTCAAATTTAGTGCCATCAAGA
Organism: [Clostridium] innocuum; assembly: GCA_012317185.1. Classification (NCBI taxonomy): domain Bacteria; kingdom Bacillati; phylum Bacillota; class Clostridia; order Eubacteriales; family Clostridiaceae; genus Clostridium; species [Clostridium] innocuum. The sequence goes on along the minus strand of CP048838.1, from coordinate 4,236,070 downwards.
TACAGTACATATGTATCTACAGTATCCTGCTGTTCAATGTAATTGTTGATCTCAGTGAATATCTTATCTATCGGCATTTTCAGATCATCATGGATGAAGCAGTGGAAAGCCTGATGGCAAGGTCTGTAATTATTCATAAGAGATATGAAACGGATATCAGTACGGCACAGTTTCTCAAGTTTTCTAGTGGAAGCGTAACCGAACAAGCCCATGCGAGGATAACCGTAATTCATATAGATGCCATTATAGCCATGAGTATTTCTGTTAGTGAAATCAATATGCTTATTTAAATTTATACCTCCTGTGATTTCAAGAACAGTGCGTGAAATATCATCATGTGCTATGTCATTTTTGGAAAGAAAATTGAATTTAATGGCAGGATCGCTTGATATGTGCTATAATTTTTCTTAGGTAATATATTTAATACAAGCAATTAATTTTACCAAATAATAAGCACTTTTTCCAGTATCTGGATGATTGCTTTTCGATTTCTATGTCTGCTTGCTCGTTACAGCCCCTATGATTTTGGACATGTGCTGATTTTAAACCGCTTGCAAATTATTCCTGCTTTTTTCTTCAAACAATTTGACAAAAAAGAGGTAAATATTTTAACGTTTTTTAAAGAAGTATTGATTTCAATCTTTTTTAATTAGAATTTTTTCCCCTTAAATCATACGGCAAACAATAAATAGGGGAGGCTTCGCCTATCAAACTTATTTTCAGGTTTGCCTTTATAACATCTATGACCAATTTTCGTGATGAAAGTAACATAGCAATGATCCATCCTTCAGCATCCTTTTTCAACCTTGGTAATTGTCTATTATCCAAGAATGTATGAAACTTGTGTAATATTAAGGAAATGTAATACAAATCGTATGGTCAAATAGTTGAAAAACCTTTATAATAGAACTGTTGATTAAAAGAGGAGGCTGTTTATGGCAAAGAGAATACATAAGACAAAGAAAACGCCTTTATTTAAAAATGTAGGTTTTTATTTTGTCCTTCTTTATGCATTACTAACTTTAGGTATGATTGTTCAGGTATTCACGGTAAATGTGATCCCTATGAAATATGCAATGATTGTATGTGTCATATTATTATTACTGCTTTTAGGAATGTATTATCTCCAGTTTGGGAAAAAAGTAAATAAAGTAAATAAGGTATTGGGAAAAATATTGATTGTTATATTAGCGGTGTTCTTAGGCGTTGGCAACTGGTATTTATTTAAAACAGGATCAGCATTCTCCAGAATGACTGGGGATGATACGCAGACATCTATTGTATCTGTAGTAGTGATGAAAGAGAATAAAGCTGAAAGTATTGAAGATTTAAAAAATAGTAAATTTGGCTTAACAAAAACAGGAACTCAGGATATCATGAAAAAGGGACTTGCGGACATAAAGAAAGACGCAGGACAGGATATATCAACGGTTGATTATAAATCTTATAAGACTATTGCTGATGATCTATATGATGGGAAAATTGACGCTATTATTATGGATGAAGCCACAAGAAGCTTGTTTGAGGATAATCATTCTAAGTTTGACTCAGAAACAAGGATAGTAAAAAGCTACAAATATAAGACTACAACTAAAGATATTAGTAAAAATGTAAATGTGACTTCTGAACCATTTAACATTTACATAACAGGTATTGATACTTATGGAACAATATCTACAGTATCCAGATCTGATGTTAATATGATTGCGACAGTGAATCCTAAAACACATCAGATTCTGTTAACTAGCATTCCTCGTGACTATTATGTGCCTCAGCCATGTCAGGGAGGTCAGACAGATAAACTGACACACACTGGTATTTTTGGAGTAGACTGCACTGTAGAAACAGTGGAAAATTATTTTGGTATCGATATTAACTATTATGTACGTGTAAATTTCTCAAGCGTAGAGAATATTGTTAATGCTTTAGGTGGTATCACGGTTAATAATCCAGTTGCATTTACAGCAAGTGATGGAACTTATTCTTATGAAGCAGGAGAAGTTTATATGGATGGTGCAAAAGCATTACGCTTTGCCCGCGAACGTTATAATTTAGGGGGCGGTGACCGCGATCGTGGTAAGAATCAGATGAGAGTTATTACCGGAATCATAAACAAAGCAATTTCACCATCAATTATTACAAATTATACGAGTATTTTGGATGCAGTCAGTGGTAGCTTCCAGACAAATATGAGTAACAGCGAAATGACATCTTTGATTAAAATGCAGATAAACGATATGAGTGGCTGGGATATTGAACAAATTTCCGTTAATGGAACCGGTAATGGCAGTGCATGGTCACCGGCAAACGGATTTAATTCCTGGGTGATGGAACCAAATGTCAATACAGTGAAACGTGCTGTTGAAGTTATAAAGAAAGTTGAGAACGGAGAAGATGTAAAAGCTCTTGCTCAACAGGTTATGGAAGAAAACACAGCCGATGAATAATATTTAAATAAAAAGTCAGGTTATTTTGCAGATTTTATTGCATTATAGACTGACTTTTTTTGCATACGGATACTTATATTCTAAATTTTTAAATATGATTTATTTTACGTGCTCTATAATTGCATGGATAAAGACGGTATACGTAATCGATTAGGATTAGATTCAGTATATTGGCTTTATAGCATCGAAAATATTATTGTAAAGCGTAATGACATATACAGAAGATTTCTAAAGGTATAATCGATTTTTCAATGAACAAATGATTTAATGCAAATGAAATTTAATTTTCATGGACAGGAATTTACAATTAAACGATTTGAATACGTTTCAGAATATCAAAATCAAAATTTGCTAGGTTTTGTATATGAAATAGAGCTATCTGACGCATCTACAGATTTATCTTTAATTAGCTATATTGTTGACGGAGAAGAGTATGTTGTGAATGGTCATATAGTTTCGAATATCAAGTTAAACTATGATCGTCAGCAATTGAATTTATTAAATGATTATACTTCACACTTAACTGTAAATACTCTACCCTTAATAAAGGATAAATTTTGGGTCTGTTCTTGCGGGTTTTGTAATGCAGCAAAATCAGATGTCTGTGAATCGTGCGGTTCTGAAAAACAGAATTTGATTGAATTGATGAATGAAGACTTAAGAGAAAGGGCTTATAAGCAGCCAGATAAATTTTTAAGAATGGATGAGCAACAGACGCTTGACAATATTCTTGAAAATTTTGCAATAAAAATGGAAGATACTTACGGTTTAGTAAAAGCAAATTACTATCATGTCTGGATAAGGCCTCGTTAAAAATAAAGTATGAAGAGCTGATAACTAACAAAATTAAGAAATTTCTAGAAGATGAAAAACTTACCTTATCTGTTGATTTAAGCTTTGAAGAAAATATAAGACAGTATTGTGAGAAGATAACCGGTGCGCTGATAACAACAGAAATGGTCACGCAGCTAGGAAATCTGAAAGAACGTGAAGTAGAGTACCGACAGCTATGAAAGTCCCAGATGCGTGTAAATCAACAGAGGAGAAAGAAGCTGGCTATCATGGTTGGATCAGGAGCTCTAATTCTGATTGCACTTCTTATCAATACAGTGATGCAGCAAACGTCACATGACAATGAAAATATTTCTGACACTGTTTCTGCTAAAATAGAGCAGAAAACTGAAAAAGAGACAGTAAAGACTGAAAATCACAATCTACCCCAAATCGAGGCTGGTGTATACAGTACGATAGCTTTAAAAAAAGATGGTACTGTGTTATCTACAACAATTCACAAATCTGAAGATAATCGTGGACAAAATAATGTGAAGAACTGGGAGAATATAATACAAGTATCTTCTAATGAATATCATACTGTAGGTTTGAAAGATGACGGTTCTGTTATTTCAACGTCAATAAATACTTCTAATGATACAGGACAAGAAGAAGTAGATAGATGGACTGATATTGTTCAGGTATCAGCAGGGATGTGGCGTACCGTTGGGTTACGCAAAGACGGTACAGTAATTTCTACATTCATTGATGACATGTATGATTTTGGGCAAGGAGATGTAGATGCTTGGACAGATATCATTCAGGTTTGTGCAGCATGGGATCATACCATAGGATTGAAAACGGATGGAACAGTTGTATCTACAAAAATCAATAATGAAAAATATGATTTTGGTGAAACGGATGTGACTGATTGGACCAGTATAGTACAAATAGCGTCAGGATCGAACCATACATTGGGAATAAGAAATGACGGAACTGTTGTTTCGATAGGATATGAAAAAGATGGATGTTGTTCTGTTTCAGGTTGGCGTGATATTATTGCAATATCAGCGGTAGATTTCATAGTATAGGACTCCGTAAAGATGGAACTGTGATATCTATAGAAATTCTTGATAAAAAAGAAAATTTTGGACAAACTGAAATAGCTGATTGGAACAATGTTGTGCAGATTTCTGCTGGGTGGCTTCGCACTGTGGCTTTAACACAAGATGGACATATTTTATATACAGAAATTAATAAAAATTAGATAATAAAAATCAAGCCTAAATTTCAGAAAATATCACTTCATTATCAGTAGATCACTTGTCTACGACAAAAAGATGGAATCTTCCATTTTTCTGAGAAATATTTATAATATAAATAGGCTATCTTTGAAAGATAGTGTTGTTCTTGCACATACCGTAAATGATTTTAGCTAGTTTAGCGGTACATGCAACCTTGGCGGCTTTTGAATTTAACGGATTCAATTGCTACCTTTTCTTTTGATAAAACTGATTGATGGGATTTACTTTCTTTAGCCTTATATTACATGTGACCGCCAAATACAGTAGACATCGTAATCGCTTGTTTCTCCCTTCTTTGAGATAGATAAATGATCACCATCCAGTTGTCCTGATTGACTGATATTTGGATCTAAGCCAAGATAAGCTATCTATGCTTCCCGTGTCTCAAATCGCTTTATATCACCTATTTCTGCCAATATTCTAGATGCCAGGTTAGGATCGATTCCATCTATGCTTAAAATAAGATAATATTCATTTATCGTTTCCGCTATCTGAATTATTTTCCGTAGGGTTTCATCCGCATCGTTTCTGATCATCTCAACTTTCTCTAACAGGTCCTGTAATATCTAGTATAGGATAGAGCTGCTCATTATATAAATGAGATTTCATGATGCGATATGGAGTATACAATCCAGGATAGGGGCATGGGGAAAAGTAATTTTATCATAAAAAAGTGTGAAAACTGCTTGATGAAAACCAATTATAATAAATAACGAATTTGCATAACAGAACCTTTAATTCGTACAAATAAGATAATCATCACTCATCATATTGGTATTCTGATATCCTAAGGATGGAAGGAGGGAGTAGAATGGCGATTACAAAGAACCAATCAGGAACGTATGCTGCTGTTGATATTCATTATAATCGGCCTGCCTGTGCACCGCATCAGAATGTTATCAATTATCTCAATCATCTGCATTCATGGTGATTCACAAAAGCTTAATGGCTTATCTAGGCTGTGGTTATTCACGTGTTCTTGTTGGACCACTGGGAAATGATGAGTTGTCAGATTTCCTCAGTGTCACTCCACAGAACAAGTATGAAATTGCATATACTATGTATTTGAAAAAAACAAATACAACAGCTGATGCAAATTCCGTTATACTGGATGATATGTATTGCATGGGTACATATCAGGGATCAGAGAAAATGAGCAACTATCTTGTTTTCTGTGATGAGTGGCCTCAGGATGCTGATGTTCGTGAGACACTTTTGAGTTTTAAAATTCCGGAAGAAATGTAAGCTTAAGCATGATCCTGTTCAATATATTTTCGGATAGGATTATTTTGCACATGCGGGAATAATGCACACATGTAAAGAAACTGATTACGAAAAGCAGAGCTTTCTTCAATAAAAATCAGTATGTATGTAACATAAAGGAGAAGATAAAATGCAAGCACATCAAAAAAGCATGAAAGACGGAATACAGAATATTCTGTTTCCTGTGGAGCACATGAATATCACGCAGGGTAATAATGGATCATACTCACATCAGGGAGTTAATGCGCTTGATTTAGCAGGCTATAAAGGTGGATGCAGTCCTTTATATGCTCCCTTTGATGTAGTCTGTGTCGGCGTTGATGGACCGGATTTGGGAAATGCAGTATTCTGGCAGTCTCAGAATAAGGTTCGCTTTGCGGATGGAACAATGGACTATGCTACGATTATGATTATACACGACAACAATCTTGACGGTATCAGAGTTGGTGTAAAATATAGCCAGGGCACACAGATAGCGAATGCGGGAACTGCAGGCAGAGCTACAGGAAATCATAATCATTTTGAAATTGCAAAGGGAAAATTTACATACAAATATGACCTGAATCAAAAAACCAAGGTGTATCATTTGCCGAATTCCATCAGTGCGGATAAATGCTGTTTCGTAGATAAAACAGATATAATAAATGGCAATAATATGAAGTGGAAACATCTTTAGTTTACAACCAAAAAGAGGAGCCGATTCTATCTTGGAACAATGTCATCAACTTAAGGTATCTTGACAAAAAAAGAGTATTCAGTATAGAGAACAATCAATATGTTCCTATAGAGGATACTTTTTTTTGAAAAATAAGTGCGCAAAAAAACACGAATTTGATACTATCATACTATTTCACACTACATCAATAAGAATAACGATAAGTCATTCTATGTTTATTCAATCGCTTTTTCTGTCTGCTATATATGCTATTTCTGTCTTGGCGTATTGGACAGAGATGACGCATCATCTCTTTATCCATTTTTACTGATGCTTTTTTGGCTAGCTTTGGATGATCATAATACACAAATATCTTCAGTAGATAGTGTTTCAATTTTCCACTCGCATAATTTCTATTAAATGCCATCTCATATTTATATCTTTCCTGTCGTATGGTACTTAAGTTTTCTTTTGAACATACGATATCAGATACAGCATTGTATACTAATGCACATGCGTATATATCCTGCTTTATCAATTGTTCCCGATAACCTGAGAATTCTTCCATCTTTAATTGTGACTTCATGGAGCGATAGCAGGTTTCTATGTCCCAGCACAGATGATACAGTTCCTTCATACTTTCTGTATCAAAAATCAGTTTCAGAAAGATTTGTCAATAATATCTCTGTAGCTGTACTTCCGTCATTGAGTACGATTTGGAATTTCACAAAACGTAAATGGTAGGTAGTATTCATAAGTTTTATCCGAAATGATCTATCCTCACGGAAGTGATTACTCCGCAATCTACCATATATGACATCAATCCATTTATCATCTTCATCATCACGAAGTTCTTCACATTCCCTTTTAAAATCATTTGCTTTTAATCGAAAGACAAAATATTGACCGCTTTCTAACATCTGATCGATCAGCTTAATAGAAGGATATCCTCTGTCAAATATACAAACCATTTTTGATCCTTGAGGTAAGATATCTCGTGCATAACCCAAATGATCTTCTGCGCTTGATTTCTCACTGTATTTATACGAATTTATAGATATATCTATAATACATTTATTAATGACATCAAAAATACTGGAAGCAGAACCCATCACAGGATCATTATCGCCATCGTGCAATTTTTGTTTTCCAAACCTCTTTATTATCTCTCCATTTAGGTATCAAAAAAATCGCTTCCATCAATCGCCATAATATAATAATCATTTAATTTTAATAATTTCTTTTCTGCATATACATCTCTGTTGATATCATGAAGAATTGTACGAAGGGCATCAGGGTTAAATTTCATCCGCGCATTAAAATAACCTGTTTGTGATATTTCTATATTTTCATCAACTTGTTCAATGAAATCAGAAATTTCATTCTTCTGTGATTTTCCGGTTGTGGCAAGCATCTGCATAAAGATATGAGGCAAAAGGATTTTTCTCTTTCTCGTATAAGCATTTTGATTATTTCCACGGATAATATCAATATATTCAGTATCGAGCAGAAAAGCGGTTCTATGAATCCTGTTTAGATAAGATTTTTCACACGACATCATAAGGACTCCTCCGGATAAACCAATAATGGTTTATTCTTAGCATAAGCAGCTTTAAGATAAGGGATCTGATCAAAAGTGACTTCTCCAAGATAAGCAACAGTCTCCTGAGAAACTTTTGTACCATTTCTAGTAGATTTCACAATACTGGCATAGATTTTGGATCCTTTTTTCCAAGTTCTCACATACATAACAGCACCATCGTACACACTACAAATCAATTTAGATATATATTAAATAATGTGTAATCATCCTTTCATTTCACACTACAATTATAGCATAATTAAAGGTGAAATAGATACCCATTTTAGGTAATCATTTCACCTTTTTTCGTTTTCTATACAATAAACCACACATTTGTCAAGATACCTTAAGTTGATGACATTGCTATCTTGGAACCGGTTCTTTTATAATAAGCAAATTGCAGTATTTGTTATTATATTCGCATGACATGTAGATCCGAAGCACCAAGATGCAGAAATATATTACAGTATGTACAGGATGAATCAGTTATGCGCATACTTATGATTCCTTATAAAGAAAAGGAGTGTAAAACACAATGGCAAATGATTTAATTTTAAAGGTTGAAAAGGATCATACAATTTCTATGGACTGTGGTGGTATTAGAGAGACATACAGCCTGAAAGAAGCCCCGGATGCATCCTCTACACTAGTGGTGACAGAGAAAAAGAATATACTTCACAAAATGGATTTGGACACCGTACTCAAGAATCTTGATAATTCTGTAGATTTGCTAAATGTTGCATATCATGCGGTGTATGGCTTTGATGTACAAACGCAGATATGGGATCTGCAGAAAACATTGATGGATCTAAACGATAAGGGAATCAATGTGATTGACGATTTCGCAAGACAGTCCTCTGCTGTTATTCATGATTTGATTGGTTTCTTTGACTGGCTGACTAAGGGTGCGGAAAAGGTTGCAATCAAGAAATTGGAACGCTTTTCTGTAATTGCAGGTACAATGAGCAGACAGGCGGAGCAGCTGGCAAAGGACTATCAGAAAATGGCGGGGGATACTTCAGAAACCTTAAAAAACACTATTGACGAAAACAATCGCCAGTATGCACATCAGGATCAGATACAGAAGGAGATGGCGGATTTTCAAAGTGAGCAGGAAGCGGCGGATATTGCCCAACAGGAAATTAAGAAACGTCTGACCAGGCTGCAGACCGAATATGAGAAGCTTAGCAAGGCAGAGCTGGATGCTGAAAAGCATCAGCGTACAATGGACATCATGGGCGCTGTATTCTCATTTCTTGGCAGTGCTGCTTCTGTAGCAGCTGATGTGGCAGGGAAATCAGGTTCTACAGAAAGCTCAACTGAGGATAAGGAAAAGCTTGACACTGCACAAAAAGAAGCAAATGCCGCAAAGGATAGACTCGAAAGTCTGAAGAAAGAGAAAGAGGAACTTGTTAAAGCTCTTGAAACAGCGGATAATGATGAAAAAAGGGAAAGCATCAGGTCTGACATCCGTGCTAAGGATATTGAAATTACGGAAGCAGAAAAGCAGGTTAACAAAAAATCAAGTGCGCTTAAGAGCATTAGTGCAGCTTTACATGGTGTTTCTTCACAAATTGCCGAGCAGTCACAGAAGGAGAGCAGCGTACAGGAAAACCGCAGCAAGAGATTAACGGAAATCAACGCTGAGCTGATCCGTTTGGAAGAGGAACAGACAAAGCAATTAGCCAATCTTGCCAAATATACAAATCGACTGAAGACGATGGTAATTGAAAAAAACAGTGTGGAAGCAGCTGTTCGTTCCCTGATAGTTGCTGTATCCTGTTTAAAAAATGTTGTTGTTGCTGTTATGGACATCGCTTTATTCTGGACATCTATGGAAAAATGCTGCAAGGCTCTTGCCACATCTGATTTAAAGGATACAATTCAAGATCTTCAGGAAATTGACAAAGAAGAACGCATTGAATTTTATTACACAGACAGTGTTATGATCCCGTTACTGACGTATATGGTACAGTGGGCAGCTGTAAAAAGCATTTCCACAGACTTTATCAATGGTGCTGAAAATACAAGATTCCGTTTAAACGAGACAATTACAAAAGCAGATAAGGCTGAAATGAGCAGAGAACAGCACTGGGATATGGCTTCTAAAACAGCTGGTAATGTTGCAAATAACCTGAATCGGCAGGTTGCAGAAAGCAATAAAAAAATCAGCACACTGAAAGGCTAGCTTATGGAAAATAAAGATAATAGCGCAGATAAAAACATGAAAAAGACGGATTCAGCTAATCTGCAGCTGACAAAAATCATGGAACAGATTTTACAAATGCTGCAAAAAAATTCCATTCATATGGATCTTAGTGATGAGGATATCGCCAGGCTGGAACGACAGGAACAGAGCGTTTTGGATTCTTTGGAGCAGATCAGAATTCAGGCCGATGAGAACAGAAATAGGATTCGCCGGATATTTGATGAAAAAAAAGTACTATGTGACCAATTGAACGCAAATCTACCTGTTCTGTATGTACATATGGAAAGATTGAAACAGAAAAATCATGAGCAGGAGAGTATATATGAAGGTAGAAAGAATTTATATGATGCATATAATGCTTCCTATATAAGCAAACAAGAAGCATACAGCATAGCACAGGAAGAACTCGAAAGTGCCAGAAGAAAAGCAGAGAAACAAAATGAGCTGTTAAAAAGATGGTTCTGGGTACCCGGATATGGAGCTTATCTGGCTTTTGACAAGCTGCTGAATGATCAGGAAGCAGACACAGCTGCAGCCTATCGGGAATATTGTGCTTCCGGAGAAAGACTGGCAGCAATCAGTCGTGATTTGGAATCCGCAAAGTATGATTATCAATGTAGTCAAACAGAAAAAAATAATGTACAAAAGTCATATGATGATAAGGTAGATGAAATTAAAAAAGTACAGGGACAGCTTCACCAGATGAAAGAAGAAATGGTACACTGGGAGCTGATTCTCAGTGAAGTGAATGCATTGTATAACAAAATAAAAAATGCAAGTCTGGGACCTGATGAAATCATCGCAATGCAAGCCGAACTTATACAGCTTCAGCAATTATGAAGAAATTCATTCTATTCATTCTGATCATAGGCTGCTTTGGCTGTGAGAGTGCTTCGCAGAAAACATCCTGTGACTATGAGCTTGTTTTTGATCAGGCACTCGGATATGGTATCAATGAACACGATGGCACACCTGCTGCGATTTCAACACATGTGGCAAAGCGTAACAGCATCCTGCTCGCAAAATCTAAGGACTCCTGTTTCGATCAAAGCTTGCAAAAGGCTGCCAGAGCCACTCTGGACAATTCAGATACAAAGCATGATTATCATCCGGAGGAAACAAACAAAGATGAAATCCTGTTTTATATTCCATATACAGATATTCAACAGGGGGATATGCAGTTTGAGGTACAGATAGGGGATGCCTGCAAAAAAGAGAGTGTTAATACAACCGTTATACCAGTGAAGAAATTTCTGATTGTACCGCTTCTGACATCTAAGAAAAAAAAGGAGCATTCCGTCATGAATACCCAAATGCAAACCTGGCATAATGAGATATTAAAAAGGTTACCCTTATCCCGGAACGGATTGCAGCTGATACTGCATGATTCTTTGGATATTAGAGGGGATATGTACGATATGGACACATGGTTTGGCAGACTTCGTACCTGGAATCTGTTAAAGCATTTAAAAAATGAATTTGAATGCGATGGTGTTATCGGTCTATCACCGGAAAAAATGGATTTGAATGATCAAAAGGACGCTTTAAGCGGCTTTACGTTTGGTGCAGATACGACTGTTATACTTGAAAACGGTGATGAAACAGCAATAACGATGGTACATGAAATTTCACACTTTTATCAAATTGGTGATGAGTATGCTGGCGGTCAGTTGAATCCGGAGGTAAACATTCCGCCATATGGAATGAAAGGTACAGATATGCTTCATCCGGGTACTGCAGCAAGCGGATTAAATCCATATATTCATGGTGGGAAAAATGATGAAAAGCAGGGGAGTGGTACACTGATAACATCAAGTCAGATACCCTATGATAGTGTTGAACATAAACTGATCCGGCACGATATGACAAGCTATATGGGGAAAGACGGCTATGCTATGCAGGTATACTGGACAACCGGAATGATTTGGAAGCATTTGATACAGGAATGGAGAATTACAGAATGACAGAAAAAAGTAAAAGACTAAAGCAGCTGTTGAAGGTTATTGAAGATAAAGAAAAGAACTTAACGGATACTGAAAGAATGAATTATCAAAATCTAAAAATTCTGCATATTGGTATGCAAAGCAAACTCTATAAAATTATGCTGACATGGGACTTTGGATGGAATGCATTGCAGAAGAATCAGTATACAGATCTCCAAGAGTCTTTAGATGATGATGCTGATTTTTATAAACAGGCATTGAAATCTTGGATGAGTCTAAAGCCGGTTCCGGAAATCCCGCAGATAGAGGAATTTGTTGATATTTATGAGCAGTGGCTAATTGAAATGCTGCATCATGATATACAGGATGCTTTTCATAATATGATAAATGATCCGGATAAGGAAAGCCTACGCAGACTGATAACAGATTATCGGGATAAGCTTCAGCATATCTATATAGATGAAGAAAGCTGAATAATAAACAACAGGATGCTTGTGTCCTATGCTAGGGCCTTACTCACTCATATTCAATCATCAGGCTAACCGATTGTGCATAAATACAGATAAGGAGAATTCAACACTATTGTAGAAAAGCAATAGAATTTGAATTCTCCTTTTTACAAACACTCTAACGTAAGAAAAAACCGTATGGTACTATTATCATTTTTTATTCAAATAAATAAGGCAGCAATCTGTTAAACCTGATCTTTTAAAAAAGAGCGATATCTGCGATTGACGATTAGACATTCCTCATTATCTAGAGTTATGCTCCGGTGGCAGTCTTTTTCAATACGAACAGATTTTATATGAATTGAATTAACCAGAGTGCTCTGATTTATTTGACAGAAGCCACAATTATGCAGTTGCTTTTTTAATTCTGAAAATCGAAGGTAACAGCGATAGACATCTTTTTCTGTATAGATATATACTTTATGATCTATATTCTCTATATAATATATCTCGTGACAGGTGACAAGGTAAAGATTATGCAGTTCATCATATACTTTAATTCGTGAACTGTTTTTCTGTAGATAAAGGATTACATTATAAATATAATTCTTGTTTCTACTGCACGCCCGCAGTATAATTGTGTCTTCTGTTATGGTATTATCAATCTGTATTATAAAATTCATTTGAAATCCCCTCCCATATGTAATCTATCGTAATGATTTTAAACGCGAAATTTCAGAAACAGGCAGGATGTTACCAATCGATCACCATAAGTTACAATATCATGAGGGCTGCATAAATAGTAAACCACTAAATCTAATAACAAACCAATTGAAGCAGATCGTTTTTATTAATTTCAGTTCATATATATGATCGGAACTAAATTATGTAATTTCAGTTGATAATCCTCCATAAAGAAATACATAAAAGGTGAGTTACATAAAGGATTGATCCAATGAAAATTCTTATTATAGTGTAACCATACAATGGATGAAAGCTCTTTATCATGTAAGGGATATCGGCTTTATAAAATAACTAAATAATCATGAAAGAAAAAACTGACAGATGCTGTCAGTCTTTCTATTTTCAGTTAATCATCAATTGCAAAAGGAGGACGTGTCGGATCGAAGTAATCACTATTTGCACGTTCAAATGCCTGCCTGTTTGCTTTATAGCTGGCTGCCCCTAATTTTGCAATCAGTAACTCTGCAGCCGCTTTCATATCATCAATGCCGCGCCCGGACTCTGTGATAGCTTCCCCATGAACACCAACCTCTGCCATACCGATTGGGTAATTAAACACAGGGTGCCAGTGAATAGCGACGGATGGATTGATCTTCTGCATGAGTGGCAGCTCCTGGCGTAATAATACACTGGCGTTGTCAAGCACGCGGAAATATACATGAACCGGAAGCCGGCCGTATTGAGAAACAAAGGTTCTGGAAATAATATTCCATAGTGGTGCTTCCAGATTCCATAAAGTAGTAATTGGCATCGTGTTTAACAGCTTACCGAGAACTGTCTGTTCCAGAGGACAGCGGCTTTTTTCATAAGAGAAAATGCTCAGATCAATACCGCCTGACCATAAAGCAAGCTCACGACCTCCCGGTATTATCAATAAAGCTCGAAGCTGATTGGCGAATTGCTCAAACTCAGGATTGGTGGAGCGAACGACACCACGTAGGAAACTCATGTAATTTTCATTCGCCCGTTTCTGTTTATCAGAACTGGAAGCTTTGGCAATTTTTTCAGAAAAGTAAATGTAATTCTCCTGATAAATTGATTTCAGAGGCTCTGGAATTTTGTACTTCATCAACAGGGCATTGAACTGGACAGCATCTTTGATAATTTCGGCTTCTTTTTGAGCATCCTTGTTCAGTTCTCTTTGGTGACGAAAGCCATCGATCAGTAGCTTCCACAATGCTTCTGCTTCCGCAGCTGTTTTCCTTTCCTTTTTCATTACTTCTAAAAATGCCTCGTACGACGGATGTGACAGAGGATCCCGGTTCATAGTGATAATAGGATCCATGTTGGCCATAGCCAAACTTTTTAATATTGTATCTTTTATGTACATAATATGTACCTCCTAATGACTATTATTGTAATGATTTTCAGATGAATGGAATCTGAATGTGTGAAAATGTCCAAATTTACTGCAGGATAATGCAATTCTGAGTTATTAATACAACGTAAGCAGAAAGAAAAGGTTAAAACATTTGCTGACGGATCACCAGAAAGTATCCGTATATTGATACATACGATCATATTTTTATGCTTCATAAACTCCACTATACCGTAATAATTTATTCATGATATAATATTGTCCAAAAGGGGGAGTAATATGGCTTTGAATGTCGTTATTTGTGAAGATGATCATCTGGATGCCGTCGTGCTTCATGAAGCAATTCATAAAGCAGAAAAAAGGTTCTCCTTTGAATGTCGATTAACCCTTTATACATCTGGAGAAGAGCTTCTGCATTCCCTGCGCCTGAATATTCCATGTGATCTCATCATTATGGATATCTATCTGAAAGAGGAGAATGGTGTGCAAATCATTCAACAAGCCCGGCAGCTACAGGAATCCCTTGAAGTTGCGTTTCTCACAACCAGTAAAGAATATGCACCGGAAGCATTTCAGTTAAATGCAATTCATTATATTGTGAAACCCTTGACAGACTTTCAGATACAGGAAATGTTTCGTCGTTATTTTGAACGCATGCGCCTGCCTTTGCACACATTGAAGCTGCAAACAGAACGAACTATATGCGAGCTGCCAATTCATCGGATACAAAAAATAGAAAGCAGAAACAAAGGGGTTGAAATATATCTTTCCAGAATGGAAAGTCCGTTCTTCCTTAATATGCCATTTGTCCGACTGGAAGAAGAAATACAGGAAGAAGAGCTGATTACCGTAAGTCGTGGCTTAATTGTAAACCTGTCCTTTATCAAGCAAATTTACCGTGACGGAAATTGTCTGTTAAGAGACGGTACAACGATTATCATAAGCCGCCGGAGAAGAAGTCAGGTATTACAGAAATATCACGATTATCTTTTTCAAAGATCAGAAGCTGGTACACTGTTATGTCAGTAAATCTATTATTCTTGCACTTTGCCGGCTTTTTACTGCAGACTCTGCCGTTTGCTTTCCTTGCCTGCCTGCCGTTTCTCAATCATCTGATTTATGGCGGGAAAAAGCAAATTCTATGCTTTTGCTCAGCTGGTCTCACTTTTGCAGCCCTGGTGTTCACCCTCCTTATGAATTATCTATATACCAGGGATGGAAGCGGCTTTGCGAATATGAGAGGCGCAGCTGATATGTATTTTCTGGTAGTTTTGCTGATAACAGCCGGATATATCTATCGTCACACACAGGAGCTATTTATAAAAAAACTACTGGTTTATATGACAGTCATACATTACGGTGCCGTCATCTTTACGTTCGTAACACCATTCGTTAACATAAGCTCTTCCATATTTTATGACCCTACGTATACAATTTATAATAAAAATGTAGGTGTGAATCTGCTGTTACTCATCGTAAGCTATCCTCTGGTTGCACTGTTTATGAGGAATACCATGGCTCGTATACTCCCTGCGATGGATCGTGCTGCAGCGCAAAGAGGCTGTCTGTATCTTGTCTCTGTCATGTTTCTTTATTGTCTTTGTATTTTTACGATGACGAATCGTACGGCCGGATTCCTCGATGACAGGGATATGCTGCTTTTTCTCACATCAGTGCTGGCTACGGATGCAATCGTATATTATATGTATTTTTCCGAGCTTAAGGTCTCACTAACAAATCAGGAGCTAAATCAGCAGCTGGAATCCTTTCAGACGCAATATGAAAAAATTACCAGCAGTATCGAGGATGCGAGAAAAATCCGCCACGATCTGCAGCATCATCTGAATGTAATCCGCTCAATGCTGCAGGAAAACAGGCTGGAGGATCTGGATTGCTACCTCACACAATATACCCGATCAATTGATGAAGTCAGTCAACAGAAATATACAGCCTGTCCTTTGCTTGATAGTATTCTGAATTACTATATGCAACGCTGCGCAAGTGCGTGTATACCCATAGAGATAGATGCTGTTGTTGTGAAGGCGCCGCCAATCGAAGCGATTGACCTAACTGTTCTGCTGGGGAATGCACTGGAAAATGCGATACAGGAAAGTGAGCTGACAGAACTGGCAGATATTCAAATCTATATTCGTTATGTGGATGAGTATCTATTGATTCGTGTGGAAAATGAATGTAATTACAAAGCCGATTCAGGGATGATAGTGCCTAAAAAGCATTCACAGAAGCATAGCTATGGCATGATCAACATGAGAACGGTATGCGAAAAGTATGGTGGAAATGCAGCTTTCTATAAAGCAGACACAAAATTTATCGCAAGCTTTATCCTGTATCCCTGATTTCGAAAAGCAAACTGCCTTACTGGCAGTTTTTTCTACCGAGTGGTAATGTATGATGTTTAGATTTGTCATATAATTAACACATGAAAGTGTGCATATGATCTTGGGGGATATTAACAGGGGTGATGTTTCATGAACCATACAGGCATACTTACGTTCCTTTTCATTGATGTAGAAGCGAAACAGCGTCAGATAATCACAGATGCCTGTGTTGCTGGCAGCGGATATTCACTTCACAGCGTACAAATGAATTTTTTGCAGAAAAAACCGGTTTTTCCTTCTGAAAAAAATTTTGATTACATCGTTCTGCATGCGGATACTCTTCAGGAAATAAATCATAAGATTATGGCACTGTTCTCCTGTTTTAAAAAGGCAAAAATGATCTTTCTCTGTAACGATAGTGAGGATTTCTTCACGATGCAGCTTTTTCCCTGGTTCTTTGTCCTTCGCTGCTCCCACATTGCACAGGATTGTGTTGCTCTGAAAGAAAAACTGCAGTATCTGTATGAAAAGGAAGAATGCTATTATTTCCAACACCCGGATACACAGCGAAAACTACATATACAGGATATTTACTTTATCGAATGCAATAAGAACTATCTTTATATTAATGGGCGGGAAAACTGTTGGAAGGATCGCGCGACGATAAAATATGCACAGGATACACTATCCTGCCATGGCTGTCTTCTGATCAATCGCGGCGTAATTGTTAATCCAGCTTACATCGAACAAATTCATGGGAATCAGATCACGATGCGGAATCAAAGAGTTCTTTATATCAGTCGTGGTAGAAAAAAGGAAGTCTATCAAAAATGCAGGCTGCATATCGCAGGTGTTTAATATTGATTAAAGAGAGTCAATCATCTGTGCCACCTTTTCTAGAATAAAGGATACGATTGTACCGTTTCTACGATAATGAAGCGCACATATTTCCTGAGAATCCATATATATTTTAGATGTGGACCATTGAAATTCCAAAGCCGGAATGGTGTGGTTTTCGAAGGCATCGTATAGCACATTGTGCATTACATCAAACTGAAAGACAGGCTTTGGATGTCCTGCCATATATGCGTAGCTGTCATTCATTAGATCAGTTGTTATCCTTTCGATGGTATTCATCAGAAGATCTTCTTTATTGTTTGAAAAGGCATAACGATACATCAATTCACCAAAGTCACCTGTCCCGATAGGAACAATCCGGGAGCTAAGTATATTGACAAGGTGTTTAGATAGTATTTGAAGAAAGGTAGCCTTCTCTGCTTTGATTTTTATTAATGTGTAGTTCTTTCCTTTATAGAACATCTCCATAAGCAGTGGAGATTTGGTTGTAGAAAGTACAACCTGGTCGTCAGGCATTTTGATTGAAAAGACTGAATTTGTGTAGCTTAACATGGACGGGGAGTAAAGCATTATGAAAGGGCTTGTTCTGTCATGCTCTATTAACGTATCAGTAAAAGATAGAAATGAACATTCTGCATCAATAATGTGAAGTCCAACTGCAGAAAATATAATGTTGTCTGCGTGGAGATCAACTATTCCGGTAACGCTTGCAATCGCCTGCAAAGCACCAAGCTGAAAATAGTTTCTTTTAGCGGTATCTAAATCAAGTGGTTCTGTTTTTGGAGCGCCTAAAGGAGAAATGACTTCCTCCATGTGTGATACAGGATCAATGCACATTCCTTGAAATTGCATCTCAGGATCTGTTATTAAAAGCTCTCCTGCTTCCTCTAAAAAGCCATTTTTGCCAGCGAGCTCATTATCTACCTCTAGTGGACGATTTTTATAGACAAAAATACCGCCCGAAGCATTGATAAGAAATACGACCTGGCGTCCCTGCAAATGTGGATCGCTGCCAGTAGGCTTTATCAAATACTTTCCATGGAATTTGTTGTAAATACTCTGAACATAATCAGTGGTTAATTGAAGCCTGCGTAAAAACATTTTCATATCTATTTCTGTAGCTGCAGCGTCAGCAGTATAAACCTGTCCATCTATGACAGTTAGAATATATTCTGTAACATTCAGATTACATCCAAGCAAAACATCACTAATACTGGCTGGTATACAGCAGTGTACAAGCTTTGATATACAATCATTAAATAAAGTAAAAGACTTTTCACCTAATATATTATAGATGGAATCTCCGAGGTTTGCCATCGTAATATTTTCAGAGACCATAATATCTGACGCGCACATAGGTATCTGCTCTTGAAAAAGAGTAGAAAATGCAGCAATATTATCTTGTTGCATAACCAGTAAATCAAAGGTATCTATAACAAGGGCAGGGATTTTTGAAAATGCACTTATGAGATAATCAGAAGCAGAAATACCGAGTATATTAGTAAAATTTAAAAGTGATGGACCTAATTCAGGGTAACGATTTATAAACTGTATAAAATCCATATATATTGGTATGTTAGCTTTAAATGGGAATGTCTGAAAGAGATTGTGCAGGTATGAAACAGAAGCAGTATCGGTTCGATAAACAAATTCAATAATGGCATGAAGTGTTTCTGTAGTTATATCATCAGAGTCTGCATCCTTAAAGAAGGCTTTGAGTTCAGGATACAGGGGATTGATGTATATAACGCCAGCCTTTAGTATCTGGTCTATAATTTCCTGATCGGTAATGGGGGCCATCTGTATAATATTTTGCTGCTTATGCATCGGTGGCTTACGCTTTATAACGGCATTGTCTGCCCCCTTTTCCAAAACACTACTGCTATTGATATAATGATTTCCTCGCTTTTCCGTGACATCTACGAGCCCTTGCTTTTGTTGGATAATGTGAGTAAGCTCATGTCGCAGCAGGTGTTCTTTTCCGGAAGCGATATCTATCTGATTATTATGTGCAATGGCGTCAGCCATGTATTGCTTAGGCAAGGAAGAGTTATAATGAATCTGTACATCACTGAGATCAATGCTGCTTTTTTGTTCGAATTCTGTTTGCAAGACAGCACTCATATCTTTATTCCGACTGCTTTTCTTGAAAGATTTATATACCATCATAATCAGCTCCTTGTCTTTATTATACACAAGAAATATCCGATTTTTATATGTGTGGGATGAACGGCATACAAACTGGGATAAATGGTTCAGTGTTTATGCAGTTTGCGTAGCTACTGTTCGTCCCAGCATATTACCATTCGTCCCAGATGTAGGAATTTAATCGGCATTTCTGATAAAATAAAACCAAGGATATATGTTATTGCAACAGGGGGGTGATACAGCATGCAGAAACAGAAAAATCGTTATTATCATGGAAAGATGCTGCGCAGCGACGACTTCATATGCGAACAGGCGTATATGCTCGACCAGATGAAAGCACGTACACATGCAGCGCTGGGAGACGGGATTCTATATGGTCTTCATCTAAGCAGGCAATCTGACGAGCGTTTACATATCAGTTCAGGCAGTGCATTGGACAGCACCGGCAATTTTATCCAACTGGAAGAAGATATCACGATCACCTTGGAAGAACTGGAGGGCTTTTCACAGATCAATACAGATGCTGGCTGGATAACACTTCATCACAGGGATGAAGCAGTTGGAAAAGAATTTTGTGAGCTTCCAAGCACGGATCAGCATGAGGAATATGGAAAATGGGAGGATCGATGGGAACTGCACATACAGGAACAGCAGCCTCCGGATTATTTGGATGAACAGATATTCAAGCAGCAGGTGATTTACGAAGATACGAAGTATAAGCTGTATCTGCACATTCCCTGCATGCTGCCGCAAAACGGTGATGTAGAGCTGCTTCTGCAGCTGGAACAGAAGCAGGAAGCGCCCTTACATCTGGCACTGACTTTACGATCAACGCTATATCATATACAGACAGTGGAACTGCATACAAAAGATAAAAAGAAAGAGCACAGCATACCGGTTTTGTTAAAGCGAAATCACACAGCCGGTGCACATTATGCGGTATTCCATATCGATCAGCTGCAGCTGGAGCAGCATAGTGTTACCATACCTGAACAAACCTTTGAAATTGAAATGGTGGAGGATATGAAAGCTTCTCTGGTAAAACGGCTGATGGAAAAACCCTTTGTATTTCAGAATGAGCTTATTCTCGGATATGTGGAATTTAAGTGCGAACACGATCGTCTTCATATTCAAAAGGTGAACGAAACAGGAAGGATTGAATGCCAGAGACCACAGCTGGATATGGTTGTGGAGGAACTGAAACGAAGGCTTCGCTGGACAGATAAACAGGAATCTCATATACCCGCTGATCACCAAAACGTGAAGGAGGCCTGTGGCATTCTGCATTTTCAGTGTGACAGACTGCATCCGGTTTTCTACAGTGATGAAATCAGTCATGGTCTTGGTCCCGGAGAAATTCAGATGCAGATTTCAATCGAAATTCAGAGTCCGCAGGATGCACCGGGATATCAGAAGCAGCTGATCAGCGGTGACTGCTCTCTGTTTCAACCGGAAGAAACGCTGCGCTGGGCAGTGCGTTGTTATCCATGGACCGGCAGCTTTCAGGCGGCTGTATCTGTTTCCGAATCCTATTATGAACAAAAGCTGATTGCACACTGGTATGCCAGAGCATGGGATATGCAGACTCAGAATGTAACGGAAACCCGTCTGCTTCGTCTGGAGCCTTCCACGATAGCATGCAGACCGCAGGATGTCTGTCACTTCACAGCGGTGTTTGACAGGGAGGAGGATATAAGAGAATTGCGATTTTCCCTTGATGATGCCAGTGCAGGAGAACTGCAGGAGGATGGAACCTTTACTGCCGGACAGAAAAGCGGTATGTATCAGATTCGTGCTCATTACCATGATCAGCAGGTTGCCGCCTACGTAAAGGTGATGGAAGCACATGAGTGAAATTCATCTGGAAACATGGAAGCATGCCGGCATCCTGTATAAGAATCCGTCCTGTACCGCACACCTGTATGAACAGGAAAATAAAAAATACCGGGTGTTCTGTATTGCGCAGGAACAGCTTCAAAGACCCCTGATTTATCTATGCATGGAATACGAATTGCTTTACGGCTTTTATAAGGGCAGCTTCTGTCTGATTGAGCCGTATCAAGAGGCATGCTCCTTAGCCGATTGGCTGAAGGAGTTCCATACCATACAGGAGCGTATTATCATATGCCGCAGCCTCGTATTTGAAATCATGCGCAGAAAGCTGCCGGAGCGTCTATGTGACCTTACGCTGGATATCTACAGTATCGGTATTACACCGGAAAAGGATGTTGTTTTATTCCTGAATCCAAACTTCTCGCATCTGCAGCATCCACTTCACACAACCTGTGTATACAGAACCTCACGGCTTTTGGCAGATATCCTGTCGCAGGCAAAAGAAACCCGTCGGTTGCACCGATATCAGAATCCAAAACAATATCAGGATTTTGTAAAGAAGGTGGCACAAAGAGACTATCACGACTATGCACAGCTGATGAACGATCTAGTGCATCTGGAGGATGCATTTATCCTGAAGAAGCGAAATTGGAGCTTCCTAATCCGTGTCTGCTGTATCATCATGGCAGGAATTGGAATTCTGGCACTCTGTGGCATTGGGATATATAAATATATGGAATGGAGCGAGCGGACCTATGACGGTTTGCAGCGCATCGGAGAAGAGCGTATGGATCCATGAAACGAAAGCGGAGAAATGAAGACTATATTCGCATATTCCATCTGTATGTTGATCGAAAGATATTCATGCTGCTGTTGCTTCTCATCCTCAGTACTCTGATTTTTCTCTTTCACAAGGATTTGCAGCAGCTCTGGAATCGGATTACCAATCAGAATATGGAGGCAACCACCTTTTCCTATCATGATTTGAATCTGGCAAGCTATCAGGGAAATGTCAAAATACTGAACAAAGAAGGCAGGCTCACCTATGAGGGCATGTTTTCAAAAGGTGCCTGTAATGGCAAGGGTACCTTATATGATGAGCACGGACATAAAATCTACACCGGAGAATTTATCGATAATGTCATGGAGGATAAAAGCGGAACCCTGTATTTTGACAAAGGCGAAATGCGGAAATATATCGGTGAGGTACATAACAACCGTGCAGATGGAGATGGCAGAGCCTATCGTAAAACTGATGATACCTACAAGCTGCTATATGAAGGAAGCTTTGTCGATGGGGAATTTGAAGGCAGGGGCATCTATTATGATAAAAACGGCAATATTGATTATGAAGGAGAGTTTCTTGATAATATGCGACATGGGCAGGGAATTTTATATGAGGAAGGTGCCTATACCCGTAAGGTCTATCAGGGGGAATTTGCGTTTGGCAGACCGCAGGGAACCGGTACGCTGTTTGATACCTTCGGAAAAGCCTATTATACAGGTGCTATGCATGAAGGGCATATTAATTTTACATCCTTTCTCCCCTCCACCCTCGAAGATATACAAAACAGCTTCCTGCTGCCGTATCAGATTTATGTATATGAAAACACGACAGCAATCGTCTATAAGACAGACCTGCTCTCACTGGCCTTTTTCACAAAATATCCGTTAAAGCTGGAAAAGAGTGAAAAGGAGTGGAAGCTGAAGGATAAGCAGGAGGCAAAGGACATCGTGATATCCTCTGTCATGATGGTGGATAACAATATTGATGACCCCAACACCGGGACAGATCCGGATAAGATTGAGGCGTCCTGGCAGAAAAAATACAGGCCGCATACGGTGACTGGTCTGATGGATGCCTATGATGTGATTGCCCTACGGCTAACGGAAAACAAGGCATTCAGGGAGTATCGCAAATGCACCAGTCTTGTAGACCATAAGAATAACATACAGGAATTGCAGTATCATCTGCAATTAGATTTGACGAAGCGTGTGTTGTATCCTGTCACAGAACTATCCATCGGCTATGGCTATCCAATTTATGAGGATAAGCTGCTTTATACAATCATGCTGGAAGAGGATGCGGCAGCGAAAGAAGAAAGTGAGAAATTCGTAAAATGATCCATGAAGTATCCAGAACAATCTGCCGGCATTTAGTGGAACAGCTGTATCCGGACTATCTGCTTGACCGCGACGGCGTGCAGCTCTGTATTCCAAGGCACGAGCATCAGGATGTACAGATTGGTATCTATCTTTATGATATCAGCGAATACTCCATCACCGCACAGCGCTATGCCAGTGTGGATGGAGATTCCCGTGTATTTCCTCCGAAACTGATGGAGCTGAGCTATCTGATCTTTGTCAATGAAGATGCACGCTTTGGCGGCTACAACAAGGAACAGGAAGAGATTCTGTATGAGAAAATGATACAGACCTTTCATGACTTATGCATGCTGGATGTGAATGCCGCGCAGATACCGATACAGTTTGTCAATATGGAGCTTGATTCTAAAATCCATGTATGGGAGAGTCTTCATCAGCCTCTGCAGCCGGCTTTATATCTGCGGGTGGCTCCGGTGGAGATTGCTTCTCTGCAATCTGAAAAGGTCAATATCGTACGGCATGTCGATGTTGTGACAGAAAGCAGAAACAAAGGAGGAGATTGATATGGGTGCGATGGTGACAAGTGGTGCAGTGATGAAATGCTCCTTTGGTATCGCGCCTTGTCCGTTTCAGGCGATGGCGAATGCCACGGTTCTAAGCGGGATGCCCGCAGGGACCATGCTGGATATCAGTCCCGCAAGTATTGCCACGTTTGGCATGTGCCAGAGTATGGCAAATCCCACGGTGGCGAGTGCGACGGCGGCTGCACTGGGTGTACTGACGCCGATGCCCTGCCTGCCGATGATTGCGGGACCTTGGATGATCAGCAGTCCCACGGTACTGGTTAAGGGAAGTCCCGTGCTTACAACCGATGCAAGAGCTATGTGTGCATATGGCGGCATGCTTCAGTTTATATCCAGTCCGGCACAAAAGGTAATGGTAAAGTAAGTATGATATATTTAAAGAAGGAAATGCCTGAAAAAATAACAGCTATTCCAGCATATTTGAAATCTCAAGCTGAAAGAAAATCAGGCTGTGATCTCTCAAACGTGAAGGTACACTATAACAGTACCAAGCCTGCAGACTATCAGGCTGTTGGAATTGCACAGAAGAATACCATTCATCTGGCGCCTTTTCACGAGAATAAAATCAAGCATGAGGTTGTACATATCGTTCAACAAAAGCAGAATACATTTCCTGTTTGTCAACAGCGAGGCAGTGTAGTTTCAGATAGCAGATTGGAGCAGGAAGCAAATCAATTCATTATCCACAATACTTCCGATACTGTACAAAAGGATGTGGTCCAGCGGTTTGTAGTAATCCACGGGAAGACATATAATGATTATACAATGCTGGATGAGATTCATCAGGCATTGATCGGATATACATATCGAAATGGGTTACCACCGGCAACAAAGAGAATGTGTGATTATTTCAAGAGCAGAGTGTACTCTACGTTTGATTATGGGTCCTTTCCCTCTATGCGTGCATTCTTTGCCAATATGTTTATCCCAAGTTACACACCCCTGCTACTAGCACCTGTAAACTGCTATCAGGGCAATACGGCAGGGGTTATCATCAATATGAGCGGGTATCGTGCAACCGATAATACCAGTGCAGATACTGCTGGTGCAGCAGCAGGATATACAAAAGCAATGGCAAACGCAGCTGTACCTGGAGTCACCTATGAGTGGCACCATGGTCTATATAACATGGCTGCAAATCAGTGTCAGATGATCCTGGTAGAAAAAAACTATCACAGTACAACAAATCATATCGGTGCTTGTTTTTACTGGTCGCAGCATAACGGCTGTGATTACAGATAAAAAAGCTTTACGAAACAGAACGAAGGAGTTTCAAAGCAGAACATAGGAATTGAACATATACGTAAGCGTATAGTTTAAGGTTAAAAGGAGGAGTCACAATGGCAGAATATTTATCACCGGGCGTATACGTAGAGGAATTTGACAGCGGTCCGAAAGCGATGGAGGGTGTCAGTACATCCACGGCAGGCTTTATCGGTCTGGCAAGGCGGGGACCTGTCACAGGAAAACCGGTGTTGATTACAGGGATTTCGCAGTTTCGCAGCGTGTTTGGAGGGTATCTGGATGCTGCTGTGAAATATCGGCATCTGGCATATGGAATTGACCAGTTCTTTACAAACGGAGGAAGCTGCTGTTATGTTATGCGTGTCGCAAGTGCTTCAGATACAACTGCGTCCATGGAATTGGAACAGGACGGCGTTGCACTGCATTTAAAAGCCGGCAGCGTTGGTGCGTGGGGAAATGAAGTACGTGTTACCATGCAGAAGCAAAGACTGATTAAGACCAATATTCTTGAAGAAGCGAGGGATGAGCAAAAGCGCATCGTTCGTGTGAAAAGCATCAGCGGATATGAGGCCGGTGATCTTGTGGAGCTGGTATCGGGGGATGGAAAAGAATATAACCGCATCGTCAGTGTGCGTGAGGGCGAGCTGGAACTGGAGCGCAGCTTTACGCTTCCTTATGTGGATAACAATCTGCTGCCATCGATATTCCTGCACAGAATCGGCTTTATTCTGCAGGCGGAATGTGATGGTATGGTGGAAACATATAATGTGACATGGAATACGGCTGCAGCAGATTTCGTCAACCGCGTTATGACAAAGGGTATCCTGTTACAGGGGACTTTCACAATCGAGGAAGAAACGGTGGAAAAGCTGGAAGCATGGCTGTCGCAGTTCCAGTTGAATGATGCGCTGTATACCGGCTTTTTGAAGGATGGAAAAACCGTTGTGGAAGAAGGTGCCGAGCTGTTTCTGGGAGAAGATAAGGGACCTGGAAAACGCAGCGGGCTGGAGGCCTTCAAGGAAGTGGATGATGTCAGTATTATGGCGATACCGGGTGTAACGATTCCAGCGGTACAAAGTGCACTTGTGGCACACTGTGAAGCTCTTGCAAACCGTTTTGCGATACTGGATATGCCGTACGATACACGCAGTGTGGATGATATGCAGACGCATCGATCTTATTTCGATTCTAATTACGGGGCGATTTATCATCCATGGCTTCAGATATATGATCCACTTCTCAGAACAAGCGGTTTCTTCCCGCCAAGTGCAGCCATGGCAGGAATCTATGCCCGCACAGATAATACACGCGGGGTGTTTAAGGCACCGGCAAATGAGGTTGTACGCGGCTGTACCGGTCTGAGTGTAAATTACAATGAAGCAGAACAGGGAAAGGTGAATCCGAAGGGCATCAACTTGATTCGTTCATTACCTGGTCAGGGAATTCGTGTATGGGGTGCCAGAACCATGTCCAGCGATGCATCATGGAAATATATCAACGTACGCCGTCTCTTTATATATGTGGAGGAAAGTATTCGCACCAATACAAGCTGGGCGGTGTTTGAGCCGAATGATGCTAATCTGTGGATGCGTGTGGAGGGAACGATTCATATGTTCCTGAATACGCTTTGGAGAAGCGGAGCGCTGGTCGGTTCCAGTGAGGATGAGGCATTCTTTATCAACATCGGTCCGTCAACCATGACACAGGATGATATTCTGAATGGTCGGCTAATCTGTGTGATTGGTATTGCACCGGTACGTCCGGCAGAGTTCGTTATCTTCCGTATTACACAGAAGATGCAGGAACTGTCATAAAATGAAACAACGGGGCTTTCTTAATCGAGAGGAGGCCATGCAGGAAGCCTCAAATGCTTACCATGGCGCAGATTCCATCCTTTCAGTTCATCGTGCTTCCAGTTTGCCCGGGAATATTCATGCACAGGCGTTTACGCGGTTCCCTGAAATTCACATGGCATCAACTGCTGAATCATGCTTCACACATGAGCTTGGTCACGCAGTACAACAGATGATGTCACCAATTACAGCAAATAAGCATATAAAGGGGAATGCAATACAAGATCATGCATTCCTGGAGAAAGAAGCAGATACGATTGGTGACTGTCTGAAGCGGATCCCTGTAAAGCAGCATGCAATCGCCCATACAAGTCCGTCCGTACCTGCATCTGCAGTATTACAGCCAGCATGGATTCTTGAATAAAATGGGGATTGCAGCTATCGATTGGAGGATTTAAAACTGACATGGTATCAAAATAAACAACAGCCAGATAAGCTTTATTATATAACAGATGATGTATCCAGTCCTTATGCCCCTTTAAGCGGAAAAAGTAATGCAGCAACCTGGATTACGTGGTATCAGCGTAAGCCGGATTCCAGTCTGCTCAGAGCCGAAATTGTTGAACGCTGGGATTCAAATACAAAAGGAACGCTGCTATTCTATATTGATAAAAAATTTGAGAAGGGCTATCATCACGAATTAGATGATACACCCCGTATGGAAAGAGCTGCTACTTTGATAGCTATCGGATTACAGTGGAACACTGCTTTCTCTTCAAAACAAATACAAGATAAAGTTCTTCCTATCCTTTCTGCTGATCCTATTTTTACAGGTATAACCACTTATGAAATCAAAACTGTATTTGAATTAAGCGGGGAAATTAAAGGTGCTCCGGAACTGTATATGACGAATACATATAGGGAAATCAATACGGCGCTAATGCTAATGCTGGGAACGCAGGGAGATGAAGTTGATACTGATGAAAATCATTTAAAATCAGCAAATCTGTTGGCACTTAACTGGAAAATGAATTTGTTGACACCATATCAGGGGAACTGGGTAGGTAGGGGGGAAGATTTGATTGCTTATAAATCAAACTACAAAATGCTATACAAAATAACGAATGAAAACCCGGGAATTTACAAAACAAATGAAATTGTGGTTATGAATAAAATAGTGTCAACCTTTTATGACAAGAATAGTAAATACTCAAAAAAATCACTGCAATGGTCTATCAAACTATTAGGAAAGCATGGGGCATATCTACCTAAGAACGAACAGAAATATGCTGAGGAATATGAGGTTATGCTTCCGCCTGGTACAAGACTTCAGGTGGATGAAATTCATTATACAACAGATAAAATCATGCTGTACGCACATACTCTGGATTATCAGGGAGTGCCTTTAAAATATAAAACAAAAGCAAAATAACAATTAAGGAGGAAGCACTATGGCTGTCGTATATCCATTTAAAAAATATAACTATAAGGTCACCGTGGGAAGTCTTGGAGATATGGGCTTTTCTGAGATATCCAAAGGGGACATCTCCTACGAACCGATTGAATATCGGGAAGGAAATTATGAATCCAGTTCACCAATCAAGCAGCAGGGAATCGTCAAATATGGCAATGTCACACTGAAATACGGTCTGACCGCCAGCAAGGCACTTTATGACTGGCTGAACAGCGCACAAACTGCTACGGTAAAGCAGGAGGATGTAAAAATAGAACTGCTGGGGGATGATCACAAATCCGTGCTTACTTCCTGGACGCTGCAGAAGGCGATTCCTATCAAGCTGGCGCTTTCCGATTTCAGTGCAACCGGAAATGAACTGGCTGTGGAATCCGTGGATATCGCGTGTGAAGCGATTATCAGAGGGTAGGTGAAACCATATGCAGACAGAATATCAATTCAAGCTGCCAAAGGGCTATCGATCAGAGGATGGCGGTATCCATAAGGAAGGCTTCATGAGACTGGCGACCGCGAAGGATGAAATTGAGGCCTCCCGTCATCCGAAAGCAAAGGCAGCTCCGGAATATGCGACCATCATTCTACTTAGCAAAGTCATTGTGAAGCTGGATGGCTGTGATTTCGTGACACCGGAAATGATCGAAGATATGTATACAGCTGATGTGAATTTTTTACAGAACATGTACGAAACGATCAACAATAATGAAGATTTGATGGTACGTGTTATCTGCCCGCACTGCGGTAAGGAGTTTACGGAACCGATAAATTTTATCAGCAGGACTGAGTCTGTACAGCCGCGATACACTGTATGAACAGATATCATTCCTGGCCTATTATTTTCACTGGTCCTATGACGAGCTTCTTCTTTTACCGCATATTGAGCGCAACCGGTTCTGTGATGAGGCTGGCAGAATCAACCGCAGAGCGAATGGAGAAGCAGAAAGTATATTTGATATATAATCTAACGGAGGTGCGTATGAAAGCAAAAAGGAGAGGATACCATCACCCGGTATCTGTATATTTATGACAATGGAATTGCTGCATGCCTACCGTTTTGGTGTGACCATACAGAATACGATGATGGGATTTCAGGAGCTGAGCGGAATCGCCAGAGAAATCGAAGTTGAAACATACCAGGAGGGAGGACGGAATGATGCTGTTCTCCTTTTCCCTAAACGTACTGCTGCACAGGGGACGATTACCCTGAAAAAAGGTGTTTACAGCGGACAATCTCATCCGTTTTATCTGGTAGGAGAGCAGCTTGATTCTATGAAGATCGAGGTCTATGGACATGATGGAAGAACCGTTATGAAAACCTATATGCTGAAAAACCTGCTGGTATCCAAATGGGAGGTATCCTCCCTGCAGGCACAGGGGAATGAAGCACTGATTGACACCTTTACACTGGCATACGGAGAACTGCATGTTCTTTCATAGCTGGCGCAGGAAACGAAAGCTGAAGAGGTTTCGTCCGATTATGACACTGCACCTGAATCGGACCCTGCATCATGAATTTCATCCGACATTCTTAAAAGCGAAGACCGTTTTAAGAGAAGTCAGAAGCAGTGTCATACGAAAGGAAGAGCATACCCATCATATTCACCATATGATGACGTTGCATGTACACCAGGCGCAGACTTTTCTGATGCTGAATCATCAAAATGATGAAAGAAGCCTTATCATTCAGTCAAAAAAAGTTATAAACAGGAAGTACCCTTCCAGAATACTGCAGCTACACCTTGCTAAGCAATCTATCGAACGGCTGGCAGAGCAGCGTCTGCTGGAGGAAAAGAGCTATTATAAGTACCATCCTGCGAAAGCAAAAGAGCTGGCTGTAAGCTACTTACATAACAGAGAGATAAAAAACTGCCTGAACACGCATATGAACCGCCTTTCACAGTACTCCTATGCCGGTAGCCTGTTCAGATCTTCCTTGTTTACGACACTGTCTTCACAGTCATGGAAGCAGGTGCTTATTCCTGTGATATACCAGCAGAGCAGGGCACTGATCCATCGTGAGAAAATACAGCTGCAGCGAGAGGTCATTTCAGAAAAAAGCAGAGATGAGATGCATGTAGAACGTGAACCAGAGCATCGTGCAGCTGTACAGCGTAACGATATGAATACACTGGTAAACACGGTGATACGCGAAGTGGAGCGCAGAACAAAGCGGGAGCGTCTGCGTGAGGGAAGGAGGTAGCGACATGCTGACGAAGGCAAAACTGTCCAATGTAGATGATAGCGGAAAACCCGGATCAAATTCATTTCATGTACAGTTTAATCCGAACGAGATTGCAATCAGTGAGGCTGTTGCATCTTTATATGATATGGAAAAGGGAACAGGCGATCCTCATGTCAATCCGGTGGAAACAAAAAAGGATAAACAGGTTCTGCATCTTTCCACAACACTTTTTTACAACACCTTTACCTCTCTTTCACAAAAAAGCTATGAGGATGTACGCTCCTATATCCGTAAGCTGTATCCCTATACAAATGTCGGTGTGGAGACGAAAGAAAACCTGAAAAAAATATGTTTTACCTGGAGTTCGATTTGTGTGATTGGGATTCTGGAAAAAATTGATGTCCGCTATACGATGTTTTCACCATCCGGAGTTCCTGTGCGTGCGGAGGTTTCCATATCCATTGCCGGAGAATATTACGGAGAACAGATAGCGGAAGCAGAGCCGAAAGAAAACGGTGAACTTATGGAGCATACCTCTTTCCTGGAATCCATGCGCAGCTTCAAGGAAAGCGACGACTGGAAACAAATCGCCCGCAAACAAAATGTCAAAAAGGCCAGATTATGAAGCTGAGTGAATTAAAAGCATCCAATTCCGGATTTGAAAAGCTGACCTGTACCGTAAAGGTTGATGGCAGACAGCTGTATCCGGGGGCGCTGAGTCTGAGCCGTATGCACATTGATACAACATGCGAGCTGAAAACGAATACAGCCGAGGTTTTATTTTGTGATATAACGGATGCCGGTGAGGTTTTGAGCAATCTGCAAAGCGGGGCATGTCTTAGCGTTTTTGGAGGATATCAGAAGAAGGAAAAGCTTATTTTTCAGGGATATGTTCACACGATGACCCTGCGTGAAAGTGGACATGCGCAGCTGCAGGAGCTGGAAATCTATGCACAGGATGTGAAGGGACTGATGATGCTGCACAAGCGATCAGCTGTGGAAAGCGGAAAAATGAAGAATGCATTGCTGCAGGATATTTTGGAAACACCGCTGTATGCGGAATATTACGCATCCCTTGCGATGACACCCTTGCCTCACTCCATGGATTCCATATGGCCGGTGATGGGCTGCAGTGATTTCGATATTCTGGAGAAGCTGTGCATGCAGGCTTTGTATACCTGCTATATGCGGGGAGATACGCTGCATTTTGAACCGCGTTATACAGCGTCCAAAGAAATGATGGAGCTGGATGCTGCGCAGGAAGTGCAGCAGGTGGAGCTGCTATATACGATACAGGATCTGATTGGTACGCTTACAGTCGCAACCTGCGATGGCTATGAGGAGAAGAAAGTCGTACAGGAGAGCGTTACCCTATCGTCCCTGCCTTATACAAAAAAACTGTCCGGCATTTTGAAGCATACCTCCACAAGTGTGGTGGATGACGGCTTTCATGATATAGAAGAACTGAACTGCATGGTTGCCGGTATGAAAAAGGAAGTAGAAAACAGCTATGCAAAGGTAAATGGACAGTGTGTGTTTCTGCCGTGGCTGCAATGCGGTGATGAACTGGTACTTCCAAAAAGCGGAGATGGTGAACAAAAGAAAGGCTATGTAACGCACATGCTGCACCACATTGACGATACAAGTGCCTACAGTGAATGGGAAGCTGTCATAGAGAAAGGATGAAATTATGGATCTGATGCATATGGATGAACAAAATAGTTTCCGCAATATGGTAATTGCGACAGTATGCGGATATGGAACGGATGAGAAAAAAGCAACCCTGCATGTACAACTTCCGTACATGAAAAAGGGAGAGGATATACTGGAGGATGTGGAGCTGCTGCTGCCATATGGCGGTAAGAGCTACGGTTTTCTGTGCCGTGCCGAAATCGGAGATCAGGTGATGGTCATGTTTAGCGGAGAGCATATGCGAAGAGCGGTTGCCATCGGCTGTATTGCCCCCGGTGATGCTTCCATCTGGGAGGGCTGCAGTGAGAAGAATGAACAGAAGCAGTGGCTTATGAAAAACGGAATGAAGCTTTCGCTCTGGGATGAGGAGAATGCCGCAAAAGCAGAAATCACCTGCCAGGATACCGCTATGCAACTGGATGAAAAGGAACAGCAGCTGCAGCTGCAGCTGAAGGACAGCTCGTTGCTGCTGGATGGCAAAAACGGCTGTGTGAAGCTGGATGCGGAAAAAGAATTAAAGCTGGTCTGCGGTGAGGGCAGTATCACCATGAAGAAGGATGGAACTATCTGCATCGAAGGTAAAAAGCTGCAGATCAAAGGACAGGCGCTGACAAGTGAAACCACCATGGATACAAAACTCAGTGCTCAGAAGGTGAATCTGGAGGCAAAGCTGGAGGTCGGAATCAAGGGAAATTCCAGCGTGAAAATCTCTGCAAGCGGAATCACCGAAGTACAGGGAGGCATCGTTAAACTTGGATAAAACGCAGGATACGACGCTTTCCTTTCCCTTTCAAATTGATCCATGGACACACCATTCATCTTTGTGTGATGAAAGACAGCTCATTCGAAACAGCGTGTTTCTGATTCTATCGACCCATGTTCAGGAGAGATGGATGCTGCCTTCTTTCGGCAGCCGTCTTAAGGACTATGTCTTTGAGAATCAAAGCGTTGAAACGGAAGAAATGATCCGCCGGGAAATTATCGCATCCCTGCATACATGGGAACCGCGCATTACAGATATTGAGGTCGACTTTCAAAGAGAGGATGCAGTATTGCTGATTACGATTTCCTACCTCTGTACTGAGCATAGCAAGCGAGATGCGTTACAGTATCCCCTGGCTTTGGAAAGCGGATAACTGTTTTGCGCATACTGTCAACCATTTAGGAGAACGTTAAAGGAGGGAAAGCTGTGACCGATTTAAAAGCACTGCAGAAAGCGCGGCAAATGGCATATCTTGAACAGTGGCAGGCTGATGAAACGGATCCTGCGACGATTATTCAGGATATCGGAATTCAAATGCTACTGAATACACAAAAGGCTTTGCAGCAAATGATGGATGTTCATCACCGTCTGTATGTGAACCGCATGCCTTATCAGCGCCTGTATGCCTCCCCCTTTATGACCTGCCTGCAACTTCATCCCTCTTTAGCGTATCAGGGTGTGCTGGTAAAGAAAGATACCCACTTCTATATTCAGGGAAGCGCTTTGCTGCCGGTAAAGGTAAAGGAGGATATCTGCCTGCAGCATACATCCATACAGGAGGTGTTTTTTGCCGATCCTGAGCATCGCTCGATCACGCACATTCCTGTGTGTAAAGATATACCGTTGGTTCAACAGACAGAAGAAAGCATACAGCGGTATGCGCTGCAGTTTTGTGTTGGAAATATCTTTAAACGCAGGAAGCATCCGGTTTGCGAGGTATATTTTGAAACAGCGCAAGCGCAGAAAAAATCCTTTCTGACATGGCTGACCTCTGCCAGTGTACGATGGAGCATCTGCTGGGAAGACGAGGTGCGCGATGACTGGACGCTTATGCAGGATGAAGATCATCTGTGCTTTCACTTTCATGAAGCCTTTCCGATTTCCGAGGGAACTCTCGTGTTTACCATGGAGGTATTTGATGTCATGACACTGCCTTCTCTATATATCGACAGCATTTTTCTGCGGATTCCACCTGCATCCTCTTATCCGGATAGTATCAGTGTACAGGATATGGAAGAAAATCCCGGACATTTTCCTCTCGCAGATGCTCCAATTTCCATATTTCAAACATGCTATATGCGCTGTGATGAGGTATTCACACGCCTTAATGCAGCGCTGACATGGAAGTTTTCCACAGAGGAAGTGGTATATACGGCAGGAAAAGAGCTCATCGAAGAAACAGATTATCACCTTTTCATGCGCAGGCTGCCCAGACAGCAGATCGTGTACGATGTCTTTGTGGATGGCGTGCGTCTGGAATATTTCAACGGGGAGTGGGTAAAGCTGAATGAAGTCCGTTTTTCAAAGGATTTTTTTCACCAGCCCAGGGAATCCTGCAGTGTTCAGTTTACCTGTCCCAGGGATATGTGTCCCTTTGTTTATGACGGGATAGAAAGCTACTGGTTCCGTCTGATGATTACGAAGGCTGAAAATTGCTATCAGCTTCCCGCTTATCATCATATACCTGTGATTTCGCATTCACGCTGGCAGTTTGATTATGGAAATCAACGCATCACTCCAGATAAAATTCTACTGTGGGCAAATGGGCAGCAGGAGGATATCAGCATCGGGCAGACATTTCTCTTGTTTCCGTCCTTCCCTGTGAAGCTGGATACGATGTTCCTTCTGCTGAATCAAAAGCCCGGCATTGGTCCCTGCCGTATGTTTGTGGAGCTGCTGCAGTCCTTTGACAGCAGCCAGGATGTACAGTTTCTGATAGATGGAGAGGATGGAGAGATAAAGCTTTCCGTAGAGGATGAAACCGGCGGATTTTCGCACAGCGGGCTACTCAGCATGTTTTTTCCTTCCACGGTGAAGGCAAAGGAACGCTTTGGAAAAAGCGGATACTGGATACAGGTGCGAAAGGAAAAGGGGCATTGGGATAACCGTATCTGCCGCATATATGAAAACTGCGTATACGTTGAGGGAAACGATGAATTCACAATAGAAAAAACACTTCATTTCCATGAGCTTCCCGTATCTGTCCATTGCCAAGGCGATGTACAGGAAGTGCAATTCCGTGTACAGGAGTGCTGGGAGAGCTGTACATTTGTGGCTGAAGCTGAGCAACTTGCAGAACGCAGGGTGCTATATGATGAGGAACAGCATATTGTAACCTTTTATCGTAAGACATTTCCTGGCTGTCTGCAGAATGAGCATATTGAAATAAGGCTCCTCTGCCGTAAGGAGTCTGCCGCAGAAGCTTTGCCACAGGGGACTGTCGTATTTCCGGCGCAAAGCATGCAGCGGATTTCCTCTATCCGTACACTGAGCGACTCCGTATGGCAGAGAAAAAAGGAGACGGATGCACATCTGATGAAGCGCCTTGCGCAATCTAAAAACCACATGCATATACAGACACTGCGCGATATGGAGGAATTTCTGATGGAGTGCTTCTGCGATCTGCAGGACGTCAGCTGCTTAGTGGAACAGCACATCGTTCATGTGGCGGTGTTATGGGAAACGGAAGTATTTTCTATACAAACTAGTGAACGGAAAAAGCAGGTGGAGGAGGTACTTGTACAACAGCTTCCGGATACCTTTCCGTTTAAAATTAACATATGTTCTCCTATCGAAATCCTTTTGAATATCCAGCTGACGATAGAGCATGAGGATATGGATATCGACCGTCAGGTGGAGGCAGTGATCAGGGAGTACCTGCATCCTGTACATGGCAGAAACGGGGATGGGTGGAGAATCGGAATGTATTGTGAAGAGCAGGTAATTGTGCATGTTGTACGAAATGCTCTGCCGGGTCTGCACATTGTCTGCTGTGAAATCAGAGGCCGTGTACATTCCTCACCATCCACGAGGGTACAGCCGCTGCATGCTTTGCGGCATATCAAGCAGGGAATCATGCGGGTTTCCAATGTGCGGGTAGTGCGAAGGGCAGATGAAAAAGAACACAGCATAAGTAGAATGTAAGAGGGCGAAATGGTTCTTTCTCAATGTAAGGTACAGGAAGGGGAATGAGATACAAAATAATCGGTCAATATCGGTTATGCAGAGCTGTACGATTTCTCACATACCCGGAATCAAGAAAGAGCCGGCTGAATTATTGTGCTTGCATAAAATGGAGGCAGATATGAATGTACAGAAGCTAGATACGCATACCTATAAGGAATTGTTCGCAGATGCGCTAAAGGAATGGAAGCAGCGGACAAAGCAAGAAGAGATATATCCCAGTGATGTATCCTATACGCTGCTGGAAATGCAGGTGATGCTGGTGGATATGCTGAATTATTACAGTGAGCAGGTGCAGGAATCGCATAAAAAGAAGTATGAATTGCTTCAGCAGGAGCCGCTGCCGGAAACTCGCTGCAGATCACTGCCGTTTCGTATGCAACCGAATCACCCTGTCGATTTACAAAAGGGTACGCCGTTTTCCATAGCATTGGGTGAGGATTATCTGACACTGGAAGCAGAGCATGCCTATCACCTGGTTCCTAATGAAATATGCTCCATCTATGTACAGAACGGGTACCATTCAGAACAGATTACAGAGCTGCTTCGATCGCTGGAGGGAACCTATACACTGCCTTTGAGTGAGGATGCCTGTATGCTCTACCTTCGTCTGAAGAATCCGCTGCCACGCGATGCTGTTTCCTCCTTTTACATCTGTGTGGAAAATTCCTGTGAGCAAGTATACGGACTGGAATGGCCGAAGCTGGTGGATATGCAGGTGGACTATTTCAGTATTCACGGCTGGCAGAACGCCTGTGATGTTCAGGATGATACCCATGCGCTGCTAAACAGTGGTGAGCTACGGTTTCGTCCGGGTAAGGATATGGCGGTAACCACCTGCTTTGAGGAAAACGGATTCTGGCTGCGTCTGCGAATAAAAGAAACGTGCTATGATCATCCAATCGGTTTACAGGCTGTCTGGATGAATGTGATTCTGCTGCAGGCTGTCAGTACATTAGCAAAAACATGGATGCTGTCAAGTCTGGAGGAAACAGAACTGCGGATTGCAGAGGATATCGCAAAGGAGAACTACATACTGCAGATACAGAAGTTGGATGGACGATGGGTTCAGCATCCCTGCCGAAGAGTGCAGACAAGAACTGCCAGTCACTTTTACTGGGAGAAGCTTCCATCTGATGCGATTTTCGCAAGGCTGGTTGCACAGCGAGAGAAGCTGAAAGAGCTGGTATCCACCTTTACGATAAACGGAATCAGCTCACAGCGTATTGATATTGCCCCTGCATCAACATATCGTCTTGCTTTTCAGGTTGCACAGGGTATATGGCAGGATGGCGTAGTCATTGATCGTTATGAGAAGGCCAATGGTGCAATGGGCTGCTATCGCGACGAAACAGGCATCATCATGGGAAACGGCCGAGATTTTCAGCTCCCTAAAGCCATGGAGAACGGCTTGTTCTTCACCGCTTTTGAACAGCTGTCAAAGCCGGTTACCCTGCATAGGGAAACGGTTCGGATTTATCATCCGCATATGAATGGATGCAATGCCCTGTCTGCATCTCTGTATGAGCAAGCCATGATATACGGCGGTATCTTCTTTCATAAGGAGAAGCTTAAGGAATTTCTTCTGCAATATCCGCTGCTATCCCTGATGGAGGTTCGCATACAGAGCATGCCTGGAAAATGGATGCTCTATATTCTGGATAGCTGTGATCATGCCTGCCATATGCCAAGCTATCAGACTTATGTACAGCACCTTGTGGAACAGCATCTTCCCTTTACAGATGATGTGAGTGTACAGGATATTAAGCTGAAAAGGACAGTGATTCAGCTGCAGGCTGCGAACTCAGTTTCTTGGCAGATACAGAAACAGGCGGAGGCGCTTTGTAAAACATATATGAAGCGCTGCCAGCAGGAAGAAGTGGATGCTGCTGCGGATGAGCTTCGACAGGAACTGAGAGATCAATGTTCACTGGATTGTATCCGCTGCTGTTTTCAGACAGATAGAGAAAGTGAAGTATTGCGCTATGAGGCTGCTGTATCCTACGTGCTTGCGGATGTTGTGATTACGCATTGCTTATAATAAATTAAATGAGGTGATGATGTGCGGGAAGCGTTGAGCTACCAATCGAATAAGGATATGAGCCTGCAGGGGGCATGGATCGGTTTTACACCGCTCACGAACGGTGCCTTATGCATGGGCATACAAAACGATGAGGCTGTTTATGTCAGTGACGTCTTTGACTGTGGTGAAGTGAAGGGGACCTGGGATGAACTACACCTGCATTTTGTCCAGCTGTGGGAACTGCAGGTATCCGTCTGGATGTTTGATTCTGCTTCCACAAGAGAGCAGCTGCTTGATTTTTCTGTATTGGATCGTTTTCATGTCATCCGGCAGAATGGATTTACAAAAAGCAAACAGGACCTGCTGCTGTATGGCAGGGAGGAAGCAAGTGAGGGACGCTATCTTATCTTCTGCTTTCAGGTCCGCAAGCCGAAAGGCAATACACTCCAATTCATCGGCTATGAATTAAGCTATCCGGCCGTTTTGTTTAGTGAATATCTGCCATATGTATACCGAAACAACCCTACGCTGGATGCGTATTTGTCTATATTCAAGGATGTGTATCTCTCTCTGGAACAGGAAATTGATCAATTTTATGAGCAGCTGGATCCGCTTTGTGCGGATGAGGAGCATCTTCGTGAACTGCTTACATGGCTGGGACTGGAGCACTTTCAGGAGTATGCAGAGCTGTCTGCACTGCGCGGGCTTCCGGCTTTATGGAATCAAATTTATCAGGAAAAGGGCAGTCTGCGTTATCTTTTTGAGCTGGTGAAGTTCTTGTTTCACATTAACATATGTATGCAGATAAAGAAGCGTACTCTGCATGTGTTTGTACCTTGCTTACCTGTGAGGCAAAAGCGGAAGCTGTTGTCGTTTTTTCAACAGGAGGTACCAGCGAATGCAGTGGCTCATGTGCATTTTACAAGGCAGTCCTATATGGATGAGAATGCCTTCCTTGGTGTTACAGCAGCGTTGTGGGAAGCAGACCGAGTGATGGACACTGCTGAATTGGATTATGTGGATATTATGAGATGAGGTGATTACGGTATGCAGGTGAGTAATCAGGAATACCTAAAGAAATGTCTGGAATTATCTGAACTGCTTCAGGCTGAGGAAAAACCAAAAGAGCTTGCTGTATTATTTCAGGAGCTTCAGAAGCCTTCTGATTATCCAAAACCGAATTTTCTTTATGTGAAGGAACAGTTTCAGCTGGAAGATATGTTGTACTTTCTGCTTCTGTGTGCCTTTCTTTATGAGACAGACACAGCTTTATCCTCTTATGTATATAAACAAACAAAGGCATCCTTTCTTCCTCTAGGCGTCATTCTATCATGGTATTCTGCAATGCAACCATTACCTGTAGATGCAGCGGCTGTCTGTATGGCTTTTTTGAATGAAGATATGCTTTTTCAGCGTAATGAAGGAACTTATCTGATGATGACGCCGATTAAATTACATTCTTATGCTTTATACTATCTGCTCAGCGGCTGTTTGGCTCAGCATAAGGCGTTTCAATATATGGAAGTATCCCAGCAGACATTTGCTCCAATTTATAAAGAACAGCAAGCAGAACTGCTGAAGAATATAACATTGAAAAAATCCTGTATTCTGGCTGCAGAAGCACATGCAGGAAAGCGAACCTTAGTATTGCGGTGTGCAAAAATTCTCGAAGAATCTGTGTTTTTACTATCTGGTATTGCATGGAAGCAGGCAGATCAAAAGGAACGACTTCGAATATTGTATTGTATTGCCTTTTTTTGCAGACTACTGAATGGAGGTATTGTTTATCTGGATACTGCAAAGGATCTGCTCAAAGAAGAGATTTCCTTTCTAGATTATTTTTTTAGCTATGTCAAGATCCCTGTTATTATTTCTGCTGAGTCGTCATTCACAAACAAATATCCTGTTATTCAGTTACCTCTGTATTTATCTGCAGAAGATTTACAGACAATGAGTTTCTTTCTTTGGGAAAAGACATGGGTTAAATCTTATCTTCATATGACACCGCAGGATATGGTGAATTATAAAAAAATTGATCCGGAGGGAAGCGGATTGAAAAATTATCATATGGATATAATTTCAAGAGACCTCACATCTCCGCTTTATAAAGTACTGCCTCATGATGCGCAATGGGAGGACTGGCTGGGTAGTGATGACCTAAAGGAACAGCTGCGTTATATTTTATTCAGGATTCAGCATATGGGGGATACTAGCTATCATGTACAGGAAAGAATACATGCCTGTATCGTCTTGTTTCACGGCCCCAGCGGAACCGGTAAAACCCTGGCTGCCAGAATCCTGGGAAAGGAAGCTGACCTTCCGGTATGGCAGGTTGATCTTTCGATGATTATGGATAAATATGTCGGAGAAAGTGAAAAACACCTGCGGGAAATGTTCAGAAATGCTCAGAGAAATAATTGTATCCTGTTGTTTGATGAAGCGGATGTACTGTTTGGAAAGCGAACAGCCCTAGCCTCTTCAAATGATAAATATGCGAATAGTGCAACGGCCTTTCTGCTGCAGGAAATAGAGCAGTATCAGGGCATTGTGATTCTGACAACCAATATCCTTCAGAATTTCGACGATGCTTTTTTAAGGCGCATAACGGTCATGATTCGGTTTCCACTACCTGATAAAACTGTTAAAGCTGAAAAATGGAGAGTCTGTTTTTCAGGTATCCCTTTGAAAACGGAGCTTCCCTGCACCTGGCTTGCAGAGCACCTGAATCTGACTCTGGCGCAAATTGAAAATGTTGCAGTCAATGCTGCTTGTTATTGGAGAATGGAAGGTAAAGCTTTTCTTACTCTGGAACATATCTTGAAAGCAGTCAAACTGGAATATAATAAACGGCAGGAGCAGATTCCTGTTGAGATAATGAAATTCCTTCATACAGAATCATGATTATCTATGATTACAGAAGCAGAAAGAAAGCATCAGACTTTGTAATCTTTGATTGGAAATACCAAACACTGGAATATATAAATTCAAACAGACACTGTTGCCCCCATTTCAACAGTGTCTTTTAAATCAACACTGTATAGTGTTGAAACCGCTTTAGTGTTTGAGTTAGAATGGAAACATTGCGCAGTGTCAAAAATACAGGACTCTGATGACACAGTGCAATGTGAATTTCTATAATGGTATCGTAAACAAGCGGTACCGGAAAAGTGAGGTGCTTTCATGAATATCACAACATCAAAATTGCAGATTCTGGAATATCTGCAGAAAATTACCCGGGGCTTGCGCATGAATGAGCTGGGCGGTTTTACAACAATCAGTATCAGCAGTGCTTTAAACATCTCCCGCTCCTTAACCTCCCAGTATCTCAATGAGCTGGTGAAGGATGAGCGTATCATAAAAATCAGTACGCGTCCCGTCTATTATATGGATCGCAGTGTGCTGGAACGCAAGTATCAGCTGGAATTAAAAAGCTGTGAATATCTGAGTCTGGGTGAGCTTATGAAGGAGCTGCACCGGAACAGTCCCAAGCTGCAGGATTTTCAAAAAGCAATCGGCTGTGACGGCAGCCTGCAATACCCGATTGCACAGCTGAAAACCGCCCTCTCCTATCCGCAGGGAGGATTACCTGTCATTCTCCATGGGGAAATGGGATGTGGAAAATCCTATCTGGTACGACTCACACATGAATACTGTCTGAATCACATGACCTCCACGAGAAAAGAGATACCGCTGCTTCGCAAAAAGGCATTTCGCGGTGAGGATAAAGTCAGGCAGATGGAGGAGCTGTTTGGAAAAGGTGCCGCAGATGGGAAAGCGGCAGAGCGGGGACTGCTGGAGGAGGCAGATGAAGGCATCCTCTGTATAGAGGACGCCAGTCATCTGAGTGAGGAATGTCAGGAAAAGCTGGCCGACTATTTAAGCAGAAATAAATTTACGAGAATGCAGGATGATCAGGCACAGATTGAATCCCGTGTCCATCTGATTCTCTCCACCAGTGAAGATCCGCATACGGCTTTCTGTCATAGCCTGCTGCTCAGCATTCCTGTTATCTGTTCCATCCCATCCTTTCAGGAACGCAACGAGGAGGAGCGTCTGGAATTCGTTATTAAATTTTTTCAGGAAGAACAGGCACGTCTGGAACGCACGATTTATATATCAAAGCGTCTTCAGCATTTCCTGATGAGCTGCCATTTTGAAAGCAATATCGATGAACTGCGAAGATGTATCCGTACCATATGTGCCAATGCATTTGCGGACTGTGTATCAAACCAGCGCATGGACATCTGCCTGTATCACCTGCCTGTTCAGCTGCTCGATCATCTTAAGGTGGAAAAAAACAGCAGGGACAGTGATTCTCTGATTCGCATAGACGCAGTGGAGAAAAACGCAGCCGGCAGTAAAATCCTCATCATGTGGGAACAGCTG
Organism: [Clostridium] innocuum; assembly: GCA_012317185.1. Classification (NCBI taxonomy): domain Bacteria; kingdom Bacillati; phylum Bacillota; class Clostridia; order Eubacteriales; family Clostridiaceae; genus Clostridium; species [Clostridium] innocuum. The sequence goes on along the minus strand of CP048838.1, from coordinate 4,192,779 downwards.
CTGCAGGCATTTGAAGAAACCTGCATGGATACACATGCCTTTACCAGCTTTCTGGAACAGGGGCAGAAGGCCTTGCGCTACTACTACGATATCCTTGTTTTTCAGGAAACGTACTATGACGGCCGACTGGAGGCTATGGAGAAAATAGTCATCGGTGTGCTGAACAGCGTGAAGCTCATGAAAAATATCAATCTGCCGATCAACTGTGCCTATGTACTGGCGAGAATGCTCGTCTCTGCGCAGAAAAACACCTCCTCCCTGCATCAGTGGGAACAGGATCACCAGAAGGAAATACAGCGCTGTCTAAAGAAAATGGCAGAGAATATGAGCAATGAATATATTCTGACGGAATCCATTGCCAGACAGCTGCATTCCAATATCAACATGCGCTTGTCGGAAATGAACCGTATCTTTCTGATGCTGAATATCAACTTCTACAATCGTGATATCCGCTCTCAAGATACTGTGGGTATCATATTGAGTCACGGGTACTCTACCGCAAGCTCTATTGCCGATGCCGCAAATTCGCTGCTGAACTCTTATACGTTTGAAGCTATCGATATGCCGCTGAATACACCGGTACAGGAAATCAGCGACAAGCTGAACGATTTCATTGAAGAAAATCCGCATCTGAAAAACATTATCCTGCTTGTCGATATGGGGTCACTGGAGGGAATCGGCGAGGTGATTGCAGACAGTGTGAATGTCGGTGTGATCAATAATATTTCCACCTCACTTGCTCTGAATATCGGTATGAAGATACAGCAGCACTACGAATTGGAGAATCTGCTGGAAACGGCCTGTGCAGAAAATCAATGCAATTACAAGGTACTCTCAGAGGCGAAGAAGGAAAAAGCAATCGTATTCACAAATGATGCCGGTATGGTCATTTCAGAAAAGCTGTGCCGATTATTCAAAAACAGTCTGCCGCGTCCCATTGATTTGAAAATGATTTCCTATGAATATGATGAGCTGATGAAAAATAAGGCAGAGGACATTTTATTTCACAGATATGATGTGGTGTTGATGATCAAGCCGTATTCGCTGAAGCTAAAAAAGGTCAATAGTGTGACGCTGGAGGATATCATGAATTTCGAACATATCGAACAGCTGAATCAGGTATTTCGGCCATATCTGAAGGAAGAGGAAATTGAAGAATTTGACCGTCAGCTGTTGAAAAATTTCTCCATGCAGTCAGTCATGGAAAATATCACGATTCTGAATGCAGATAAGCTGCTGGATTATGTCAGTGACTCCGTCAGTGCGCTTCAGCATACGATGGGTCGTAAGTTTCAAAGCAAGACCATTGTCGGCATTTATATTCATATCTGTTTCCTGGTGGAACGTCTGGTCACAAAAACGGCATTGGAAAAATATACAGACCTGTCATCCTTTGAGAAACAGCATGAGGACTTTATTGCGGATGTCAACCGGAGCTTTGAGGTTATGCTGCAGCACTACCATGTCAAGCTGCCCCTATCGGAAATAGCATATCTCTTTGAATATATAGAAAATGATGTACGAAAGGCAGGAGGAGAAGATGAATTTTAAAGACAGACTCTGTGCGATGAACTGCCATTACCGCTTTTATGAGCTGGAGAATTTCTTTCAATCCGTCCATAAGCTGGGCATGCATTATGTGGAGCTGTGGAGCGGTCCCATGCATTATTATGTGGATGCCCGCCGTCATGACTCGCCGGAACAGCTGAAGAAGCTGTGCGATCGCTATCAGATAACCATCATCGGCATCTGTCCGGAACAGACAAACCCAAAGCCGAACAATATCGCAGTCAAGCAGAAGCATCGTCAGGAAGAGGTACTCAACTATTACCGGCAGATGATTGATATCGCATGTGAGCTTGAATGTCGTCAGGTTCTGGTGACCAGCGGATGGTGCTATTACAGTGAAACGGTGGAGGAAGCATGGAATCGCTCCGTCGTTATGATGAAGAGAATCACAGATTATGCAAAAAAGAGAAATGTGATTCTGGCTCTGGAAGCTCTCCAGCCGGAGGAATCGCGTCTTGTGAATACAATTCAGGACATCCAGCGATATCGAAACGAGGTTGGAAGCAGCTGTCTCAAGGTGTGTATCGATTTTGGGGCAATGGCACGTATGGGACATACACCCCGGGAATACTTCGAGGCCTTCGGCAGCGATATTGTCCATATTCACTTTGTGGATGGGAATCCGACCGGTCATCTGGCCTGGGGGGATGGTAGCCGTGATCTGAAAGCGGATCTTGCTGTCCTTGAGGAATATGGCTATCCGGGATATCTGTCACTGGAAACGGCAACCCAAAGGTATTATGAAAAACCATGGTCTGCGGAAATGAAAACGCTGAAAAGCTTTGAGGAGTGAAAGGAGGGAGAATATGGAACGACATTATATACTCGCAAGTCATGGGATGTTCTCACAGGGGATTTATGATTCCATCCGCATTATTCTGGGAGAGAAGAAGCATGTGCATCTTATAACCGCTTATGTGAAAGACGGGCAGGATATTTCAGATCTGATCAAAGAGACTATGAAGAAAATCCCGACAGATGCGGAAATCATTGCCTGTACGGATCTGTTCGGGGGAAGTGTAAACAATGAACTGATGAAATATATCGGGAAGGAGCATTTCCATTTGTTAACCGGAATGAATCTGCCGATGCTGATGAATCTGTTTCTGTTTTCCGATGAGGATGCGGATAAGCTGATTCGCCGTCTGTTCACAGAAGCAAAAACGGGGATCATGTACTGCAATGAAACCGTCAAAGGTATTTCGTCGCAGGAGGATGAATTTTAAATACTGCAACCTAAAAAGAACAATCGCAAAGCACAAAAGAGTAACCACATGCTGTAAAGAAGACATACAGATGCACGAAGAGCGTGGGGTGTAAGAAACGATAGCTGAACTGCTTTATTCTACATGTGAGTAAGCGCAAAAAGCGCAAAAGAAAGGGTGTCAAATATGATCAAATTATGCAGAGTGGACCATCGTCTGCTGCATGGACAGGTTGCATTTTCCTGGACCAATGAATTGAGTGCTGACTGCATTCTGATTGCCAATGATGCAGTGGTACATGACGAGGTTTTCAAAACGACCATGAAGCTGGCAAAGCCCTCCGGGGTCAAGCTGGTCATTAAAAATCTGGAGGATTCCATAAAGGCAATCAACAGCGGAGTCACCGATACGTACCGACTGCTGGTGGTCGTAAAGACCATTCATGATGCCAATGTGCTGAGTGCAGGCTGTCCGGCTGTTCACAGTCTCAATCTGGGCGGAACGATTCGAAGGGAAGGCTGTCGTCAAATCAGCAAGGCGATTTTCATCAGTGATAAGGATGAGGCGGAATTAAAGGAGCTGCAGCAGCGCGGCGTGTCTGTATTCATCCAGCAGCTGCCGGCAGAATCTCCAATAGCACTGGAGCATGTACTGCATCAATAAGGTCCGCTTCCCGCAACCGTGCGGGTCAAATATACAGGAATTTAATTCCTGAAACATGCATGAAAATGCAAAAGAGGAGGAAATCATGGTACAAGCATGCTTAATCGGATTGATTGCAAGTCTGGGTGTCTTCGGCGATCAGCTGGGCTCCCTGTATATCAATCGACCAATTATTCTTGCACCGCTGGTTGGCCTGGTGCTGGGAAATCTGCATCAGGGACTGATTATCGGCGCAAGTCTGGAATTATTCTTTATGGGGGCTGTCAGTATTGGGGCATATGTTCCACCGGATACGATTGTCGGCGGTGTTCTGGCCACTGCATTTGCAATTTCCATGGGGAAGGGTATCGAAACGGCGGTTACGCTGGCGATGCCGATTGCACTGGTGTCACAGGCAATCGGTAACTTCTGCAATGTATTTAATTCCGTGATTCTGCGTTTTACAGACCGTTATGCCATGGAAGGAAAATACGGCGGTGTTGTGGCAACACACTGGCTGATCGGTATGATCACCATTGTACGACGATTCCTGCTTGTGTTCTTTGCTTTCTATTTGGGAAGTGAAGCAGTGGGCAGTATGATCAATGCAATTCCTGCCTATGTGACGGATGGTATGGCTGCGGCAGCCGGATTACTTCCCGCATTGGGATTTGCAATGCTGATGCGCATGACGGTAAACAGGCAGAATGTTCCCTACTATTTTCTGGGATTTGCGCTTGCAGCTTATATGAGTGTACCTGTATTAGGCGTGGCAATTCTGGGTGTGATTCTGATTGTTGTCAAATTCGATTTTATGAATCTGAAGGGAGCCGCAGCTGGAGAAGCTGGTATGGAGGTGAGCGATGATGATGACTTCTAAATCCGATAAGAGCATTCAGAAAGCGGATATCACCAGAATGGCATTTAACCAGGGCTCTTTGGGAATAGAGTTTTCCTGGAACTATGAACGGCAGATGCACATCGCCTTTGCCATGATGATGAATAAAATTTTGAAAAAGGTATATGCAGGAGATGAGGAAGGCTACAGGGATGCACTGACACGCCATGTCGAGTTCTTTAATATCACACCGCAGCTTGCTCCGTTCGTTGGCGGCATTGTGGCATCCATGGAGGAAATGAAATCATGTGGCGAGGTGGACGGAGAGGCGATTTCCAGTATCAAGACGGCACTGATGGGGCCACTGAGCGGAATCGGTGACTCTGTATTTGTCGGCTGTCTGCGGGTTATTGCTGTTGGTATCGGTATTTCACTGGCACAGAACGGAAATATGTTTGGACCGATTGTGTATTTTCTGATATATAACATTCCTGCGTTTATCATCCGCTATTTCGGCGCGCATTTCGGCTATAGCATTGGCTTCAAGTATCTGCAGAGAATGCAGGCCAACGGTATGATGGATAAGCTGCTTGCGGCAGCGAGTATTCTTGGTGTTATGGTTATTGGCTGTATGTCAAAGGATATGGTATGGACGACTTTGAATGTCGAGCTGAGTAAGGTCGGTGAAGAGGTCACCACCCTGCAGTCTATTCTGGACGGAATTATGCCCGGGTTGATCGGACTGGGTGGTACATGGATGTATTTCTGGCTATTGAAGAAAAAAGTCAATCCGATCATGTTGATTCTGGGAACGATGGTTCTCGGTATTGCAGGTGCTTATTTCGGTATACTTGCCGGATAAGATAAATGATTTACAAATAAGAGGAGGACATGAACATGTTATTGAAATTCAATGAAGAATGGGCACGAAGCAGTGTCAATGGTGCACTAGCAATCCGTAAGGATATCAACCGGATCGTCGATGAGATATGTGCACAGGGATATCGCAATATCTGCTGGCTGGGTATCGGGGGAACCTGGGCGAGCGGTATGCAGGCGGCGGTTCATATGAAGGAACAATCAGAAATCGAAACCTGGGCGGAAAATGCTTCCGAGTACAATACGACGGGGAATAAGCGTGTGGGTGAGGGCACTGTCGTAATTACCTCATCCGTTACCGGCAGCACAGTGGAAGTGGTAGAGGCTGTAAAGCGTATGCAGGCAGCCGGGGCAAAGGTGATTGGATTTATTGACATTGATACGACCGAGCTTGCAAAGCTGGTGGATTATGAAATAGCGTATCCGGTGAATGAACAGCTGAAGTTCTTTATGGTTGCGGATCGATTCATGCAGAACAATGGGGAATTTTCGGATTGTGATGCTATGTATGCGGAATTTGAAGCACATCTGGCACAGGCGCTGATTGATGTGGAAAAGAAGGCTGATGCATTTGGACAGGAATTTGCAAAAAAACACTGTAATGATCCAATCCACTATTTTGTGGGGGCAGGAAAACAGTGGGGCGCAACGTATTCCTATGCAATGTGCTATTGGGAGGAACAGCTGTGGATCAAGACGAAGTCCATCACATCCGGGGAGTTCTTTCATGGTATGTTTGAAATCATCACAAAGGAAACACCGGTTACCGTGTTCATAGGAGAAGATGCCCAGCGTCCGCTGTCTGAAAGAGTCGCGAAATTCCTGCCAAGAATCTGTGAGAATTACACAATTATCGATACAAGGGATTATGAGCTGAAGGGAATCAGTGAAGGGTACAGAAAGCACATTTCACACCTGGTGATGCATGCCGTAAATAACCGGATCGATGCGTATATGGAAAGAGAAACAAGGCATCCAATGGATATTCGCCGGTATTACAGACGTCTGGATTATTAGTTGTGAAGCAGCGTTAGAAAAATCAAACTATCAGGAAAACAGGCCATGGTGTTAGGACAGCACTTTCGTCATGGTCTTTTTTTAGTTAAAGCGATAGAAAAGCTTTTGGTGAGTTATATAAAAGCATAGAAAACGGTTAAATTGATATACTGAAGGTGATTAGTTTTGTGAAATCCTTATTTTTTTTCTTGTTTCTCCGCTATCAGTAATGGATTATGCTATAATAGGACATGGATAAACTAAGGGAGGAACCGTACATGAAAATCTTAGTAACTGGTGGTACCGGATTCATTGGAAGCCACACATGCGTTGAATTAATAGAAGCTGGTAATGAAGTAGTGATAATTGATAACCTGTATAACTCACAGGCTGATGTTGTTGATAAGATTGAGAATATTACAGGAAAGCGTGTTGCGTTTTATGAGGCAGATTGCTGTGATGAGGCAACACTGGAGAAAATATTCAGTGAGCATAAAATTGATGCAGCTATTCATTTTGCCGGGTATAAAGCGGTAGGAGAGTCAGTACAGAAACCGATTATGTATTATCAGAATAATCTGATGTCGCTGCTTGCATTGTGTAAGGTAATGGGAAAGCATAACTGCAAGCGCATTGTTTTCTCATCAAGTGCCACAGTATATGGAAACCCTGCAAGTGTACCTATCTTTGAAGATTTCCCGTTGGGACCTACTACGAATCCGTATGGTACGACAAAATTGATGATTGAACAGATTTTAAAAGATTTATACATTTCAGATAATGAGTGGAATATTGCTTTGCTGCGCTATTTCAATCCAATCGGAGCACACAAGAGTGGTCTGTTGGGAGAAAGTCCGAATGATATCCCGAATAACCTGATGCCGTATATCGTTAAGGTTGCCAATAAGGAGTTGCCTTATCTGCATGTTTATGGAAATGATTATGATACACCGGATGGTACGGGTGTACGTGATTATATTCATGTAGTAGACCTTGCAAAGGGACATGTGAATGCTGTGAATAAGGTTATGGAACCAATTGGTGTTGATGCGTATAATCTCGGTACTGGTATAGGATATAGTGTACTGGATGTTGTTAATACATTTGCAAAGGTTAATAATATCGAGGTTCCTTATCAGATTGATCCTAGACGTCCTGGGGATATTGCACAATGCTATGCCAGCACAGAAAAAGCGCTGAAGGAGCTTGGTTGGAAAGCAGAAAGAGGACTGGAAGAAATGTGTGCAGATGCATGGCATTTCTTACAGGTGGAAAAAGAAGCAAATTAATAGTTTGCAATTCTACAAAAACAGATAAAAAACAAATGGAAATGCTTCAGCACTATCGAATAAATATCGCATAAGTTAGAAAAGACAGAATGAAAAAAATTCTGTTTTTTTTAGGACTTTTACCACTTTCATACGTATAGAACTATGGAGGTGATACTATGCAATGCCTGCGTTGCGGAAATACAGAGAAACGTTACTTTTATAAAGATGCCAAGGGCTGGTACTGTCGAAAATGCATCATGTTTGGAAGAATTGGGGTAGGAGAGCTGCCGGAAAGAAAAAATGTATGTAGAAAACCGATTCATACAGCATATCAGCTGAAATATCCACTGACTCCTGCACAGAAACGGTGTGCTTCAGAAATAGTAATGTACCTGAATCATCACCAGGATGTGCTAGTATATGCAGCCTGTGGTGCCGGCAAAACGGAGCTTGTCATGGAGGCGATTAAACAAAGCCTTGCGAAAGGCTGCAAGGTGGGCTTTGCCATCAGCCGTCGTCAGGTTGTTCTGGAAATACGGGAGCGCATGCAGGATGCGTTTAAAAATCTAAATGTGATCGCGGTTTGTGAGGGCTATACTGAGGTCACCGAGGGTGATCTCATCATATGCACAATGCACCAGCTGTATCGCTATCATGCGGCGTTTGATCTGTTGATCATGGATGAGGTGGATGCATTTCCTTATCGTGGCAATGCTGTGCTGAAGCAGATTGCAATACATGCCTGTATCGGGAACCGTCTGTATTTGACCGCTACACCGGATGAAGAAATGCTGTCAGATGTAAAGCAGGGAAAACTGCAGATGGTCGAGCTGTTTCAAAGACCGCATGGCTATCCTTTGATCGTACCTGATGTGAAAGCAGCCTTGCCTTCCATACAGCTGTATCAGCTTATCCGATTTTTAAAGTGGCAGAAAAAGGAAGCCGCACAGACCCTGGTCTTTGTACCGACGATAGCTCTGGCAGAGCAGATGAGCAGATGGCTGCGTATTGTGTTTCGCTGTACTTCCTTTACTTCAAAAACGAAGGATAAGGAAAAAATCCTTAAAAGATTTCATGAAAAGCGCTACGAATGTCTGATTGCGACAACCGTTCTGGAAAGAGGAATCACCATCAAGGGTGTACATGTTGTGATTTATCATGCTGATCATCCGGTATTCAATGAAGCGAGCCTGATTCAGATGATTGGCCGTGTTGGACGTAATATTGAAATGCCGACAGGGAAAGGTTTGTTTCTGTGCACAAGAAAAACAAGAGATATTGAGCGCTGCATACAGGCATTACAGAGGATGAACAGGGGGGATTCAAAATGAAGGAAGAATGGTGCCGACTATGTATGGAGGAGATAACAAATCAGCAAAGTCTTTTTGAATTCCTGCGTCAGGATTCCCTTTTGTGCGGAGCCTGCCGTCATGAGTTAACCGTTTTGAATAAGACGGTAAAGCTGAATGGCATAAAGCTGCATATCGCATATGTATATAATGATTTTCTGGAAAATATGATATTTCAATATAAGGAAGGTCTGGATACAGCTCTAAGAGACGTGTTTTTCCATGACATCATGAAAAAAATCAATGCTAAATTTCGACACTACACGATCGTTCTTCTTCCTTCGAGCGAAGAAAAAACCATTGAACGCGGCTTTCATCCGGTAAAGGACATGCTGCATGCCTGCCGTTTAAAGACCATTGAACCATTTTATAAGACCTGTAATCACAAGCAGTCCCTGCAAAGCTTTGAAAACCGCAAAAATATTTCCCAGGTAATAAAAATGAAACCGGATATCGTTCTTCCAAAAACCAGACTGTTGCTGGTTGATGATGTTGTTACAAGTGGAAATACATTACTTTGTGCATATGATCTTCTTCAGGAGCATAGGTATAAGATAGAGGCACTGGCGCTTTGTGCGAATCCCCGATTTGTCGAATCCTGCGAAAAAAAAGATTTGAAAAGAAAAGGGATGTTCTCTATACTTTGACATAGATACAGGAAGGTGAAGTCAGAAATGAAAGGCAAAGTAAAATGGTTTAATGCTGAGAAGGGCTATGGATTTATCAATGGAGAAGATGGAAAGGATATTTTCGTACATTATTCTCATATCCAACAGGAAGGATACAAGTCCCTGGAGGAAGGTCAGGAAGTAACATTTGATACGGTGGATTCCGATAAGGGACTGCAGGCCAGAAATGTAGAAAAAGCATAAATGGCGCAAAGAAAAGGATCAGGAGTTCTCCGGATCCTTTTCCTGTTTTCTGGCAAATAGATATTCGAATGTAGTGTTTAAACTATGGTTTTTTATGAGAAAAACTTACTAAATTTCTGATTATCTTTTCATAAGTTGGTAAATGCCGATATATCCCGTATTTTAGGGCTTTATCGGTATTTTCTTTTTGGAAGATACCTTGCATAAGCTGGCATTTACCAGCATGAAAATGCAACCAAAAGTAGTAAATGAGTAGTAAATATAAGTTCCGATATTAACAAGCCAGTCTTTCCAGCTCTGCTTTTGCAGATTGAAATGTACCGTGTGCGTAATAACCAAGTGTCATGGTTATGTTAGCGTGTCCCATGAGATATTGCAGAGTGTTTGGGTTCATTCCTCTGTTTGCCATATTCGTACAATAAGTATGTCGGAATGAATGTGGTGTGATGTTCGGTAACTTGTCCGTGTGATACTTGTTATACTTCTTAATCAGTCCTCGCACCATGCCCTCATAGTTTCCTGCAATTTTAGGCAAGCCCTCACGGTTCAAGAATAGGAAATTGCTGTAACCACCTACAATCAGCGGTTGTGCATTTCCTCTGTTCTTTAGTATTCTTTGGATTGCTTGATAAGCTCGTTCTGTCAATGGAAGTTCCCGTTTTCCGTTTTTGGTCTTTGGCGTTTCAATATAGTAGCCGATTTCGCTATCTTTCAATAACTGGTGGTCTATATTGAGTATTCTGTTCTGCATATCAATATGCGTCGTCAGTCCGCAAAATTCAGAAATACGAAGTCCCGTTTCCAGAAGAAGTACAACCTCATCATAATACTTACTGTAAATCTTGTCCGTTTCCATAAAGGCAAGCAGGCGTTCTTCCTGCTCTGGTGTAAGGATAACTTTCTGCTCAGTATCATCTTCCAGAACATCACTTAGTTTAAATTCAAATGGGTTCTTTCTGATACAGTCATCTTGTATCGCCATGTAAAATGACGCTTTCAAGGAACGCTTATAGTTATCAATCGTTTTATAGGCATATCCTTTTTCACTCATTCTGATAGCCCATTCTTTAGCGTCAGACTGCTTCACAGTATCAATCGCCCTCATACCCAATGGGTCATTTTTCAGAGCGTTCATAAGATACTGTCGTCCTTTTTCAGTAGCCCTCTTGATGTTCTTTCTTTGGCTGTTCTTCTTGTCGTAGAGCTGGCAGACTGTCATTTTACCGCCGACTGTGTCAATACCGTCGTTAAGGTCTTTTTTTATCTGTGCTTCTTTTTCCCTCAACGATATATCATCACGCTTTCCAGCAGGTGTTTTATCTGTCGGTACAAGTTTCCAAGAATAGATAAATTGTGGCTTTCCGTATATATCGGTATATTTATAAACGTATCTTCCGTCTTTTCGCTGGCTCTCTCCATTACGCAAATTGCGATTTTTACTGTCTTTTCGTTTTACATTAGACATAGTGTAAAGCTCCTTTCCGTCATGGAATGAGCCGTGATACGCTATACCTTATTATACCATATCTACGGCTCAATGACATTAGATTTCGTCCAATGTATCTATGATTTTTTCAAATTGTTTTCGCTTTATCTGAATACGATTACCGTTTACGATAACCCAGCCAGCGTCAAGATTTTCTTCGGCTAATTTACGCAATTTCTTCTCGCCAATGCGGAAGTATTTGGACGCTTCTTCAATCGTCAGCGTATATTTTTCCCAGATAGGCACATCAGTATTGTTCATAATCTATGCACCCCCTTTACTGTGTGTCGTTTTTTACAAGCAGGCAGACGGCTTTGGAAAGCTCCGTTAGTATTTCAACTATTCCCATTCTTGTGGGCAGAACCGCACCATGCGGACGTATCATTATTCTGTGAGGATAGGTCGTGGCAAAACGACTTTTCCAACAGTCGCTCTCGGATCACTGCGTGGGTCGCTCGCTTTCTTTTGAAAAGGTCGTGGCGTACAGTCCCCGTGGCTCGCTATCTCGCAAACGTATCTGTCTGCTTTATTCAGTTGTCAAAGAGCTTTGGCGAAAGCGTGTTGCTTTCATGTAAAAGCAGGGGCAGAGCAGGAAAGAGGGGATTGAACAAATCATGCTCTGCGGTTACTGCTTGTTATTCTTCGGTTTCTAAAGGAATATCAAAGTCCAAAATCATTTTGATAAGTGCTTCTCTGATACGTCCCTTTAGTTCCATGTCTACGACTATGCAGACATTACCATATCTGTCGTAGAATGGACGCAAGCAACATTTTGATATGTACGGGTCATAAAATGCCAGTATTTTTTCAATCGAATTTACGTTGCCGTCCACAGCCGACGAAATAAGATAAAATGACGGGCGTGTGTTATTCATCATTCATGTTCTCCTTTAACTTTTCCTTAATTTCTTCAAGTGAGTTCTTCCTACTGCGAAACGACGTTGAACGGTTAATCTTTAATTTATTGCCGATTTCTGTATCGCTCATGCCTAAGAAGAAATACATCAATAAGATTTCTCTGTCTTTTTCAGACAGATACTTAATCGCTTCGGCTAAATCATCATCAAGGACACGAACCTCAATACCGCATACATTAAAGGCGGTATAATCGCTTTCGTATTCGTCCCAGACTGCCAAATTTTCCACGACGATTTCTGGAAGTTCACAATAGGAAATTTCCTTATTTCTTCGTCGCTTTAATTCTTTGCGATAATTACGGACAATGCCTTTTACTACACGTTTGAGTTTGCAGTCAAATTGACATTGTATTGTCTTTTGGAAGTCCGACGGTTTCATATCATCACACCTCCTTTCCGTTATGACGTGAAAAGTGTTTATCCCTCTTTCCGCACCATATCTGTACAGCAAGGTGTGATTTGTTGCATGAATTTGAAAAAAAGTGAAAAAATTTTTTCGGGTACAAAAAAAGCCCGCACAAAACATATAGTCTGTACGAGCTATTAAAGCTGTGAGATATTCAGTTGTTGATAAAATGCTGTTAGGTAGTATATGAGTATATAAGATTATGCTTAAAACTTTCCATAATACAAGCCCCCTTACAGCACTTGATTTTTATTACACTTTTGTCTTTTTCGTAATGATATAAATATATTCTTCTGGCGTAGGGCGTTTATTTCCAAAAATTTTTTTGAAATTTGCCTGCACATCAGGGTCAGTGCTGTTCATTGCTTCATCAATCGTTGCTTCTATATCAGCTCTAACCTTGGCTAATGACACACCACCCATTTTTGCACCAACTTTTAATGCCTTTTTTATATCTCGTTTTTTAAGTCTTAACATAATTTCACTCCCTTATTTTTTCGCTATTACCAGATAACCAGATTTATTTATGTTTCGATATTGTATATCTTGAAATCCACTAGCTTCTAAGAAATTTATAATCTCGCTTTTTGAATATATTCTAACATCTCCCTCATTGCTAAAGGGGATAAAGATATTCATTGCTTGACGGATAGGAAACGGTTTCCAAAAATCAGCCAGTATCAAATATCCATTTGTATCTAGCACTCTGCAAAATTCTGCAATCGCTCTTTTAGGAGTAGGATAATGATGAAAGCTGTCTGTGCATAGCAAACAATCAAATTTACCATTTTCAAAGGGTAAATGTTCAGCGTCGCCAAGAGATAATGTTACAGTATCTAATACTTTCTCTTTTGCTTTCTTTAACATTTCTTCTGAAATATCAATCCCATACATAGAAGTGTTCGGATATAATCTTTTTACAGTAGTTAAGATTTCCCCCGTACCACCCCCACGTCCAGCAGATTATCAAATTTTATAGTTTCTAATTGATTGATAACGTGCTGGTACAGTGTTCTTGCGTGTTTCCCGTTCTTATCTGTATCATAGGTTTTTGCCTGCATATTAAAAGTGCTCTCTGATAACTTTTTGTAATCTGCCATAATCAAACTTTCTCCCGTTAATATCGCTCGATATTTCCATTGTAATTATGGGCTTTTTCAAGGAGTGGTCCTTTTGCGCCCATTGTAAATGCAATATCGCTACTTCTAATACACAATAACTCATCTCCTACATTAAGATTTAGCTGTTCAAGTAATTGTGGTGTGAATTGAATACTTCCATTTTCTTTTAAAACAAGCCATGCGTATTTGCGTCCCTTGTATGTAACCAATGCCCCTTGCGGAATAGACTGATTTTCTAACTGTGGGCATTCATGTAAAATATGACTTAATTTTGACGTGGATAGCAGAGGATATGTCGTTACACAAAATCCGCCTGTAACCTTGCTTCCTGTAAAAATAATGATTTTATCATCGTTTAACACTCGATATTCTTCAAGTGCTTGTTTTGGAAACTGAACGGTTAAATCATCGTGTATTGAAGATAATCCAAATACAAATTTTCCACCTTTATTTAATTGTGGCATAAACACAACTCCTTTCTACTTTCATTTTTCAAAAATTCGTGATACAATCAAAACAAAAGTGATACAAATAAATACTACTCTATATATAGAGTACCGCAAATCGTTACATTTGTCAAGGAGTGTGAAATTATATGTTATCCAAACCAGCAACTATGCTTTTAGGACTTATTAGTCATCAACCGCTTAATGCCTATGAAATTGTCAAAACTTTAGATTACATGAATATCAAGTATTGGTTTAATATTGGTACTTCCACTGTATATGCAACAATTAAAACTTTAGAAAAAAAGCAATATATCACTGGCAAAGTGCAAAAAGACGGTAATATGCCCGATAAAACAATCTACTCAATTACAGAACAAGGAACGGCTGTGTTATTAGATACTTTACGAACTTCTTTCTTGAAATTCGATTATGATACAAATATTTTTTCTATCACGGCTTTTTTCCTTGATTGTTTACCCTTAGAAGAACAAAAAGCACTATTAGAAAAGCGTATGATTGTTTTACATGAATACCTTTCGGGTATTCAAAAACAAGATACGGAAGAATGGGAAGAACAGGTCAGTTTATATCATGTTGCCAATCTTCAACGTATGACGGATATTGTATTAGCTGAAATCAATGGTACAGAACGACTTATAAAAGTTGTAACAGCTAAATAGCTTATATGTAAATACGGCTTGCGGAGCATACATTGTATGACGCAAGCCTTTTTGTTTACCCTACAATCTTCCAGTTACTATCCTTATGTAGCACAAGCTCATACTGCGACACCTGCGTTGCCTTTGTCTGATTATCAAGGAATTTTACGGCAACCTTGACTTTCACATTGTCCCCGTCCTTTGTAAAGATAGGGTTTACCAATTCAGAATAAAGGTAGTCCATGCCGATAGGTTCAAGCACATTTCCCGATACATAGTAGGTAAGCTCCTTTTCTGTAGCTGTCGGGTACAGCTTAAAGAATGTTTCCAGAAATGCGGTAGCGTCATTTGTGGTATCAGCGTCCACGCTTGCGTCTGCTTCTGGTGTCTTTGGTTCATAGTCTGATTTTTCGATTGCTGGTGCAAGAGTAGGGTTCTGAACGATTACCATATCCCCGTCAGCGTCCACATGGACTTTTACCGTATAGGTTGCCTTGACATTGCTTGTCTGTTCTCCCTCTTTTATCTGCTGATCTACTTCGTAGGTAGCAGAAAAAGTATCTGTTCCCGATTGCTCGATATTCCATACAAGCACATCTGTAACTGTGGAACTGGTCAGTATATCGGTTCTAATGGTATCTACATTCAAGTCCTGCAATTCCTTTGTCAGATAACTGTTGATTGCCTGCGTCCTTGCTTCAATCGCTTCTTTGCTGTTGCTCCATGTGTAATAGGACTTCGCAAAATTCTTCACGAAATTTTCTATCCCGTTGGTGTCCTGCAAGCGAAGCTCTATGATTTCTTTTTCATGGGTCGTGTGTTGGTCGATAGCCGTAAAATTCTTATACGCCCCAAAGCTCACGCTTGCGATAAGCACCGCCCACAACGCAATCACGGTTTTTTGATGTGTGCCTACCTTGACAGTACGCACCTTTTTTTCTTTGATATTTTCTGTCTGTTTCTTATTCTTCTTAAACATATTTTTCAAGTCCTTTCTATTGTTTTACTCGTCCTGCACCGATTAAGTGTTGTTGCCAGTAACTATTGCTTAGGTCTGCATATCCTATCGGGTCGCCAGCATGATACATCTGATTATTTCCTACATAGATACCGACGTGCGTTACATAACTTCCTGCGTTATAGGTAGAATGAAAAAATACCAAGTCCCCAGCCTTTGCCTGCGAAAGCGGAAGATGTTGGGTTGCGTCATACTGTGCCTGTGCTGTTCTCGGTAAAGAGATACCAGCTTTTCCATAGCACCATTGTGTCAGTCCCGAACAGTCAAAAGAAGTGTTGGGATTGCTACCACCATACACATACTTCCAGCCTTGATATTTCAACGCTTCATTCATTATCGCTTGTGCCGTCGCATTATCAAAGTGTGCTACGGTCAGATATTGATTGACTAATTCCACATAGAACATATTTCCATAGCCATACCGCCAGCCCCCATTCTTCGCAACGGCTATCGGGTTGGTGTAGGTTACTTTCTTTCCACCCGATTTTTCACGGGCAAAATTTTCCGCAAGGTTAAAGGTGTGCTTTTTTCCTTTTCCTGCCACATATCCCACATAACCACCGCCATAGTTATAGGACTGTATCGCTACATTCAAATCATCGATACCTTGATTTTTGCAGGAAGAAAGCAGGGACGCAAAATACTTACACCCCTGCTTGATTGAGCTTTCCGTATCTAAGGAATTAGGCGGTAAACCAAGACTTTCTGAACTCTGCATAACATCTTCTGCCGTACCGCCACTTTCTACTTGAATGATAGCCAATAACACATTGACATACTCGGAAATGCCGTTTTCTCTGGCGTATTTTTCTACCATAGGCTGATGTTTCAAAACTTCTGCGGATAAGTTCATACCCGTAATGCCCGAAGAAAAGTTGCTGTTCTCGTCGTCGCTGTCCGCACTAATCAATACCCCAAAGAAAAGCACTAGAGAAAAGAGGATAGGAAACAGACTGCCAATGATAGCGATATGTTTCAGTTTCATTTTTTCTTCTGTCCTTTCTTTGTTACAAGGTTACGGTTCTTTTCGGTATGTTCCGTTGTACGCTTTGATTGTTCAAAGGTCTGTGTCTTTGTAGTACGCTCTGCTTTGTAATTCTGGCGTGTTTCCTTTGATACCGTAACTTTTTCAATATTCTGCCTATGTGCTGGCTGTGCAGACTGGGGCACTTGCTTATCAGAAGCACCGGAAGATAACGGACGCTCTTTGATAACATTTGTCTTGACTGGCTCACTACCTTTAGAAGTCGGAGCTGTGGCAGGGCGTTTGACTTCCTGCATTTTTTCCGCACTCGGCTTTGGAATAGTTGAAGCTGTGGCTGGTCGCTCATGGGGACGGGTAGCTCCCGTTGTCGCTGATCCGTCAGCCTTTCGCTGTGCCTGCCTTGCTTCTTGTGCTTTTTGAAGCTCCATACGCTTGTCAGCGATATTCTTCCTATGCTGTTCCTGCTTTTCCAAGCGTCCCGTCTGTCTGGACTGCTGTTCCTGCACCATGCCACGCTTAAAGTCGGACACGCTGGACTTTGCCTTTTCCTTTGCGGAATACACCGCATAAGCGGTCTGTGTCGGCATATCCTTGATATTCTCTTTGACAGCATTTGCCTTATCTTTCACTTTATTTTTCGTATCTAAGACAGCACCGACTTTTGAACCTGCACGCTGTCCCATGCTAGAAGTGGTATTGCCCCGATTTTCTTTAGAAGCTGTATTTTTTCTTTCAGCCCGTTTGCCAGCAACGGCACTTCCAGCTACCGCACCAGCCACACCGCCCGAAATACCGCCAGCACTTACCGCCCTTGCAATACGGTGTTCCATACGCCTAGCCCGATGTCGCATAAACAGATACGGTCTGCGGAATATGCGTCGTCCCATACTTTGACTGTCGCCAGCATTAAGTGAGAACATGCTCATTAAGTCGCCCAGCTTCATGTAGATACCAGCGAAACATACTATCTGTAAGAACGCCACCATGAAAAACGGGTAATCTGTGGAAATGTTATAAAACATACTGGAAATGCTGAACGCCACCGTTACAATGAGCGTAATTCCTGCTCTTGTCATAATGGTATTAAATACCCTCACGATTGCCTGCTTTGCCATGCTTTCATAGCTCGGTATCATAGAGAGCAGGAAACTAATAGGCAGGAACATAGCGAAGATAATAAAAAGTATCTGGCTGAACAACATCATGCCCGTAAGCAAGAATACAAATATCGTTATCCCTAAATTGAAGAACAAGAGGAAGAACACCATACCTAAACGGTTTACCACTTGCGGTATCGTCAGATTGTTGTTGTCGTTATCCTCGATTTCTGTTTTCACGACTTCCTCTCTGGTCTTTCCGTCCTCGTCCTCTGGGCTTGCCGATACCAGAGCTTCCACACGGTCTGTCCCGATTTCCTCTGCGTTGCTGTTACCGAATTGTAGAAGTAGCCACGGCTGTTGTACTTGAATAGAAAATAAGCTGTCCCGTATCAAGTCCACGCTGTCCTTACCCTCACTGTCAGAGTTGGGGAGCATGATTTTTGTTCCCAAGTCCAAAGAAGCGGTGCTGATGTCTGATGAAAACTCATTTATCTTCTTGATGTAGTCGGGAGCATAGGCAATAAATGAAGCGGACAGCACGAACACCACAACAAAGTTGATAACAGCGTGAAGTGCCTTGCTGGTTTCCCGTTTGATAAGTCCCGTATAGGCAACATACATTCCCACTACTAAAATAATGAGAAGCAGGAAACCAACATAAAAGCCCGTAGAAGAAAAGCCGTTCTCGGTAACACCTGCAAGGGTCTGTATGCTTTTTCCGATACTATCTGCCATATCGTTGATGAAGTCCAGTTTATAGGCTTCCTGCACCACATAGCCCGTTGCATTGCTTAAATAAAGGCTTATCGTCCAGACAAAGTTGGTAATGCAGTAAAGCCCGTACTGTACCGATTTTCCGATACCGTCCAGCCAGTTCCACGGCAACCACGACCAGCTATTATCTACATAAAAATCAAGCTGGTAGTTGGAAAGCGGATATTTGGAATACAGATTTTCTGCGTTTATGGTATCGTCCACAAGCCCCGTCGCATGAGCCACCGTCCCCAAAAGTGAAAGCAGGATAAGGGAGAGTGCCACCACGAACAGAGCCATTTTGAGAACGTGGAAAATCTTCTTTTTTGTGAACGCACCTTTTATCCTTTCTTTCATCACTCCACCTCATTTCTCTGTACGGGCGGTCTGGTATCAAAGGCGTGTAGTAATTCTTCAAAGACTGGGTGTATCTGCACCACACCGACACGCCCGTATAAGTCCTGTAATAAGCATTGTCCGTTCTCCAAATCACGAAGCCGTTTCTGGTTGTTCTCGTCGTCCTTGTCGATACCGAAAAACTCTAAGGTCTGTTTTATCTCGTTAATGTCCGTAGAGCGAAAGGCAAATTTCAAGCCGATATTATTTTTCAGACTTTCTTTTGACACGTCCCCAGAGGATTGTGTAACGAAATAAACGCCTGCCTGCATAGCTCGTCCAGCTCGCACCAGTTTATTTGATAGCGTTTCTCCTTGTGCCACATTTAAGAACGCCCACGCTTCGTCCAAATCGACAATCTTAAAAATGCTTCTATCGCTGTGAATGAAGTCGAGAGCAAAGGTACTAATGACAATCAGCATAGACACCGACAACAATTCAATGGTCGTGTATTCCTCAAAGGTGGTATCTTTATCTGGCAATACTAAGTCTGCTACTTGAATGATATTGAGCTGGTTATCCAGACTGATAGCATTTTCCACCGTACCGTCTGAAAACAGCAGGTGTGCAAAGTCGTAGTCCGTGAAGCTGTCGATATGGTCTGCGATATTGCGTGAGATAGCGGTATCTTCCTTTCGCAATTCTTCAATAACGTGTAACAGTCCTCTTTTTTCGCCCTGGGTAACGGAACGCACCGCTTTTCTCAACACGGGGAATTTTTCGCCGTCCCTTGAGGAAATACCCGTAAGGAATGTCAAGATGTCGATTGCCAGACTTTCAGCGTCTTTTACATTCTTCATAATCACAAACGGGTCAAGAAGTCCTGCATTGTCCTTGTCGCTGGTAAGGTTTACGATATTGATTTCATGGGCTATCTCTGGGAGCGTTTCTTTCCAGTTGCCACGCTCTGATTTTGGGTCTAAGATAACCGCTTGTCCCCCAAAGAGAACCGAATAATACACCAGAAGATTATTACAGAACGACTTACCACCGCCAAGTGAACCGACAAAAGCAGAAGCTAAAGCGTTGGTAACTGTACCTTTTACGCCCTGCGAAGCTAAAGACGGTTGCAGGTACACATTTCTTCCCGTATCGACGGAATAGCCGATATAGATACCCGTATTTTCCCCTAACTGCTGTGTCGCTCCAAAACCAAGCCCTGCCAAAAAATCTGATTTTACATACTGCACATAATCATTGATATATCGCTTGCTGGCTGGTAAAAATTCAGAATGAAGCCCCAGCATATCGCCAGCAGGACGCACCAGTTTTACATTGAGGTCGTCGTAAAAGTCCTTGACTTCATCACAACGGCGTTTTAATTCGTCCAAATCATCAGCACAGACACGCACCACATAAGAGAGCTTATACATACTTTCTTTAGTCTGGTCTAAGTCTGTTTCCAGCTCGTCCACGCTGTCTAATGCGTCCACCACATTTGAGCTGGTTTCACTTCCTGCTTGATAGGCGTGATTGTCAAGGTCTTTCAATTCCTTTTTCTTGTTGCGGACAGTTGTTAATGCTTTTCGATTTTCCACGATTTCTACATTCATAGAAGTATCAACGGGGAATGTGAATTGCTGTTGCTGGAAATAGAAGATTTCACTTGACGGAAAATCAAGCTCCCCGACAATCGCATTGACAGTAAAGTAGGACACATAGCTTTCCTTATCCTCATGTTCCAGTCGTAAATACCGCTGGCTTTCCTCAATCACACACCTTGTCGGACGGATAAGGTCATAGTATTTTATCAGCGTTTCTTTCTTATAGTTCTTCTTTGGTAGCTGGTACGCATAATCTTCATAGGCGATACCGTCCCTGCCGTAAAGATGTTCCATGAGATACCCAAAGTCATTGATTTCCAAGCGACGCACCTTAAAGCGACGGGAGATTTTATTTTCCAGTAATTTTTCCATTTTCATGTAACGGTTGATTTCATCATTCGGCATGGAAACAAAATCATTCATCAGCGTGTGGTTCACTTCATGGAGAAATTCTTTGAACGTCAGCCATGCCGATTTTTTGATGTTCTTCAGATTGAACTGTTCTTCCGTAACCATGAGCTTAAAGCCAAGAAAAAAGCGGTAGTCCACTTGATTGTCCCCAATCATAGATACTAACGCTTCGGTCTGCTCGTCTATCTTCTGGCAGGCAACTTCCTTTAATTTTCCAGTTACCAGTTTCTTTGACTGCTCCTGCATACTTCGTATGGAGCTTTCCGTGGCAATCTGCAAGGCATGAATTTTACCCTCACGGGATTGTGCGATTAGCTGGCGAAAGCTGTCATGCACAATAAATTTCTGCTCTGCGGATAAGAAAGAATAGTTGTACGGTATCAGCTCATAATAGGCAAACACTTCATTGTCCTTGTTCCAGACAAGGTTATTGTCAATATATTTTATCGGGAACATCGTTCACACTCCTTACTGCCGTGATTGTTTCATTCAATATCTGCTTATGCAGTTTTACGGCTTTTCCTGCATAAGTGATTTTCGGTCGCAGGGCATAGGTTATTTGCGATTTCAAAAAGCTGTACGGCTTCTTTCCGTCAAAGGTTTTCTGCGACATAAACCAAGTGAGAGCAACGGGAATACCGAAATATTTGAGAAATGCTCCCTCAATCATGGAAAGTGGGGGAATATCCCCAAACAGAATGATGATAAATTCTGTAAGCACAAACCATGTAATCTGCGTAAAGGTAACGGGAAAGGGCAGGTTAAAGTCATTGATTGCATACAAGACTTTTTCCACGTTCCAGATACCCGTATAAGATTTAATTTTTTTCAAGTTCTTCCAGCTCCTTTCGTAAATTTCTAAATGGAAAAGGACAGCCATTTTCAGACTGTCCCTCAATATAAAATCGCTGTCAGTAGCAACAGTTCTTGTTGCTGATCTTCCAGCTTATCGTTTGATTTCACACATACCGTACCTTGTTTTTACAAAATAGTCTTGAATTTCAATATCTCTGCCATAGGCTTCACAATCTATGTAATGGAAAAAGGCAGGCGGTATTTCCCCAAGTACATTTTCTTCATAAATCTTCTGATACGCAACATCTTCCATTGTTTCACACCCCGAATAGCAGATAATATCGCCAATATGGTCTGCCAGTTCTTCAAGGTCGCTATAGTAGGAAATAAAATCGTCAAGATTATCTAACACTTCCTCTGGAAAGTCTTGTATCAGCTCATAGATACGGTTTAGTTCTTCTATGGACGTATATTCTTCCAACTCGCAAGGGAAGTTTTCGCTATCGTGGATAACGTATTCTTCATAACGACCATTCAGCCCGATACGCTCTGCGATTTCTTCCTCGTCGAGTGGAAAATGAAACCACGCCCCTTTGACACCGCCCTCAACATAATCCCCTAAATTTGCGATATAGACTGCCATATCATCAACGCTCATTAGACCACCTCATTTCTATGGAAGTTCGTAGATACCGTGTTCCGTTTCTATGAATTTTCCATTGTCGTCAAGATACTGTCCGTAGGCTTCAAAATTGAAGTATCGGACTAGGCGTTCGTCAATCTCTGCAAAGGCAGGGTCGTTGTCTAGCAGATGTTTCGCCACATCAGCCATGTTCTTACACCATGAATAGTGGATAATGTCGTGTCGGTGCTGGTGCAGTTCCTCAAGGCTGGTAAAGTGGCACATCAGCTCCCCGTAGTCCTCTTTCAAATCGGCTGGCAGGCTTTCATAAGTGTAGTAAAAATCATTGAGCCTATCCACCGTAGTATCTTCGTCCACTTCCTCGGCAAAGGGCAGTTCCTTTTCTGTGATACGGTAATCATTGCTTTCTGCGTCCACGCCCAGCCTTTCAGAAAAGAGTTCCTCGTCAATCGGCAGGGTAAACCATGCGGATAGTATATCGCCCTCGACTGTTGGGACAGCTTCAATCTGTACTCTTAATTCATACATTGTTTTTCACTTCCTCTCTGTTGTTTCATAACTGCCTGTAATATCTGGTAGGACATACCAAAAACATAGACAGAAAAATCTTCCAGTTGTTTTTTAGGATAGTCGGCAGGGCTCAGCCGTTTCATTTCCTGCCATACTTCACGCTTGTAAAAGGGCATGTCGGAAAGATATTCACAGCCGACTTTTGCCTGCATATCCTTAAAAATATCGTTCATTTCATCACTCCAATCTGATTTTTAGGTAAGAAAAAAGCAGTCAATCCTAAGACCAACTGCTTTGTGTGTATGGATATGAAATTGTTTTTAATCTTGAATAGGTATCCAAATTTCAATAACTGAATTATCTCTATTCCAATGGAAACGGTAATCATATTTTTCAAAGTGCAGGATAATATTTTTTATAGGGGTATATGGTGTATTAGGAATAATTTCCTGATAAATTTTTCCATAAGTTTCATATATTTTTTCCATAGCACCAATATGTTCCACAACCAAATATTTATAAGACGGTATTTCTTTATACAGAAAGCCCTCTGGGGTAATGGTTCTTTGGGGAATAGAACAGAAATAATAAAGTTTTCCATTTCTTCTTTCCATAAAAGCATATTTTACCCAATTTCCCGATTGTGAAAGATACGCTTTTTTCAAACTACTGTTAAACTTTCTCCAAAACTGTGTACTAATCTGAATATTCTTTTTTTGATAATTAGTCAGTTCTACTTCTTGCCCAATAACTGCAAATGCGTTTAATTCCTTTATAGAAAAATTTATCATTTTACCTTGTGAGCAGTGATAACGGTATAACTGTACGCATTTACTGTTATAATACAATTATCAATCGTTATATACCAGTTTTTTCCTTTTCTTGTGATTTCCGCATTAGAAAGGCTAATTTTTTCTTTGCACCATTCAATTACATTTTCTACATTCAAAGATAAGTTCTTTTTAATTCTAATAACGCCAAGTTCAGTTGTGTGAAGTCTTCCTAAGTTTTCCAGTAATTCATTTTCCATATTTTGATACCTCATTTTTCAGCAATTTATTTGTATGTTTTATATCCCAATTATAACATTCTCATATCAGCACTACAATAAATTTTTATGCACCGATGATTTTGTTAAACAGCTCTAACAGTACATCTTTTACACCGCCAGCATTGAATACCAAGCCGACAGCAATTAAGGCAACTACCAAGAAGCCGATAAGTTTGGAAAACTCACGCTTGAAACCTAAG
Source organism: [Clostridium] innocuum (assembly GCA_012317185.1). NCBI lineage: Bacteria > Bacillati > Bacillota > Clostridia > Eubacteriales > Clostridiaceae > Clostridium > [Clostridium] innocuum. Next base: position 4,168,714 of record CP048838.1, on the reverse strand, counting down.
TAGATACCGATAACCACGATCGCCATAAGCACTAAGCTCTGTGCATTTGATAAAAACCATTGATACAAATTTTGTCCGAAATTCATTTAATTGTCCTCACTTTCTTCTAATTGTTTCGTTTCACAGTCAGCTTCTTTGCCGACATTCAAAATACACATCAAGACTACGCCGATACCCATTCCCATAGATACCAGCAGGAAGTCTTTTAATAATACCCACATTTTTTATCACTCCTAACTTTCCACCAAATCTTTTGCAGGGGTCGTCTGCTGTTTGATTATCATTTCATGCTTTTCTGTGAGCTTTGCCTGCTGTTCGATTGTTTCCATGTAGTCTGTACCGTTTCCCTTATCAATCTTTTTCAGCATTTTCAAGGTTGGTGCTACCTGCCTTTGTACCCACCGCAATGTACGGTCTAAGGTGTAAGGCTCTGGCTTTGTCGTCAGCTTCAAGCTCTGTCTGTTATCGCCAATAAACCAAGCCCAGCGGTCATTGAGTTTCCAGTCATTTTTTCGCTTGTCTGGTTCTTCATCAACAAACCGCACATACTGATTGATGATAGAAAATGCGGTCTGCTCTGCGTCATAATAAGTCAGCAAATCTCGTACTGCATAATAGGCTCGTTCATTCCGAAGCCGTATCTCAAAACGGTTGATAATGTCTGCTTCTTCCAGCGGTGTCCCTAACTTGCCGTACTGCTCATAGTCCTTTTCATAGATACAGAAATATACATCAGATTTCAGCGAACCAAGATAAAGGGTACGTCCCATATATTCTCTGTCGTCCTCTCTGTGCTTGATAAGCTCGCCCGACTGATAAAACTTATAGCTTCTGGACTTTCCAATATATTCCCGTTTCCTGCATTTTTCCGCAAGCTCTGGAATATCCAAAATGCCCGTATGGTCGTTGATAGCAAGGTCGATACGCTTCATCACGCCACCGTCTACGAGTGCGTCCATGAGAAAGTCATACCAGCTTCTTTGTTGTGCTAACAGGTAACTTTCAAACTGCCTGCAACCACGCCCCTTTAACTCTAAAAGGACACCTTTTTCTTCGTCAGCCGACGTATAGATAAAGATGTCCCCTAAAGAATAATGCTCCGTATAACTGTAATGTCCGTAATCTTCATGGAGCATATAATTGATATTCAGTTTTAATATATCTTTGATGATGTGCTGTATATCCAGCGTGGGAAAACGAATTTTCACATAATCAAACAGCATGGTAAGCGGTGCTTCTGGATTGAACCTTGCCAGTTCCTTATGCAGAGTTTCCAGAAGTTCCTTTGACGGCTTCATTTTTCCGCTTTCTATCTTGTTGAGATATTCCCTTGTGATACCAGAAGCCACCGCCAGCCTGCCTTGTGAGATACCGTAAGCAATCCGTTTCTCCCGTAATTCTTTTATCCATTGTTCTTCATTCAGAACCATACCCCCAATCTGTAAAGTGTGAAGTTTTTTAAGACGACTTCACAGTCGATTTTTGCTAGGAAACCATGCCAGAAGCCTTATGTTTCCTATGTTTTTTGTCTTTTGTCCATTTGCAAACGTACCCCTCTGTTAGATACCGAGGGGTTTTACCTGCTGGCGTGGCTTACGCCACACCAGCAACGGCTAGTCCGTGCCGTCGCCTTTCGCTTCGCACGTCGCCGTCCCGTCCTGCCTTGCGGTATGAGCCTACATAACAGTATTCATACCGAGATACAGCACAACACAGCCTATATCTTCATTCCTGCATACTTCTAAGGCTTCGCTATCAAGTTCAAATTCATGTTGTGTATGCAGAAACAAAGCTTTATCCATGACAATGAAATTGTAGCAAAATGTAATATTTAGGAATGACATTTCTTCGTCCAGAGGAATAGAAAATAACAGCGGTAATTCCTGCTGTTTGTTTTCCATTTCTTCTAAAATTACTCTCACTTTTTCATGGAAACGCTCAATAGGGTATTCGTCCCATTTTTCAAAGTCGCTATTTGCCGTAAAATCTAAATCAGCATAAAATTTATCAATGTTTAAGCAAATACCGATTGTAATTGTTTCTGTTGTTTCATTCATTAGTTGCATTTGTAAATAACCCATAGTTATTCTTTCACTCCTTTTCTTGTTGTTCTGGCATAACTTGTCTGTCTTGTGCAAGTCTGCCGATAGTCTGTAAAAAATCATGTCCTTTCGGGACTAAAGGCGTGTAAATTTCACTGATAACGCTTGTTCCCACATCACAATAGCCACGTCCCTTGATACGCTTCTGAAAAAACTGTTTTTTCACATCTGAACCGAACAGCATACCGTAACCTAGTTCGCTGATACGCCCCAATCCCACACGAAAATTGAAGTTATCTCTGATACCGTCCGAGAAATACTTTGCGTCTGGACGCTGGCAGGCAACGATAAGGAAATATCCTGCTTGTCGTCCTAACATAACGATTTTCTTTAACTGGCTAAGTAAGCTCACGCTTTCTTTCGTCCCCAGCATTTCAAAAAATGCCACATATTCATCAAAGATAAGAAAGCAGGGTGGCAGTCCCAGATAGGCGTAGTTTTCGCCCGTCTTATAGTTCGGGTGTCGCTTCATTTCCTCACTTCGCTGTACCATGCCCTCATAAAAGGCATTGACGCAATCTATCATTTCTTCTTTGGTGTGATACACATTTCCCATAACTGTTCCCAAGTCCGCAAGGTCAGCGTTCTTCGGGTCTAAGATATAAAGGACAGCGTTGGTATGCAGTAAGGCTTCAATGAGCGTCAGCAGAAAATAGGTTTTACCGCCACCAGTCCCACCAGCAATCAGAGCGTGAGGGAGTGCGTCATATTCCCAGACAAGATTTTTCATCAATCTAAGACAGCCGTTTTCTGCCCGTACTTCATCAATGGTAATGCGGTTCGCTATCATATCATAAAGCAGGGTATATTCAATATAGCCGTCATGCAGGGTCTTGTCGGTTAGCTCACAATACAAGCCACTTTCCAATTTATCCTCTAACCGTAAAAGCTGGTCTTGATATTTCCCCAGCGTAATTTCACAGCGGATATGAAGCAGTCCCTTTTCCATTTGATAATAAATTTTTGGAAACCAGACGATTTTTTCCCTTGATCTGCTTTGCAGGTCAGTAAAAAAAACGCTGTCTTGTACGGTATCGGCTTCATACCACTTATTTTCCAGTATCATTCTTGCCAGCTTTTGACGGTGCAGGAGCTTCTTGAAACTGTCGTAACAGAAACGGTAATACAGCAAAGCGACCAATGCACAAACACCAGTCGCTATCAGTATGGTTATGAAGTTGTAAGTGGAAAGCGTCAAGCCGTTCTCTAACAAGCTGAAATGCTCCCAATCGGTACGCATGAGCTGTTTTATATTCAATAGCAGGAGAACCGCCACGAATACAAACAGAAGCGTTCCTATGGAAAAGTGGTAGACAAGGTTCTTGTCGCTGGCTCTGATACGGTGTCCTTTGTTCCAAATCTTACGCATAAATCAATCACTCCTTTCTGGGTATGAAAAAAGCAGTCAATCCTAAGACTAACTGCTTTGTGTATATGGATATGAGGTTGTCAAACTGGGAGTTTCTTTTCAAATTACTCTATAAGATTTTCACTTATATTATCAAATATTTCATTTTTTAACTTCCAAATACCAGAATAAGGTTGTTCAATAAAACTATCATCTTTGTCTTTATATAAATATACTATACTTGGACTGTCATCTGCATTATCATGATAAAATTTAATGCAAATATAATCTTCTGTATTTGTAGGTTCATCGCTAACACTTTCTTTTTTAGTGCTTTCAGAATTATCTTTTAATTCACTAATTATTTTTGATATTTCCTCTTTTCCAGTAACTTTCTTTCCTCTTTCAGAAGTATTTTTAATAATTTCAATTTCTGTAATTTTTTCTAATTCTGGTAAAGTGATTTTTTTGTCGCTACCACAAGCAGTTAGAGTTACAATACAAATTAAGGCTAATACCATTCCTACATACTTTCTCATAGTTTACCTCCACAATTTCTAATTTTCGCTTACTTCATACCCATATTATAGCAGTTCCGTATATCCTCTACAACAAAAATCTATCTAACAAGCCTATTTTTTCGGCTGTCCCTGCGGTGTAGGGTTCTGTGGATTGCCTGCGTTCTGGTTGCCTTTATTCTTCAATACAATATCCTCTGCTTTTACATACCAGTCCACATCTGCACCCGTATAGGTCTTTCGTGATACCGTATCGGCTACTGGATTGACAAGCTCCACAACTGCATTGTACGGAAATTCCCTTAACGGTACTTCTGGCGGTACGGACACGGGGATAATTCCACCATGCAGACTGCACTTCAAATCATAGATACGCTTTTTAAGCTGGGTACTCGGTGTCCCGTCCTCGTTCTGCAAGAACACATCACGCACCGCTGTAAATTTCAATTCTCCAAATGTTTTCTCTTTGTCAATAACAAACCCGTTTGATAATCTCATAAATTCTTCACTCCTTTACTTTTCTTCAACTGCTACAATATCATCAGCAACTAACACATAATCGGTATGTCCCATATCCCCGATTGCATAACCTCTGCCGTATAACTTCGGATTGACAAGTTTTACTTTCTGCTCATACTTGAAATGCTTTTCGCCAGCCTGCACGGGAATTTCTACCACAACATTTTCGCCTTTCTGTACGTCAGAATAAAGGTTATAGCTTCGTCTGGCTAAGACCCTGCGGTTATTTTTATCTCTTTCAAAGACTGGCTCGCTTTCGCCTGCAAATTCAAGAGTTCCAAAAGACTGTGCCATATCTGGCACGACATATTTCATTTCCATAGTGTTTTACCTCGTTTCTTTCTATTTTTGATAAGTTAATTGATTATGATTTCTTATTCTGGCGGTTTGGGAAGTACCAGCAATCCCACAGATAGTAAAGGGTAAAATCAATGCTTACGCACCCTTGACTATCCGTGTTCTTGCAGGTTGTAGGCAGACAAGCCAGAATAAGCGGAAGTCTGCCGTTTGACCGCTTCGGCGGAGAGCGTGATTTTTCTTTCCTCATACCGTTACTGCCTTATGATTTCTTCATTTTACGGCGTTTGTAGAAGAAGATACCTGCCAGCCCAGCACCAGAAGTCATAAGAAGTGCAAGCAGTCCGTAAAGGTTGGTGTTATCGCCCGTTTTGGGACTGTCGCTAGGTCTGTTAGGCTTTTCTGGTGTCGGTGGCGTTTCGGGTTTTTCTGGTTCTTCTGACTTTTCCTTAAAGGTAATCGTCTGTCCCTTATCCTCAATATCCTTATGCTCGGTAACTTTCTTCGGCTCGTCTGGATTGCTCAAATCATATAATTCTTCAAAAGTTACAAGCTGTTTGCCGTCAAGAGAAGTAGCGTCAAACGTAAAAGCAACTTCCACTTTCATAGTTTCGCTGTCAGCAGTAAACGTATAATCGCTTTCCACACGCTTTCCATTGATAAGAAGTTCTGCATTTTCTTCTTTCAACATCTGCCAGCCCACAAGTTTGTACTGTGTACCGATTTCTAAGCCCTCTAAGGTTACGGTATCAATGATTGTAACGTCTTTTCCTGCTTCAAGCTCTTTGTTGCCGTCCTTATCGGTAGCGGTCGTATGTATCTTGATGATACGCTCTGTGATAAGTACCGTTTGCCCGTCGTCCTCAATGTCTTTGTGTTCTGCAACTTTTACGGGTTCGTCTGGATTGCTTAAATCATACAATTCTTCAAAGGTAACAAGGTTTTTGCCACCTAAAGCAGACGCATTGAATGTATAGGAAATTTCCACTTTCATTTCCTCATCATCAGCGACAAAGGTATAATCGTTTTCTACACGTTTCCCGTCAATAAGAAGTTCTGCGTTTTCTTCCTTTAACATCTGCCAGCCTTTGAGCTGATATTTTGTGCCTTTTGTAAGTCCGTCCAATTTTACAGTATCAACAATCGTAATCTCTTTTCCTGCAAGGATAGTTTTTTCGCCGTCCTTGCTGGTCGCTGTGGTATGGATAGAAATTTCTTTTTCGTATTCATCAGTCAGCGTTCCTAAATCAATCACAAGGTTATTTCTTGATACCACGATTTCAAAAGGTGGGATAAGTTCAAAGCCTTTGTTACTATCAGAGCGTAATTCTTCAATGATGTAGGTATCATAAGGTAATGCACCCTTGCTGTCGTCTGGTTCAGAAGTTCCAAACCACACACCGTCCTCGCTGGTCTTGCCTGCGTTGGTATTGTGCTTATGAGAAGCCCAGTCAGCAGAAGTGGAGAATTGCCCGTTATCATCAGTTACCACTACATGATTTTCGCCCGTCGTCTTGCTTGTGATCCGAAACGGAACATCAGCAAGACGCTTGTGTGTGCCTGCACCGATTTTTACACCCTCAATATCTCCACGCTTAATCTGATTATAGATAGAATGGGCTTCGTCGGTTAAGTCCACGATTTTTCCATTTTCTGTGATTGTAAAATCAATCGGTTTTGCACCATCAGTTAAGTAACCGTTGGGAGCTTCACTTTCAACGATACGGAATTTTCCATAAGGTAAAAGGTCAGAAGAAGTAGAAGCGACACCCTCAATATCTGTACGAATTGTCTTTACCACTTCATTTTTCTTGTATAACTTGCCCTCAACCAAAACAGAATTATCATTTAAGGAAATGATGTCAAAATCAGTATCTTTCAAGGTTGCACTTCCTTGTGGCTTTGTATCGCCCGTTTCTAAATCTCGTTTCTGAATTTTGACACCGCCACGGATAACTTTATCCGATACGGAAAACTGGTTACTTCCAGATAATACGGCAAGGTCGCCGTCCTCGGTAATCTGTGTAAGGTATAAGCCTTTTATCTGTTCGGACTTATCGCCAGCCTGCATATATGCACCCTCTAACAAGTAGCCGTTTGGAGCTTTTGTTTCTTCTACGGTTAGCGTTCCAAGTGGAAGAACCGCCTTGCCGTCCTGCATATAGAAGCTGTCGCCAGATACCTTGTATGCGTCCGCTAATTTTGTGATGTAGTGGGTTGTCCCGTCTCTATCTGTTTCAGCGATTGTCTTTGTAACCCATGTACGAGTAGCTTCGGCAGGGAGATTTTCTTTATTGTAGAAGCCAGCATAATACTTCCATGTAAATTCCGCACCTGCTAAAGAAGCGTTCCCTTGCGGATTGTCTTTCTGTGTTTCCATATCTATCTTGAAAAGCTCAATCAAAGTGTCCGTTACTTTTGGCGTATCAGATACGTTCAAAGTCGCTGTCTTTCCAGCTTCAATCTTTAAGGAATATACAGTTTTATCTACTTTATATCCTGCTGGTGCGGATAATTCCTTGATATAGACTGTACCTGCTTTTACCTCTACAACATCTGTATTTCCATTTTCATCAGTCGTAAGGGTGGCAAGCTGTTTTGTGCAGTCCTTATCAGAAAAGACACCGTATGTTGCACCAGCGATTGAGTAATTCCCGTTACCGTCTGTAATGCTGGTATTACTGGAAGTCTTTTGCAGTTTCGCATTTCCGACATTTAACTTCGCCCAGAATTGTCCTAATTCCTGCCCCTCGCCAGAGTAGATATAACCGCCACATTCATAGCGTCCTTTATTTTCTTTGACAAAGGCTTTTGCACCAGAGAAAACTTCGTCCTGCGTAGCCTTTTGAATTTCATCATAAGAAGCTCGCACGTTATCACATTGCCAGCCAAGATGTACGCTCAATCTCTGCCAGACTACAAGCTGTCTTAAAAGGTAAGCGTGATTTTTGCTTATTCCGCTGTGGCTGTCTGTGTACTGTTTTACATATTCGATAGATAAGGCAACGTCGCTTATCTGGTCGGTACTCATGCGTGAGCTTGCGTCAGCTCTGGTCTTGTAACCATTCTTAAAGTCTGTGTTGATGTCAATACAGTAAGCGTCCTCGCCCTCAACGGTCAAATGTCCCTCATTAAAGGTAGAACCAATCGAACCGTCATTCATTACTTTTTCAACGATACCGACACGCTCTTTTGACTCCGTCCAGTATTGCTTGCTTTCTGCATGGACGGGTGTCGTCGGTAAAGCAGTAACGACAGTCGCAAGAGCTAAGAAGCCCGTACACAATCGTTTCCATGTCTTTTTCATAAATCTAATGCTCCTTTCATTTTGAGTAATAAAATAGCCGTCCAATAAGAACGGCTGGAAATAGAAAAGGAACGTCATTTTAGGCGTTCCATAGTCTATAAAATATTCAATTTTTTTCTTGTTTCAATACTGATGTGCTGTACCATATCTTTGCATATCTAGGAAAACTGGCGTATCAAGGCTCATTCAATGGTAGTAAATAAGTAGTAAATTGATGTATTTGTTCCCTTGAAAATGCTGATAGATACTGTGTTTTAGCGGATAATCAGATTTTTATTGTGTTTTTAACAGATAAAAACATATAATACATTACAAAGCACATGTCTTATGAATGAAAAATATTTCCCTATATATGTAATTTTTATACATAAATGAAAAACTGTTTAAAAATAAGAAACATATTACAAAAACATGATAGTATTTTCAAAAAGTTCACAATTTTTTGATTGATTTTCACTCGTAAACTGTCTATAATGATGTTATGCAATAGATCAAGCATAGAAAGGTATAGGTTTTGAAGCAATGCGAGGAAAAGTAAAAATGTTTAACCAGGAAAAGGGATACGGATTCATCACTTTAGAGGATGGAAAAGATGTATTCTTCCACTATTCACAATTGATGATGGAAGGTTTCAAAACAATTGATGCTGATGCAGAAGTTGAATTTGATTTAGTTGAAACTGACCGTGGACTGCAGGCTCACAACATCGTTAAAGCGTAAAAAAACAGAATAACCGTGATTCCAATGTATAATGGCTGTCACGGTTATTTTTTTATGATAAAAATAGGGAGATGACAGCCACCGGAGATATACGTTCAACATACTCTGAAATGACCATGAAAATTTGTGATGGTTATGAAAAGAGGTGAGAATCATGTTATATGATGAGAATGAATATTATGACAGCTGTGATTGCTGTTGTGATTGTTGCTGTGAGGGCCCACGTGGTCCCAGAGGATTTCGTGGTGCTACAGGAAGTATCGGTCCAACAGGGCCAACCGGTATCGGAATCACCGGTCCTACGGGAGCCACAGGAGTAACCGGAAGTACCGGAGCAACGGGCCCAGCGGGTATCGGACCAACCGGCCCGACCGGGGCAACGGGAAATACAGGAAGCACAGGACCAACCGGCCCTGAAGGAAGTGGTGCTGACTGCTTGTGTGTTCAGCAGATGATCAATATATTGTTGCAGATCATTCAGCTCTATCCAAACGATACTATCATTGTTGCAATGGAAAGTGGTAACAATGCCAGTGGCCGTGCCGGTTCCCTGCTGCCGTCACCTGATTATGGACTGCTGCAGCTCACCAATGCACAGGGCGTACCTCAAGAGGCCGTGTCGATCTGCCGCATTGCATCTGTGCGAATTACGAGCGCAGTATATAATGAAGCTATTACGTATCTTCCTGCACCTGTACCTGCTCCAACCGGATGCAGTGCTGCCTGCGAAAATGCTGTACGCTCCTACCTTCCAGTCGGAACCTCGGGTGTTGACATTAACGCCGGCGGTCAGACGGTGGGACAGGGAACTGTGATAAGAAATGAATTCACAATGGTGGTACTGGTAGGCCCAAACAACAGCGATCCGACATTTGTATCAGCATGTAAGGCAGAAATCATTACGAAATAAAAGGAATAGGAAGGGGACAGAAATCCTGGCTTGTTTGGGAATGTCCTCTTTTTTCTATCCTGGTTTTTATTCAAACAGAATCCTTTCCAGAGTTGAAATTGATACGTAAAATTATTGAGGAGGCTTACGTAAACGAAAACGCAGACAGGTTGTTCACACAAATGTTATGGAAAAAAAGAAACAAAATGTAAATTCTTCTGAAATTGTCTGTATCCGGTGTTATTGAAACACACTTTGTGTTACAATAGATAAGGCTATATGAAGTTTTGGAACAGGCGATATAAACTTATAAAGAAGGTATGGAGGGTCTTGAATGGCTAATTTTATCGAACGTTTATTAAACGGTGAAAAAAAGACATTGCATAATCTGGAAAAGACTGCAGAACAGGTCATGGCACTGGCAAATGACATGGAAGCGTTAAGTGATGATGCATTGAGAGAAAAAACACAGGAGTACAAACATAGATATGAGGAAGGGGAAAACCTTGACAGTCTGCTGGTAGAAGCCTTTGCGACATCTCGTGAAGCTGCACGCCGTACGATTGGCGAGTACCCGTACAAGGTTCAGATCATGGGTGCGGTTGCTATGCACCAGGGCGATATTGCAGAGATGAAAACCGGTGAAGGTAAGACTTTGACCTCCACCATGTGCGTTTACCTGAATGCCTTAAGCGGCAAGGGGGTACACGTTGTTACTGTCAACGACTATCTGGCAGGACGTGATGCGGAATGGATGGGACAGATTTATCGATTCCTGGGCTTGACGGTAGGCGTAAATTCCCGCCCGCTGACACCATCTCAGAAGCGTGATGCATTTAACTGTGATATTACATATACCACAAACTCCGAGCTGGGATTTGATTATCTGCGCGACAATATGGTTACCGATGTGAAGGACCGCGTGCTGCGCGGGTTGCATGTCGCAATCGTCGATGAGGTCGATTCCATTCTGGTCGATGAATCCAGAACGCCGCTGATCATTTCCGGTGGTGCGAAAAAAACAGCAAACCTGTACCTGCAGGCGGATGCATTCGCAAAACGTCTGAAGGGGGATGATTTTGAAATTGATGAAAAAACCCGTCAGATCATGCTGAGTGAAAAGGGTGTAAGTGTCGCAGAGCGTTACTTCAAAATCAAGAATCTGTATGATGTGGATCACACCCAGCTGGTACATCATATAACACAGGCTTTAAAGGCGAACTATATCATGAAAAATGAGGTTGAGTACGTCGTACAGGATGATGAGATCGTCATTGTCGATCAGTTTACCGGACGTACGATGCCGGGCCGTGCATATTCCGATGGATTGCATCAGGCAATTGAGGCCAAAGAAGGTGTATCCATTAAGGAAGAGACTAGTACCCTTGCAACTATCACCTATCAGAACTTCTTCCGTCTGTACGATAAGCTTGCCGGTATGACCGGTACCGCAAAAACCGAGGAAGAGGAATTCCTGGATATCTATAATATGCGTGTTATTGAAATTCCTACAAACAGACCGGTACAGCGTATCGACTATCCGGATGCAATTTTTGCGAACCCGAGACTGAAGTTTGCGGCTCTGGTGAAAGAGGTTAAGGAGCTGTATGAAAAGGGGCAGCCGGTACTGGTTGGTACGATTTCCGTTGAAACCAGTGAGCTGGTGCATGAGCTGCTGCGCAAAGAGCGGATTCCTCACGAAGTGCTGAATGCGAAGAACCATGCGCGGGAAGCAGAAATTATCGCCAAGGCAGGTCGCCCGAAATCCGTAACGATCGCAACCAATATGGCAGGGCGTGGTACCGATATCAAGCTTACCGATGAGTCCAGAGCTCTTGGCGGACTGGTCGTTCTTGGAAGTGAGCGTCATGAGTCCAGACGTATTGACAACCAGCTGCGTGGACGAAGCGGACGTCAGGGGGATCCGGGATACTCCCGCTTCTATGTTTCCTTAAAGGATGAGCTGATGATTCGTTTCGGCGGCGATAAATTTGAAAAGCTGTTTGAATCCATGGGAGATGCACAGATTGAATCCAAGATGGTAACAAAATCGATTTCTCAGGCACAGAAACGTGTCGAGGGCTATAACTATGATGTTCGTAAGCAGCTGCTGGATTATGATGATGTATTGCGTAAGCAGCGTGAAATCATGTATGAGCAGCGTAATTTCGTTCTGGAAAATGAGGATGTTCACGGCATCGTTCGTGATATGATAGACCGCGTCATTGACAGTGTGGTGGATGCGAATGTGGATCATACCCGCCATGATGAAAGCGTGGATTATGCAGGTGTTCTGCAGGGACTGGAGCTGCTCGGACTGGAAGAAAAGGATAATCTGAAGCTGGAGGAAATCCAGGGTAAGGAAAAGAATGATGTAACAACATACTGTGCAGAGAAAATCTTCACACTATACGATGATAAAATCAAGGATATCCGTGATGAATTTAAGCAGTTTGAAAAAACCATCGTACTGCGGAATATGGACCGCAACTGGATTGAGCATATTGATATGATGGATAAGCTGAGAAACGGTATTCACCTGCGCTCTTATGCGCAGAACAATCCTTTACAGGCATATATCCAGGAAGGATATGAAATGTTTGAGGAAATGCAGGCACGTATTGCACGTGAGGTTGTATTCTTTGCTTTAAAGGTACAGGTAGAAAGAAAAGTGGAAAACTAATATGGAACTATACGAAATTAAACAGGGGGTGAACACTCATCAGGCAAAGCTTGCGCAGCTTGGTGAGTCACTTTGACTTAGCTGAAAAAAAACATAAGATTCAGGAGCTGACGAGCATGACGCTGCAGGATGATTTCTGGAATGATCCGCAGCATGCGCAAACACTGATTCGTCAGCTGAACGGTATCAAGGACATCGTGGAAAGCTACGAAAAGCTGAACAGTGCGCTGGTAGGTCTGGAAGAAACACATGATCTTTTGAAGGAAGATTATGATGATGAAATTTTCGAGCTGTTTGAAGCAGAGTATTTGGAGATGGAAAAGAACTTTGATGATTTTGAAATCAAGATTCTTCTGTCCCATGAATATGATCATTCCAGTGCAATCCTGGAGCTGCATCCGGGAGCCGGTGGAACAGAATCCTGTGACTGGGCGGATATGCTGTATCGCATGTATTCACGCTGGGCTGAGAAAAAAGGCTTCAAGGTCAGCGTGCTGGACTATCTTCCCGGAGATGAGGCAGGGATCAAATCCGTGACCTTCCTTGTGGAGGGTGATATGGCGTATGGGTATCTGAAGGCGGAAAAGGGCGTTCACCGTCTGGTGCGCATATCGCCGTTTGATTCCGGCGGGAGAAGGCATACATCCTTTGCTTCTCTGGATGTTATGCCGCAGTTTAACAACGAAATCGAAATCGAAATCAAACCGGAGGATCTGATTGTGGAGACCAAGCGTGCCAGTGGAGCCGGCGGTCAGCATATCAACAAAACAGATTCCGCAGTCCGCATGGTGCATAAGCCGACCGGATTGGTGGCCACCTGTCAGAATGGCCGAAGCCAGCATGAAAACCGGGAAGAGGCGCTGCGTGTCTTGAAAAGTCGTCTGTATCAGAAGATGATTGAGGAGCAGGAAGCCCGACTGGCGGAAATCAAGGGTGAGCAGAAAGCCAATGAGTGGGGTTCACAAATACGTTCCTATGTATTCCATCCGTATTCCATGGTGAAGGATCATAGGACCAGCTGTGAAACCAGTGATGTGCAGGGAGTTATGGATGGCGATCTGGATGCGTTTATCTTCGCATATTTAAAAACACAGATTTGATTATTATGAGTAATGTCAAGAAAAGGGGAGCCTCCCCTTTTTATCATTTAATGTGGAGATTACAGAATATGTAAAAATAAAGGAATTGAGATGTTTGTGTGATTATTACGATTTCCTTAAGAATATATGTGAAGGCTTTAAAATATCGTATTTTTAACACATAGTTAATTAAATAATGTTAGTGATTTATAAAAAAATGTGGAAATTAGCTACAGGGATGTTATACTTATATAGAAAAAGAAAGGGGTACTGAATTTGAGAAAACTTTTAGTCACATTGCTGGCAGCCGGTCTTTGCCTGACAGGTGTCCATGCACAAGAAACAGAGAATACAGATGGTACTGTAACCAATACAGATACAAATGAAATTAAGACAGTTACAGCAGATACATATCAGCAGATTGGTGAGATGGAAGGAGCTGAAAATGCTGCCATGGGAGACGGTACGCCACAGCAGCCACAAACGCAGTATAGAAGCAGATCAGCAAATGCCCGCTTGATTGCACCTGTCTGGGGAATGAACGGAACAACGAAAACCTTTACATATACAAAGAATGGACAAAGCGTTGTTGTTGAAAATCCAAAGCAGGTAGTCGATGTCTCTGAGCATGATGGTAAAATAAACTGGGAAAAATTGAAAAGTGAGGGAATTGACGGCGCAATTCTTAGAATCGGATGGGGTGTCGGATACACAGATGAATATTTTGATTATAATATAAGAGAATGTAAACGTCTGGGAATTCCTTATGGTTTATATCTATACAGCTATGCATATGATGCTAACTTTGCCTATGCGGAAGCGGATAGTACAATTGAACGTCTGCAGGGATATGATTTAACTGATATGTCTTATCCGATTTATTATGATATAGAGGCGTTCAAGGCATATAATCATGATGGAGCAACACGTGTTCCGCCAAAGGATGTTAAGACGTATGAAAGTATTATCAAAACATTCGTTGATAAAATGAACAGTGCAGGTTATAGTGGAAAAGTGCACGTTTACAGCTATCGCAGTTATTGCCAGAAGCAGCTAAACTCTGCCTATATTTTAGGACTTACTTCATGGATTGCAGAATATGGAAGCTATCTGGCGTTTGATAATCCGTACTATACGGGAGACAGTGGATGGCAGTATACATCGGAAGCTGATTTTGAAGGAATTACTCCAGAAAATGTGGATGTTAGTATGTTTACAAATACCCTGCTGAGTCTGCAGACACAAAGTCCTGCAAATCTGACAGCTACGGTAGAGGGAACAAATATCAAGCTGACTTGGGATAAGGTTCTTTACAATACGAGATACCGTGTATATTATCAGACAACAGACGATGGTGAATGGAATTATCTGACATCTCAAACCGGGACTTCCTATACCTTTAAAACGGGAACCTCCGGGGCATCCTACCGCTTCGTTGTCAGAACAGCAAACCTTATAAATGGCGAGTATAAATTTAGCCAAGCAAGCTTCAGTAACCGTCTGACTTATCCGCAAAAAAAGGCGCAGGGGTTCTATAATCTGTCCAGAAGAGTCCGTGTATTCTCGTCACCGAATGCTGCAAATTACAATCGCTATGATCCATTCAAGAAAAAATGGATGGGCAGCATGAAAAATTACAATAACAAACCACTGCTTTTAACAAGAGAATATGTGAATGAAGAAGGTACCTCTTACTGGTCTGCCTATTATAATGGGAAATGGATTGGTTATATAAATTCCTACGCATTGAAAAACAGTGTGAAAAAGGATACGTATTTTGGATGGGGAGAAAATAATGCTCGAGTCTTTAATACACCGAATCCACAGAAATACTGGCTTTATAACGCACCAGCAGATAAATGGGTGAAGCGAATGACTGGTTATCGTAATCAGAAATTTACAATCAAACGTTCTCTTGCCAGAGCAGATGGAAGCTTGTATTATTCCTGCTATATCGGAGATAAGTGGATTGGCTATATCAATAGCTGGGGATTCCAGAATCAATAGAGAGTGATAAGGTATTTGCATAGGTATGTATATAATGTACAGGCTGATGCAGATGCCTTTTTTATTGCCCCGCATTTAATCAAGTAAAACATGTTGTGCTTTCAGAACAGTAAAAAGCTTTGCAATCACGGACCTGCATTCGTGATGACAAAGCTTTTTTATAACGCCATCTTCAGTATATCCACAAAAATTTGTTTATTCAACGCCACATAATGTCCAACGCAGTCTTTACCATTATTGGTAGCCCGATTAGCCATCTCCTCAAAATGTGCATCATCGATTCCCATCTCATGCAAGGTGGTTTTCAGATGCAGCGACCGGAAAAATTCCTCCAGCCTGTCCGCAAGGATATAGGCCATATCTTCTTTTGTGTAAACAAATGGATCGACACCAAAAATTCTGCTAGCGAGCTGCGCCAGCTTATCCGGATGATGCGCAGCCATGTAGCGGGCCCATGCGATGGTTACAACAGCCATACCTTCTCCATGCGTAATCCCATACTGTGCACTCAGCTCGTGTTCAATACGGTGCGCTCCCCAGTCACTCTCTCTGCCGATATCCAGCAAATTATTGTGCGCGATAAAGGCGAGGCACTGTACCTCAGAACGCGCATGAATG
This sequence comes from [Clostridium] innocuum, assembly GCA_012317185.1. NCBI lineage: Bacteria > Bacillati > Bacillota > Clostridia > Eubacteriales > Clostridiaceae > Clostridium > [Clostridium] innocuum. The sequence continues at coordinate 4,152,627 of CP048838.1, read as the reverse complement.
TCATCCGGCTTCTTCATCAAACGGCGGGCATTCACCATGAGTGCCTGCATTGTACCCTCCAGCATATAATCTGTCGTATCAACATGCTCCGTATTGGTGAAATAGCGCTCCAGCATATGAGAGAGAATATCTGCAATTCCCGCCGATGTCTGATAGGCCGGAAGCGTTCTGGTATACTCCGGATTCATGATGGCGAATTTCGGGATGATGCAATCGTACTCAATGCCGCATTTGTGCAGCCCATTGGAAATGATGGAACAATTGGAGCACTCGGAGCCGCTCGCAGGTATGGTGGTGATAACACCAACCGGTACAGCCGTTTCAGGAACAGCAGCATATTCGAAGAAGTCCCATACATCATGCTCATAGGGTATTCCTGCTGCCACTGCTTTTGCTGTATCGATCGAGCTGCCTCCACCCACGGCAAGGACGAAATCAATCTTTTTTTCTTTTCCCAGTGTGATCAGCTCACGTACAAGCTCGATTTTCGGATTCGGAACAACACCGCCCTCTTCATAGAAGGCGATGCCACTTTGAACACAAGCCTTACGAACAGCATCCCAGATTCCTAGCTCTTTGATAAAATCTCCGCTGTAAACCAGCAAAAGATTTGAAACATGAAATTCCCTGAACAGATCAGGAAGCTGATCCAGTGCATGATCGCCAAACAGAATCCGTACAGGGTTGTGATACGTAAAATTTCTCATGATGTCCTCCTATCGTATTTACGAATAAATAATTTCGATAGATGACTTTCTGCAATACTCCTCCCATGTCTCACTGAGCGGCTGATCCGTTATCAACAGGTCAACTCCGGCAAGGTCATAAAACAGGACGTCCGATATGGAATCAAACTTTGTATGATCGACAATCAGGACTTTATAGTGGGAATTTTCCAGCATATGCTTGCGCACCTCTGCCTCATTCAGGTTGTTGTCAGAGAGTCCATGCTGCAGATGCAGTGCCGGACAGGAGATAAAGGTGATATCCGCAAAATTCTGCTTCAGCGTATCTGTCGTCCGATACCCGGTAAAGGATGCAGTTGCCCGATGAAGCTGTCCACCCAGACAAATCAGATTCACATTGGATGACTGGGAATTAAACAAAGAACTGATACGCAGCGAATTGGTGATCAATGTAATACATTTTCCGGATGAGATGATTGCCTCCGCAAGCTTCAGACATGTCGTGCTGGAATCCAGCATAATGACAGAATGATCCTTGATGATATCCACCGCCTTGTCCGCCATCTGTTCCTTTTCGCTGGCGAAGAATGATTCACGTAATTCAATCGGCACACCCTTGTCGTATTTATCCGGCAGATAGGCACCACCATGAATTTTGTTGAGCTTTCCGGCCGCTTCCATTTCCTTGATATCCCGGCGTATTGTCTCTTCTGAGCAATCCAGTACCTTGCTGAGCTCGGAAACAAGTACACTGCCCTTTTCGTGCAGCTCCTTTTCAATAAACAACTGCCGTTCTAGCTTTAACATACGTCTTCCCTCTTTCTTATCGTAATATTTCTATGAATATTATATAAGTTTATTTGGAAATGGTCAATCATCCTCCTTCAAAATCCCATATAATCAAACAGAAAGTCACATCGACATCTATAATATAACAATATCCAACATGAAAAGCAAGGATAAACACAAATAAAACAACAAAAAGTAACACAAAACTGTTGACGTGTGACTGAATATGTTGTATTTTCGTTGTAGGGGGTTTCATTTCGGTCAGAAAACAATATTTGAGAAGGGAGGGAAGCACAGGACAGCTACCGAGGGTGAAGCTACTTAAAGAATCATGTGATACTTGAGGAGGTACTATGAAAAATGAAAAGAAAGGCAGTTTTCTTGGATTGCTGCCGCTGATTGTATTCCTTGTTGCGTACATGGGTACGGGACTTGGAACAGGAAGCTTTGACAACATGCCGCTGATGACGGGAATCGCCATCGCATCCGGAGTCGCATTACTGTTAAACAAAAGAGATAAGAAAACACCATTCGAGGAAAAAATTGCATTGTACTGTAAAGGAGGAGGAGAAGAAACTCTGATTCTGATGGTTCTGATTTTCCTGCTTGCCGGTGCTTTTGGCGGAGTCGCAAAGGGAATGGGAGCCGTTGACTCTATCGTAAACATGGGACTTACCATTCTGCCCGGAAATCTGATTCTGCCCGGAATCTTCCTGATTGGATGTCTGTTGAGCTTCTCCATGGGAACATCCATGGGAACCGTTGCCGCACTCATGCCGATTGCAGTTGATATATCCAATAAAACGGGCATCAATGTCTGTCTGTTAGCCGGAGCTGTTGTCGGCGGTGCAATGTTTGGAGATAATCTTTCCTTTATTTCCGATACGACCATTGCCGCAACACGAACGCAGGAGGTATCCATGAAGGATAAATTCAAAGCGAATATACTGATGGTTCTGCCTGCTGTTGTCATCAATGTGATTCTGCTCGCTATCCAGTCTGGAGGCGATGTGAGTCTTGGAAATATCGGTTCCTTCAGCTTTGTGAATATCATACCGTATATTTTGGTCATCGCCTTGTCCCTGGTCGGCTTGAATGTTGTGGTCGTGATGATCATCGGTATTTTATCCGGAGTGGTCATCGGATGCTTCAATGGCGGGTTTACCCTGATACAGTCGCTTACGATTATTCATGACGGTGCAATCGGTATGGAGGATATGGCTTTGATCGCCGTTATGGTCGGCGGTATGGTAGAGCTGATGAAGCACTTTGGCGGTATGGATTTCCTGATGAATCAGCTGACAAAAGGGGCAAAATCATCCAGAGGCGGCGAGCTGTCCATTGCGGCTCTGGTAAGTCTTCTGGACATTGCGACTACCAACAATACAATATCGATTATCGCAGCCGGTCCGATTGCCAGAGATATTGCGGATAATTTCCATATTTCAAGATCGCGTGTCGCAAGTATCCTGGATCTGTTTTCCTCCGCATTTAATGGTCTGTTGCCATATGCCGGACAGCTGCTGGTAGCCGGAGGTCTGGCGAATGTATCGCCAACCGCTATCATGGGCTATAACTGGTATTCCATGCTGATGATTGTCTTCGGAATCGTCTTTATCATCATCGGATTTCCGAAATTCAAGGATATCAGAACGAAAAAAGAACAGGTTGAAAAGGAAGCATAGAAGAATATAAGGTGGAAATGTATATGAATAACTATGAGCATCACATGTTGCTGGATGTGGAGGAAGTAAAATGCTATGTCACCTCCAAGCTGCAATACTTTCAAAAGGATGAAGTTCTGCAGGCAGAGGAAATTGGTGATGGAAACATCAATTATGTTTTCCGTGTATGGAATCCGGATAGTGGAAAATCCATCATCATAAAGCAGGCAGATAAATTTCTGCGCTCTTCCGGAAGAGCGCTGGATGTATATCGTAATAAGATTGAAGCGGAAATTCTCAAACTGGAGGGTATGCTGGCAGAGGGCTTTGTTCCAAAGGTTTATGCCTATGATGAAACAATGTGCGTGCTGGCAATGGAGGATATTTCGGCCTATAAAAATATGAGGAAAGAGCTGATGGAAGGTCGATTCTTTCCCCACTTTGCAGAAAATATCGCAGAATTTCTGGCAAGGACACTTCTGCCTACAACAGATTTGGTGCTGGATCGGGCAGTGAAGAAAGATAATGTCAGGCTCTTCCTGAATAAGGAGCTGTGTGATATTACAGAAGATCTTGTGCTTACAGAGCCATATGATAATTACAAGAATCGTAATATCGTATTACCGGAAAATGAGGAGTTTGTGAAAGAGTTTCTATATGAGAATGAGCAGCTGAAAGCCGATGTTGCCCAGCTTAGAGATAGCTTTATGAACCATGCGCAGGCACTGGTGCATGGAGATCTGCATTCCGGCTCCATCTTCATCAATGAGCAGGGAATAAAAATTATCGATCCAGAATTTGCGTTTTACGGACCAATGGGATATGACATCGGAAATGTGATTGGCAATCTCTTCTTCGCCTGGGCAAGAATACAGTTTATAGAACCCCGGCATACAGAATTTCTCACCTGGTGTTCACATACGGTGGCAGATACGATTGATCTGACCATGGAAAAGCTGTCAAAGGTTTATGAACAATGCGTGGAATGTCCGCTGTATCGTACCAAGGAATTTAAGCAGCACTATCTCAGAGATGTAATGAGTGATTCCCTTGGCTATGCAGGGACGGAAATTATTCGCAGGGTTGTGGGGGATTCCAAGGTTATGGAGGTCACCTCAATCAAAGAGACAGACAAGCGTGTAGCCTTTGAGCGTGCATTGCTGAAAATGGGAATCTGGCTGATACGGAATCGAAAGGTGATTCATGAGGGAAAGGAAGTAAGTGAACAATTTAACATGATTTGTTCGTAGGGCTAATGAACCTTGAGGGATTGTGTGTAGTGCTTTGGCATATACACTAGAACAGCACATACACACGCTCTCTGCATGTAGGCATGGTACTTGCTTTATGAAGTAAGGGGCTTTGTGCGGTACGCTGATGAAATTGGTACATGCTATGCGCTATAAAGGGTTAATTATAATAAGGAAGGAAGCTGATACAATGGAAAGACAGGACAAGGGGCTTGCATATCTGCTGCAATATGAGCATGTGGCATGGTTTGAAAACGGTATGGTCCGTATACTGGATCGGAGAATTTATCCGAGTGTTATCCGCTACGTGGAATGTAAGGATTATCGGGAGGTTGTTCAGGCGATACGGGACATGGTGACGCAAAGTGCCGGACCGTATACCGCAGCCGGTATGGGAATGGCCCTGGCAGCATGGCAGATACGAAATGCAGACCAGAAGGAGCAGAAGGAATTTCTGAAGACTGCAGCTGAGGATATCGCTACAGCCAGAATTACGACTGCAAACCGCTACCGTGTCATAACAAGCGGATGCCTGCAGGCAGCCTATGCGGCAATCGATCGGGGCGAGAATGCGGTAGAGGCGATCATACAAAGAACACTGGAATCATTAAATCGCAGATATGCGACAATGGAAAAGGTAGCGGAATATCTGGTTGATCAGATCCCGGAGAAAGGGCGTGTACTGACACAGTGCTTTGGAGAAACGATTGTAGGCATGATGTGTCGTGTTGCACAGCGCAGAAACAGACAGGTGGAGTTTTATCATGCGGAAACAAGACCCTACCTGCAGGGTGCGCGGCTGACCTCCAGTGTATGTCATGAAATGGGCTTCTCCTCAACGGTGATTACTGATAATATGGTTGCCTATGCAATGGAAAACAAGGGGATATCATTATTTACCTCTGCCGCAGATACAATCGCCGGGGATGGACATATCGCAAATAAGGTCGGAACCATGCAGATTGCAATTCTGGCAAAATACTTCCATATTCCGTATTTTGTGACAGGTATACCGGATGCAGATAAGCGCAGTAAGGCGGATATCATTATCGAGGAGCGCGATCCGCAGCAGGTACTCTGCTATCGCGGTATCAACAATACCCTGCCCGGTGTTCAGGCGATTTATCCATCCTTTGATATTACTCCACCCTATCTGATTGATGGTGTCATAACAGATAAGGGGGTATATAGTGCATATGATGTCGCAGCTTATTTTGAGGAAGATGTATCACAGTTTTATTGATAAGGAGGTCGGTTTATGAAGGTTTACGTACGTGCTCCCATGTCTGAAATCAGACTGCGGGAGCTGCAGGAGCTGTTTGAAGAGGTCGTATATGATCCATGGAATAAAACAGGAGAGCGCTTTTATGAAAAAGAGATGCTGGAGGCGCTGAAAACGGTGCAGCCGGATATTCTGATTACAGAGCTGGATCGCATCACGGAAGCTGTAGTATCCAACTATAAAGGATTAAAGGTAATTGGTGACTGCCGTGCAAATCCAGCAAATATTGATGTAGAGGCATGCAGTGCTCATGGAATACCGGTTTTGTGTACTCCGGCCCGGAATGCGACGGCTGTAGCGGAAATGCTGGTGGGAATGCTGATTGCCTATATGCGCAAGCTGCTTCCTGCAACTGCATGGGTCAGGGACGGACAATGGATAGAAGGAACAACACCGTATTATACATGGATGGGAAATGAGCTGCATGGCAAGCATGTTGGCTTCGTCGGTTTTGGTGCCGTGGGAAAAGCGGCTGCACACCTGCTGGACGCATTCGGGTGCAGCATCAGCTATTACGATCCGTATGTCAGTGATACGCCATATACAAAATGTGAGCTGCAGGAGCTGTTTACCGCATGTGATGTCATTTCCATTCATCTGCCGGTGCTTCCTGCTACAGAGAAGCTGATTTCAAGAGATTTGCTGTATACGATGAAACCGGATGCTGTTTTTGTGAATACCGCAAGAAGTGCTGTCGTAGATATGGAAGCATTGCAGGATATGGCAAGAGAGAAACGCATTAAGGGGATTCTTCTGGATGTGCTAAATAGCGAACCGCCATTACCGGATGACTTGAAAATCATAGAAAATGACAATGTCCTTTTAACACCGCATATCTGTGGAGCCACCTATGAAGTTACAGACCATCAGTCGGATATCATCACAGAGCGTTTAAAGGCCTGGAAAAAGCAGGAGCAGCTGGAGCGTATCGTATACAATTATCACTCCCTGAAGATGCCGTTATGAAGCATTATATGATCGTGGATATAGGAACCGGTAATTCAAGAGTTGCTCTGGTTCGTGAGGATGGCGCATTAATTTGCGTGAAAACCTTTGAAAATATCTATTATATTGATGAGGCATATGAGGATGCGCAGTATTTTGATCCTTCGTTTTGGAAGCGCAACATCTTAGGACTTTGTCGGGAAATCATTCATATGTATCCAAATATCACGATCGATGCCATATCCTCCTCCGGTGCCAGAGAAAGTATTGTCCTCATCAACCGAAAACAGGAAGACTTCTATGGACTTCCCAATATTGATAACCGGGGAAGAGCGTGGATGGCAGAGATACAGAAGGATGGGATCTATAAGAAAACGGGGCGCTGGGTTACGGAGGATTTTCCTGCTGCTAAGCTTATGGGCCTATCAAAGCGCAGAAAAGAAATTTTCGATCAGGTACAAACCTTTACAAGCCTGAGCGAGTGGATTGGCTATGTTTTATGTGGAAAGCTTGCCATCGAACCTTCGCAGGCGTGTGAAACACAGCTATATGACATCGGTACACAGCAATGGAGTGAAGAACTGATAAAGCGTTTCAAGCTGGAGCAGCTTACCATGCCGCCCCTGCTGAATGCAGGCTCTCTTCTGGGTTTTATGAGAGAGGATATCAAGGAGCAGCTTGGAATCGCCTATGACATTCCCTTTCTTATAGGGGGGGCAGATACGCAGGTGGCAGTGCTTGGAGCCGGTATGCAGGAAGGGGATATTGCTGTTGTATCAGGAACAACGTCTCCTGTGGTGACGCTGAGAACAGAACGATACTGTGATCCGCAGGAGCGCTGCTGGACGGATTCCTGGTTAAAGGGCAGCATGTATCAGATGGAAACAAACCCCGGTGTTACGGGATTGAACTATCAGCGCATTCGAAATCTGCTCTTTGACGGTGTAAGCTATGAGGATCTGGAGGCAGCATTGAAGGAAGTAAACAGCATAAAATGCACCGCATCCTTTTCCTCTCTGGATTTTGAACATGCCTGCGGCTATAAAAACGGCGGCTTCTTCATGCGCCCGCCATTTCGCGCCGATTTGCATCGAATAGATCTTGCATGGGCCCTGGTGGGGGATATCGCCTGTTCTATTTTTTATCAGTATCGACAGCTGCTGCAGATGCTGCCGATACAGCATGATAAAATTCTGGGCTGCGGCGGCGGTTTTCAATCGGAAATGCTGTGTCAGCATCTCAGTGATCTGACGCAGAAGGCTCTGGTACTGCCGGATAATTTCCATCAGGCATCTATTATGGGCTGTGTAGCTGTATGCAATTCTTATTGGAATATTCATACAGACACAAATGAGCGAGCGTACAAAATCTATAAACCGCAAAAGGGATCGCTCATACAGGAGTATTATGAAATATGGAAAACAAATCGAGATAGAGTGAATACGACGGTATAAGGAGGAAAACGAAGTATGTTAATGGAAAAAGAACGACAGGAAATTGTAGATTACGGGAAGAAAATGAGCTCTGCCGGTTTGTCGAAAGGAACATCAGGCAATATCAGCGCCTATGATCCTGTGTGTGGCTATATGGCGATTTCACCATCCGGATTGGATTATTTTGAAACCGCTGCTGAGGATATCGTCATTCTGGATTTGGATGGAAACCTTATAGAGGGAAGCCGGAAGCCATCCAGTGAACATGCGCTGCATGCGACTATTTATAAGCTTCATCCGGATGCGCGAGGTGTGGTGCATGCACACTCAACCTACTGTACAACCTTTGCATGTCTGAAGCAGCCGATTGAAGCTGTGCATTATCTTCTTGCAGGAGCTCAGACATTTCGTGTTCCCTGTGCCGATTATGCAACCTATGGCACAGAGGAGCTGGCGGAAAAGGTGAGTGAGGCAACGAGGGAAGGTCTGGCGATGCTGCTGGCAAATCATGGCATGGTGGCCTATGGACCATCTTTATCGAAAGCCTTCAACGTAGCGGAAAACGTAGAGTGGGTTGCGGAAATTCAATGGCGTACCATGTGTGTCGGAAAACCGGCGGTCCTGAGTAAAGAAGAAATTGATGTCGTGATCGAAAGCTTCAAGACATATGGGCAGGTGGAAGAAGGAACGACAGGCAAGGGCGGATATTAAATCAAATATCGAAAGCATTTAAAATGCGTACGGGTAAGCGCAGTTTTGCAGGAACAAAAGAGGTTGATTTCATTATTTTAGAATGATGAAATTGATCTCTTTTTGCTGTGGAAATGCCACCTTAAAGCGTGCAGGGGTTGACGCCGGCAGGATATATCTATGAGGCAATAAATTCTGAAAGGAATCTCTGGCGGCTTGTACAAAGAAGGATAATAGAAAATGCATTCCTGTTTCAGAAACGTGAAAACAATCCGTGAATTTTCTTGCGATTTCATTTTTTACATATGTTATAATTTCGGGTAGCGAACATACGAAAAGCTCGCAACAGGAATATAAGCGGATAATGCTACAGATACTGTATGGGAGTAGTCGTCTATCATATATAGGAAAGCAGGAAAGCGAGGCATGGGATATGCAGAATCATGATAAAAAGGATCAGATTATCGAAATTATCAGCATCATTATGGGAAATCTCATCATAGCGGCAGGGGTTACCTTCTTCATTCTTCCACTGGACATTCTTTCCGGAGGTGTTGCGGGAATCGCTGTTGCGCTGCAGCCGATTTTTAATCTTTCTCCGCGTCTGGTCATCAATGGACTGACCATCGGACTGTATTTACTGGGAGCGGTGCTGCTGGGGAAACGCTTTGCGTTAAAAACCATTGTTTCCACAATCGTATACCCGCTCTTTATCTCTGTGCTTGGTATGCTTTGGCCCGATGTTCAGGTTACCGGCAATCCACTCCTGGCATCCATTTATGCAGGGGTATGTACAGGGATCGGAATAGGACTGGTTTACCGTGTCGGTGGCAGTACCGGAGGTATGGACATTCCACCGCTGATCATCAACAAATATACGAAGATTGCACTGCCGACGCTGGTGATGTGCATCGACGGGGCTACGGTTCTTTTAGGTGCGAGTGTATATGGTGTGGAGGCTGCCATGATCGGACTTGTTTCCGTTTGGGTATGCGGACAGCTGATAGACAAGGTGATTACCATGGGCTCTCATGAGGCCAAAAACGTCATGATCATATCGGATAAATTCGAAGAGATGATGCAGGTGATCTATCAGAATATCAACCGCGGAGCAACGATTCTGCATGCCGAGGGCGGCTACACCCGAACCAGCAAGCCGGTTATCATGATGGTGGTTGTGAAAAAACAGTTCTCTGAACTGAATCATATCATTGCAGAGGTAGACCCGGAAGCATTCGTCATTGTCAGTGATGTGAATGAGGTGCAGGGAGAAGGCTTCACCTATCAGGAACAGCTCTAGCATCAAACGGTTCTGCCTGTTTCCGCAATCAAAATATCTGTTTAAACGAGGAGTTCCCGTCGCTAATGTGATGGCAGGAATTCTTTTTTTTATTTGCTTTATCAGGAACACAGCACGAAATGCAAAGCTTTCAGATAATACGATATACATCAGCTTTGTGCAGGAAAAAACTTGCATCCGGATGAAGAAACCATTGTAAACTTCGCATAGCTGACAGGTAATGTTTTCTATCTATCATAACTTTTGTGTCTGCATTTTGAAATTGTAAGAATTTTACATACGACAGGCACTGTCAACGGTGTCGATTTATGTTATAATGTTAGCCAAAGGAGTGATGAAATGATCCTCTTAAAAAATGTATCCAAATCATATAGGAATGGGGTTCACGCACTGCGTGATATCAATCTTGAAATAGAGGAAGGCGAATTTGTTTATATCATCGGTCCGACAGGATGTGGAAAATCCACCCTGATCAAGCTGCTGGACGGAGAAGAGCTTCCGGATCAGGGAGAGGTGTATGTAGCGGAAACCAACGTGGGGAAGCTGCGTCACTCCCGCGTACCCTTCTACCGCCGCAATATCGGTGTGGTGTTTCAGGATTTCCGGCTGCTTCCGAAGATGACAGTCTTCGAAAATATTGCATTTGCACTGGAGGTGCTGGCACTGGATAAGGTAACCATACGACGGCGTGTACGTGAAATTCTGGAGCTGGTATCACTGCAGGATAAGGCAAAATCCTTCCCGGATCAGTTATCCGGAGGACAGCAGCAGCGCGCTACCATCGCCCGGGCAATTGCCAATCATCCCAAGGTGCTGATTGCGGATGAGCCGACAGGAAACCTTGATCCTGAGAAATCGATGGAAATCATCGAGCTGCTGGATAAAATCAACAAGGTGGAGGAGACGACCATTGTAATGGTTACACATGACTCCACACTTGTTAATACATACAAAAAACGCACGATAGCGCTGGAGGACGGTTTTATCGTTGCGGATATCGCGAAAGGCGGATATATACATCATGATTAGTTTTATACAAAGTCTTCCCAAGCATTTCATGACGGCGCTCCGCAATCTGGGCCGTCATATGGCGATGACATTGTCCAGTGCCTCTGCGGTGGCAGTAACGCTGACACTGATGACTCTGTTTCTCGTGCTTGCGGCCAACATGAACAGCTTTGCGGATCATGTGGAAACAAATCTGAAAATTCATGCATCCATTGATTCCCTGCAGCAGCGGGATGAAATTGAACACATGGAAAAGCTGATTAAGGGAATCTCCGGTGTTAAAGCAGTGGAATTCTCCAGCAAAGAGGATGAGCTGAACATCCTGATTGAGGAAAGCGGTTCGGTGTTTGAACGCTATAAGGAACGCAACCCGATGCCGAATGTATTCATCGTGGAGGTGGAGAAGGCAACCGATATTCCTCAGATTACAAAGACATTAAACAATATGGAAGGTATTGAAAAGGCTCAGTACGGCGGAGAGAGCATTCAGGATATGATCGACACCTTTGAAGCAATACGCTACGGAGGTGCCGCCTTTATACTGGCACTGGGTGTACTTGCAATATTCCTGATTACCAATACAATCAAAATGACAATCTATACAAGACAGACAGAAATTTCCATTATGCGGAATGTAGGGGCAGGTAACTGGTATATCAAAACACCGTTCATGTTCGAAGGGATGCTGATTGGAATCATCGGTGCATTGATTCCTGTGATTCTGACGATATTCGGTTATGGCTTTCTCTATGATTTCTTTGGCGGACAATTCATGAGCAGCATGTTCGTTATGCAGAAGCCATATCCCTTCACCTTGCAGATTGCAGGGGTGCTATTCCTGAGTGGAGCTGTTGTGGGCATTATTGGCAGCTTTCTGGCAGCAACGAAATATTTGAGGTGGCGTCGATGAAAATGAAGAAACTTATGATTACAGGCTGTGTAGCGGCAATGCTGTTTCTGGTACCGTCACAGAAAAACAGCTGGCTGTATGCGGCAGATTTTGAAGGAAATGAAGAAGCATGGCTGAACAAATGCAGTGTTGCTCAGGAAAGTGAAGCGGCAGCGCAGCAGTGTGCGGCCTTTAAGGAATACTATGCGGGGCTGAGCAGCTCTCTGGAGGGAGAGGTATCCTCTCTGGATAAGAAAATATCCGCAATCAAAAACAATATTGAGGAAATAACCTCCGTTATGAAGCAGCTGCAATCCGTGATTGATAAACTGGATAAGAATATCGAAATCAATAAAGCCAATATTCGTACCATTGAAGGTCAGATTTCCAAGCTGAATGTGGAAATCAAAAAGAAGCAGAAGGATATCGATCAGCGGAATAAGATCATCACCGATCGCATGCTTGATGAACAGGCGGTGATCGGCACCAATATGGATGTGGAGGTCATTATGGGCTCCAAGGATCTTGTTGATATGATTCGTAAGGTGGATGGTCTGCAGAGAATCACAGACAGTGATCAGGTGGAAATTAAAAAGCTGCAGGAGGATAAAGCTGAGTTGGATCATCAGAAAAGCGAGAAAAACCGGCTGAAGGCCGATGTGGAAGCGAAAAAAGCGGAGAACGAGAAAAATAAGAAAGAAACAGAAAAGGTACAGAAGCAGAAAAAGAAGCTTCTGGAGGAATACCGTAAGCAGGAAGCTGAATTGAATGAGAAAATGCGTTCGGTGCAGGTGGATATTGCAAGCATTCAGAACAATATGATCAATATCAATACCTCTGTCGCAGGAAAGCTGGATTTCAGTGGAAATGGTGCGCTTATGATGCCGGTTCGCGGAGGCAGCGTGTCTGCCGGTACCTGGTATTATCCGGGCGGCGGTGTTCATCTCGGGCTCGATATGGCTGCTCCCATCGGCACACAGATCGTGGCGCCGGCAGATGGAATTATTCTGTATGCCAATAATTCGGTAGCGACGAACGGCGGTTATCTGGGCAACTGGAGCGGTTATCCGGTAGGCGGTGGTAACAGTATCCATATGCTGACACAGGCCGGTGGAACCACGTATGCCATCAGCTTCTTCCATATGTCACAGGAAGGCTTTGCAGTATCTGCCGGAACGCAGGTGAAAAAGGGACAGCTGCTGGGACTGACCGGAAACAGCGGGAATACCTCCGGACCGCACTGTCATATTGAGGTCGTCAATCTGGGAAAAATGAGTATATCCTCTGCAATCTCACAATTCCGTTCCTCTGCTGACTTTGCATGGGGCTGCGGCTGGGGTAATGGAGCATTAAGCAGAACCTGTGGCGTAAGCGGTGCCCCTTGTCGTGAAAAACCGGAAAATATCTTCGGGTAAGCTTACCTATAGGGAACGCTGCCCGTTTCAAGCGTAATTATGAAAAGTCAGGAGTGATGTTATGATCGTAATGGAAAACGTATCGAAGGAATATAAGAATGGTGTACATGCTCTGCGGGATATCAATCTTGCCATTGATGATGGAGAATTTGTATATATTATCGGACCGACCGGATCTGGAAAGTCTACACTGATCAAGCTGCTGGATGGGGAAGAAATTCCCAACAGTGGTACGGTTATGGTGGAAAATATCAATGTGGGAAAGCTGAAGCATTCCCGTGTGCCGGTCTACCGCAGAAATATCGGGGTCGTATTTCAGGATTACCGTCTGCTTCCCAGACTTACAATCTTTGAAAACATAGCATTCGCTCTTGAAGTGATCGGTATGAAAAAGGTGGATATCCGCCGCCGTGTGCGGGAGGTGCTGGAGCTGGTATCGCTCGAAGATAAGGCGAAGTCCTTTCCGAATGAGCTTTCCGGAGGACAGCAGCAAAGGGCGACAATCGGCCGTGCAATTGCCAATCATCCCAAGGTGCTGATAGCGGATGAGCCGACAGGAAATCTTGATCCGGATAAATCTGCGGAAATCATGGAGTTGCTGGAGAAAATCAACGAGGTTGAAAAAACAACGGTTGTCATGGTTACCCATGATTCAACGATCGTAGACCGCTTTAAGAAACGCACCATCTGTCTGGAGGAGGGCTATGTGGTTGCGGATATCATGAAGGGGGGCTACCTGAAGCATGATTAGATTTTTCAAGGCGTTCCCGAAATTCATAAAGACGGCCTTTTTGAGTATCTTTCGTCACATCGCCATGTCCTTATCGGCATCCAGTGCAGTTACCATCACACTGATTCTGTTTTCCGCATTTCTGATGATTGCAGGAAATGTATCTCTGTTTACCAATTCCATCGAGGATGATCTGCAGATTCATGTGGTTTTAAAGGCGGATGTAAAAACACAGAAGAAAATTGATGAGGCAAAAGACGGTCTGGAAAAAATTAGCGGTGTACGCAGGGTGACCTTTTCCGATAAGGATAATGAGCTGGAGCTGATGATTAAGGAAAAGGGGAAGGAATTTGAAATGTACCGCGGTAAGGATAACCCGCTGTGCAATGCCTTCTTTGTGTCCGTGAAGGATGCCAATCAGATCAAAGCCATCAATGCACAGATTGAACAGCTGCCCTTTGTGAAGCAGTCTGTTTACGGAGGAAACAGTGTATCCAAAATGATTTCCGTATTGAATACCATTCGCTCCGGAGGACTCGTCTTTGTCGGATTGCTGACACTGCTGGCACTCTTCCTGATATCCAATTCCATTAAGCTGACAATCTATGCGAGAAATGCCGAAATATCCATCATGCGAAACGTCGGTGCGGCAAACTGGTACATAAAAGTTCCATTTATGATTGAAGGAATGCTCATAGGTTTAATGGGCGCTGTACTGCCGTGTATCTTTACCTATTTCGGCTATCAGTATTTCTTTGACATGCTGAACGGTCAGATTATAACCAGTCTGTTTACACTACAGCCGATTATGCCGTTTACACTTCAGATTTGCGGTATTCTGCTATTGGGCGGTATGCTGGTCGGACTTGTGGGAAGCTTTTTCTCAACTACGAAGTATCTGCGCTGGAAGCGCTGATATGGACACCGGCACACAATGAAAGTGCCGCTTTATCAGAATAATCGTAAAAAAGGACTGCCGGGTGTGCATTCCGTGATTACACAGAGCTTTCCAAAGGGAGCGTTCTATGTAAATCCGGGAAGGATGTACTGCTCAGGCAGTCCTTTTCCTTGTTTTCACTTTGAAGGAAAGTCTATGAAAATGAGCGCCTTTATGAAAATGAGCGAATGAGATTTCACGAACTGTCATGTTCTTTCATCGAAATAGTTATCATCGTTCATAAAATGTGATATGATTATAAACGTAAATCTGTAAAGGACAATGAGGTGTTTTGTATGGCAGAGAAAAAAGTTGTGAGATATAAACTGGTCAGACATAAATGGCCGGATGAAATACAGGCAGAGAAAAAACGCAGACAGAGACGAATGTGCATTGTTGCCACATGTATCGTATGCTTTTTCGGAGGCTTCTTTTTAAACTCCACGCTGCATCAGACTGCGGCAGCCTCCAGAGATGAATTTCAGAAGCTGGAGGAAATCTATTCCATCATGAGTGACAAATTCTACTTCGGAAAGAATCAGAAAAATCTGAATCAGAAGCTGATTGACGGTGCGATCAGCGGGTTGGTGGATGCCGGCGGCGATATCCATACCAGCTATCTGGATAATGAACAGACAGAAAGCTTTACGGGCTCCATGGAAGGAAGCTTTGTCGGTATCGGCATTCAGTTTTACGGCGTGGATGATTCGACGTTTATCATTGATGAGGTGCTGAAAAATTCACCGGCAGAGGGAGCAGGCTTTCTGATGGGAGATCAGATTTATGCCATTGATGGAACTGTATGCAGGAATATGACAACAAGCGATGTTAAAGCGCTGATCACCAATTCCAAGAGTGATGAAATCACATTGGAAATCATACGGGAAAACAGGCATAAGAAAATCAAGGTGAAGAAAGCAACTGTGCAGGATTCCGTATACAGCAGTGTCAACGGGAAAACCGGAATACTGGAGCTTGACACCTTTGCGGAAACAAGCGGGGAAGAGGTTAAAAGTCATTTGGAAAGTCTGAAGAAGGATGGCTGTGAGAACCTGATTCTGGATTTGCGGGACAATACCGGCGGTTATTTGAAATCCGCACAGGAAATTGCCAGCTATCTGCTTCCGGACAATACCGTTATCTTCCGTGAGGAAACAAAGGACGGCACGAAGGAGGATTACAAAACCATCAGCGGTTATGAGCAATACAAATATAAGAAAATTGTTGTACTTGTCAACGGGGATACTGCCAGTGCGGCAGAAGTGCTGACTGCAGCACTGCGCGAACATCTGGGCGCAACCGTTGTCGGAGAAAAAACATATGGCAAGGGAACGGTGCAGGTGCCGCTCACCTTTAAGGACGGAACCATGTTTAAATACACAACAGCGGAATGGATTACGCCAAAGGGGGAAAAAATAAACGGGAAGGGCATTACACCGGATGTTCAGGTAAAGCTGGATGAAGCGTTCTATACGAGTGCACCGGTTCTGAAAAAGGAAGTATACAAGCCGGACACGGTTTCCGCAGCAGCGAAGAGTGCACAGATTTATCTGAAATTCCTCGGTTATGCAGTGGATCGGACGGATGAATATTTCTCTTATGCGTCCGGTGAAGCCCTGAAGCAGTATCAGAAGGATAAGGGAATGAAGGTCACTGGAAACATTGATGCGGATACCCTGACCTCTCTGCTTTCCAGCTGTGCGTTAAAATGGCATAGTGAGGAGGCAGTTCTGGATACGCAGATGAAGAAAGCGGTGGAACTGACAAATGGAAACTAAATTATTTGATCTTGTATCGGATTATCAGCCGCAGGGAGATCAGCCAAAGGCAATTCAGGAGCTGGTGGACGGCATTCAAAAAGGAAAGAAACAGCAGGTTCTGCTGGGGGCGACCGGTACCGGTAAGACCTTCACCATATCCAATGTGATTGCGAAGGTCAATAAGCCCACACTGGTATTCGCACATAACAAGACACTGGCAGGACAGCTCTATTCTGAATTTAAGGAATTTTTTCCGAACAACCGGGTGGAATACTTTGTATCCAACTTTGATTATTATCAGCCGGAGGCCTATATTCCAAGCTCCGACACCTATATTGACAAGAATGCGACAACCAACATGGAGCTGGATATGCTGCGAATGGCAGCTGTCAACTCCATTCTGGAACGAAGGGATACGATTATCATAGCTTCAGTCGCATGTATTTACGGTGCCAGCAATCCGGAACAGTATCGGGAGATGTTTTTCTCAATCCGTGTGGGTGATATCATTGATCGCAAGGAGCTGATGGGAAAGCTGGTCGCAAGACAGTATACGAGAAATGACATGGATTTGCTGAGGGGCACCTTTCGTGTCCGCGGAGATGTAATTGAGGTTGCACCGGGACATACGGACTCCTTTATCCTGCGAATCGAAATGTTTGATGATGAAATCGAACGAATCTGTGAAGTGGATCCCCTAACCGGCAAGGTTCTGAATGCCTATACCGTTTACGTGGTTTATCCGGCCAGCGGTTATGCGACAAAGCAGGAAATTATCAATCGGGCAGCGAATACGATCGAAGAGGAGCTGGCTGACCGTCTGCAGGTGCTGGAAAATGAGGGCAAGCTGCTGGAGAAGCAGCGGCTGGAACAGCGTGCGCGTTATGATATAGAAGCTCTGCGTGAATTCGGTGTCTGCCCGGGTATAGAAAACTATTCGCGTCATATTGATGGTCGTAAGCCGGGAGAATGCCCGTATACCTTATTTGATTATTTCCCTGACGATTTTCTGCTCGTAGTGGATGAATCCCATGTATCCCTGCCGCAGATTCGCGGCATGTACAATGGGGACCGTGCCCGTAAGGAAACACTGGTAAACTATGGCTTCCGTCTTCCTTCCGCACTTGATAACCGTCCGATGCGTTTTGAAGAATTTGAGAAAATGATCAATCAGGCAATCTTTGTCTCCGCAACACCGGGTAACTATGAGCTGGAACAGACAAAGGGTGAAATCATAGAACAGATCATTCGTCCGACAGGTCTTCTGGATCCGGTGGTAACCGTACGTCCGACGCAGGGACAAATCGACGATCTTGTGGATGAAATCCGTACGCGCATTGAAAAGAATGAACGTACTCTGATTACAACGCTGACCGTTCGCATGGCGGAAGATCTGACCAGCTATCTGAAGGGAATGGATTTCAAGGTGGCGTGGCTGCATCATGAGGTTAAAACGATTGAACGAACGGAAATCATACGGGACCTGCGGAAAGGAAAATACGATGTGCTGATCGGTATCAACCTGCTTCGTGAAGGTCTGGACATACCGGAGGTTTCTCTGATTACCATTCTGGATGCCGATAAAGAGGGCTTCCTGCGAAGTGAGCGCTCTTTGATTCAGATTATCGGTCGCGCTGCCCGTAATGCCCATGGACAGGTCATTATGTATGCGGATAAAATAACGGATTCCATGCAGAAGGCGCTGGATGAAACCGCACGTCGCCGTGAAATACAGATTGCCTATAATGAGAAGCACGGCATTACGCCAAAAACGATCATCAAGCCGATCCATGAGGTTGTCCGCAGTAAGGAAACCCAGGAAATGACGGCGAAATATATTGGGAAGAAAGCCAAGGTCAGCAAGAAGGATAAGGAAAAGCTGCTGGCAAA
Organism: [Clostridium] innocuum; assembly: GCA_012317185.1. Lineage (NCBI taxonomy): Bacteria > Bacillati > Bacillota > Clostridia > Eubacteriales > Clostridiaceae > Clostridium > [Clostridium] innocuum. The sequence continues at coordinate 4,133,959 of CP048838.1, read as the reverse complement.
TCTGGAAAAGGAAATGCGGGAGGCCGCAAAGGTGCTGGACTTCGAACGTGCGGCAGAGCTTCGCGATATCCTGCTGGAGCTGAGGAACTCATAAAGAAAGGGGTCTTCTATGTTCACTGAAAAAAATAAGAAAATCAACCGGCTGACGCTGAAGCACGTATTGTTTCTGATTACCTATACGATAGCGTTAATCTGGATCATGCTGCATCTGAATGAGGTGTTTGATACGGTGTCTATGATCATCGGTATGCTGCGTCCGTTTATCTATGGCATCATGATGGCGTTTGTTTTCAACATCCCTATGAAATTTTTCCTGAAAAAGCTTCCGGACAATCTGGGAAGGTGGAAAAAGGCGCTCGCCGCTGTATGCTCCATGTTAATTATTTTCGGTATTCTCGCTTTTATTGTACGCATTGTGATGCCGCAGGTGATTGAAAGCATTGCCTCACTGGCGAATTCACTGCCGGGATATATTGAGGATGCACAGAAAACGATTACCAGTATGATCGAGAAACAGCAGATACCACAGGATGTTCTCAAGCAGGTGGACACCTATTCCGCACAGCTGCAGGACACTCTGGTGAGTCTTCTGAAAAACGGAATACCGCATCTGCTTACCATGGCAAGCGGCTTTGCGAGCAGTCTGGCCAATGTATTTATGGCACTGGTTATTGCGGTTTATCTGACGGTATCTAAGGATAAGCTGCTGGAACAGTCTCATCGCTTTCTCTATGCCTTTACATCCAACAGAGCGAATGCGTTTGTGCTGCGGGTCGCTCATCTTACCAACACAACCTTTTCCGCCTTTATCACCGGGCAGCTGGTGGAAGCGGTGATTATCGGTGTTTTGTGCTATATCGGCTGCCTGGTGTTAGGCTTCCCATATGCACCGATCCTGGGTGTGATTATCGGCTGTACCAACATCATACCGATTTTCGGAGCGATCTTCGGTGTTGTTCTGTGTGCCCTGCTGGTCGCATTCGTCAATCCTCTGCAAGGGGTGTTCTTTGTCATATTCGGCATCTGTCTGCAGCAGTTTGAATCCAATCTGATCTATCCGCGTGTCGTTGGAACAAGTGTGGGGCTTTCCGGCCTTTGGGTATTGTTTGCGATCACAGTTGGCGGCGGCTTGTTTGGCTTTGCGGGTATGCTGCTGGGACTGCCAACCTTCTCTGTTATCTATTCTCTGCTGCGTGAGGAAATGAATCGCAGAGTACGCTTGAAAAGGGAAAACAGCAGCGTGGAACTACCGGTGAGTGAGGACCTGCCAGAACAAAGCGAGGACATGATCTAGAAGCGGTGCTGTAAAGCTGATTCTAACATACTTTGAAATACCGGTGTACATTATAAACCATGAAGAAATAGATTTCCTTCGCATGCAGGAACTTTATTTCTTTTTTTCGGTTTTTACGGCTTTATCAACTTCATATTGTATGGTAAAGAAACCTTTCGGTAGCTGTATGCTTTTGATTCTTCTTTCAGGGATATCATTCTTCAAAGAGCGGCTATAAAATCATTAGGAATGAAATCGGATATGAACATGCAAATCAATGCCGCAAAGCAGCTCTCTCTGCTATAATAGACAGGAGAAATGAGGAAGATAGTATGAAAATAATGTTATCACCAACCAAGCAGATGAAGCCGGTAAACAGAGAACCGCTGCAGCTTCCACACTTCATCAACGACAGTGAAGTTATATGTGAAAGGCTGAAGCAGCTCCCCGCTGATGAGCTGCGTACCCTGATGAAAATAAATGAGAAAATAGCTGTGGAGAATGTACAGCGGTATCAGAACATGACGTTTTCTCTTGCAGGCTCACCCGCGCTGTATACATATAACGGACTGCAGTTCAAGCATATGGGGGTGGAGAATTTTTCACAGGAGGATGCCGCCTATGCACAGGACTGTATACGAATACTGTCCGGTATGTATGGTGTCCTACGTCCCATGGATGCCATCCAGCCCTATCGTCTGGAAATGCAGACACGTTTGCCGATCGGTGAATGCAGGGATCTGTATGCGTACTGGGGGGATCGTCTTGCGCATTTCCTCTTGCAGGAGGAAGGCGAAAAGCCCTGTATCATCAATCTTGCCAGTAAGGAATATTCAAAAGCGGTGTACCCTTATCTGTGCGAAGAATCTACCTATACAGTGACATTTCTTATAGAGAAAGCGGGCAGACTGAAAACAGAATCCACGCAGGTGAAGATGGCAAGAGGCGCAATGGTTAACTGGATCATCACACAGCGTATATCCACCGCAGAGGAGCTTATCGCTTTTCATGCGGACGGCTATGCATATCAAAAGGAATTATCCAAGGCACAGGAGCTTGTGTTTGTGAAACGAAAATAAGGTAAATGCTGGCTTATTTCAATAAAAAATGGAAGCCTGAAGCTCTTTTTCAGGTAAAATGTGAAAATAATTCATAAAATTTTGTAAGAAAATGATTGCGACTTTTTACCGTTAATGATAAAATCCCCATGATAGAGAGGAGTTTATTATGGAATACTTGAAATTGATTGGAATCGTAATCATCGTTCTCGGCTTCGCACTGAAGTTCGATGTACTCGCAACTGTTCTGCTGGCTGGTCTGGTGACAGGAATTGTTGCAGGAATGGATATTCCACATATTCTTTCCATTCTGGGAGAGTCTTTTGTTAGCAATCGTCTGATGTCGATCTTCCTGATTATCTTCCCGGTAATCGCGATTATTGAGCGATACGGGCTGAAGGAACGTGCGGCATATTTGATAGGAAAAATAAAAAATGCATCCGCAGGAAAGGTGTTGGCAATCTATATGCTTGTTCGTACTGCTGCCAGTGCATTCAATGTGCGGATCGGAGGACATGTTCAGTTTGTCCGTCCGCTGATTCTGCCAATGTCAGAGGCTGCGGCAAAGGTGAGTAAGCAGAGTGACCTGAGTGAAAATGAGGTGGAGGAGCTGAAGGGACATGCGGCAGCTGTGGAAAACTTCGGTAACTTCTTTGCACAGAACTGCTTTGCGGCGGCAAGCGGTGTTGTGCTGATTCAGGGAACACTTTCCATGTACAAGGAGGTTACACTGCCAAGTATTGCGATGGCCAGTATTCCGGTTATGGTTATTACCGTGGTATTTACATTCCTGCAGGTTTTCCTGTTTGACCGTAAGGTAAAAAAGGCAGGTGCTCGTCATGACTGATTTTCTGACTAATATCGCTCCGGAAATATTTTATGCATTATGCGGACTGGTTTGTCTGGATGCCGGCTGGCGGGCATTCCAGAAGAATGATAAGGCAAAATACGGGACAGCGCTGTTCTGGGTGCTTGTCGGTGTGATCTTCATCCTTGGAAAATGGATTCCGAGTACGATCACCGGAGGAATCCTTGTGGTTATGGGGATTTTAACAGTTAGCGGACAGGTACGTATCGGTACCTTCCGGGATGTCAGTGTTGAGGAAAAGGAAAAAGAAAGCAGACGGATTAAAAGCTGGATATTCCTTCCGGCCGTGACAGTTGGTCTGATGGCGTTGGTGATGTCGTTTGTCAGAATCGACAGCGCTGCGCTGGATGGTGCCGTTATGGTTGGAATCGCCTGTCTGGTATCCTTTGTTCTGGCGGTTATCATCTGCCGTCCAAAGGTAAATGAAACGCGTGAAAATACAACCAAGCAGCTGATGCAGGTCGGTGCATCCTGTCTTTTGCCACAGCTTTTGGGCGCTTTGGGTACCCTGTTTACCGAAGCCGGTGTCGGTGATGTGATTTCCACAATGATATCCAGTGTCGTACCAAGCGGCAATATTCTGATCGGAGTCATTATCTACTGCCTTGGCATGGTAATATTCACGATGATTATGGGAAATGCATTTGCGGCATTCTCTGTCATTACTCTGGGAATCGGTATTCCCTTTGTCATTGCACAGGGCGGAAACCCGGTTGTTGTCGGAGCACTTGGTATGACCTGCGGATTTTGTGGTACCTTATTAACACCGATGGCTGCCAATTTCAATATTGTGCCAACGGCTGTTTTGGAAACAAGAAATAAATGGACTGTCATTCGGGCACAGGCACCGATGGCATTCGCAATGATCGTCGTACACATCGTACTGATGCTGTTGCTGGCGTTCTAGGAAAGGAAGCTGTTTATGAAAATATTAGTGACCGGATTTGATCCGTTTGGCGGAGAACCGATAAATCCCGCTATTGAGTCAGTGAAGCTGCTGCCAGCTACGATAGAGGGCGCAGAGATTATCAAGTTGGAAATACCTACTGTCGTTCATAAGTCTTTGCAGGTGATTCGTGAAGCTATTCAGAAGCATGATCCGGATATGATTCTATCGATCGGACAGGCAGGTGGCCGCAGTGATCTTACCGTGGAGCGTGTCGGTATCAATATCGATGACTGCCGTATCACGGACAATGAAGGCAATCAGCCCATTGATGAGCCTGTGTTTGCGGATGGTGATGCTGCCTATTTCTCCAACCTGCCAATCAAGGCAATGGTGAATGAGATACGCAAAAACAAGATACCTGCCTCTATATCAAACAGTGCGGGAACCTTTGTATGCAACCATGTGCTTTATGGTGTGCGCTATATGATTGAAAAGGAATTTGCCGGCAAGAAAAGCGGATTTATCCATATTCCGTATCTTCCACAGCAGGTGGTGGACAAGCCGGGACAGCCGAGCATGGCGCTGGAGGTTATCGTTAAGGGGTTAACCTGTGCTATTTCCGCAATGATTCATAATGAAGCGGATGTCAAAACGACAGGAGGCACCATCTGTTAGAATGAAGCTGTTCGTTTATGGATCCCTGCGAATGGGATTGTATAATTATGAGCTTTATTTGAAGGGGAAGAGTCGGTTTTTAGGCTATGGCTATGTCATTGGGGAACTGTATTCCCTAAAGGAACGCTCATACCCGGCACTGCTTCCGGGGAATTCCAGAATTCTTGGAGAAATCTATGAGGTGGATGAAGCGGCAGCCCGTGCGGTTGATGCACTGGAGGAATATGTGCCTGGTAGTTCGGAAAATGAATATGAGAAAATAAACACGCAGATACTGGACGAACAGGGCACACAGCTGGATATATTGCCTGTCTACTGGTATCATGTGGAGAGGCCGGGGAACCGCGAGCTTTTGGATGAAATTATACAGGAGCATGATTTTACAGCCTATTGCAAGGCAAAAGCAAACTAATACAGGAAGCCGTACTGTAATCTGTGCAGGCGGCTTTTTTGTGTTACAAGCTCGTCTGGGTGAATATACAGATGCGCTTAAAATCGTCGATAGGGATGTGTGAAATAAAATCCAGTTTGTGATGAAATCAGTAAATTGAAACAACTGTTAGGCAATGCCTGCGCCTGCGCTCAAAGCGTGGGAGAAAAGAGGGAGTTTAAACATATGGTTCCTATCCGGATATGCGTGGGAATGATGATAGAATGTGAAAGGAAGCTGCCAATTATGGTTTTATAGTTTGTTTCATGATGATATGCGAAAGCGAATCGATATTGAGAGGATTGAATTTTATGTGATACACAAACATTTGTATGTGTCACTGGATGGTTTATGATAGAATGTATAGAGATGTAGGTGTGCTGTTTTCTTTATAGAAAATAAGAAAAGGCTACATTCATTATTTAAATACATTGAATAAACAGGAGGGGTAAGGAATGAAATATGCTGTAAGCAGCTGCTTGCTGGGAGTAAATTGTAAATATAATGGCGGAAATAATGCTTCCTCGGAATTGATCGATTATCTGAAGGAGCATGAGGTGCTGCAGGTGTGTCCCGAGGTGCTGGGTGGTCTTCCTACTCCAAGAGCTTGTGCGGAGATATCGGGGGAGTACATCATGAATACAGAAGGTGAGGATGTAACTGCGCAGTTTAAAAAGGGAGCAGCGCTGGCACTGGCACAGATACGTGAGTTTCAGCCGGATCTGGTCATTTTACAGCCGCGTAGTCCAAGCTGCGGAAAGGGAATCATTTATGATGGAAGCTTTCAAAACCGGCTGGTGGAGGGCGATGGAATGTTTGCACGTTTGCTGCTGGATGAGGGAATCCCGGTAATGACCTGCGGGGAATTTTTGGAAGAAGTGAAGCCGCTTTCTACAAAAGGCTTAGAAATGCATGGAAAACCCATGGGAAAAGCAATTTTTCTCGAAAAAAAACGAATTAAAGATTGTAAGTGGTATCAAAATGGTTTAAAATAGGATATGTAAAAAAGTTGTTTAATAGGAGGAATATAAAATGAAACAAATCACTGTATCTGTTATTGACCCAGTTGGATTACACGCACGTCCGGCAACTGTTGCTGTGAACGCTGCAAGCAAATTCAAATGTGAAGTTAACGTGTCTTTCAAGGGCCGTGAAGTAAACATGAAATCCATCATGGGTGTAATGTCACTGGGAATCCCTACGCAGTCTGAAATTACTATTTCCTGCAATGGTGATGACGAAGATGCTGCAATCGCTGCAATCGAAGAAGTATTGCGCGCTCAGAAAATCATCGGTTAATAAAAGAGAAAGGCTCCGAGCACAGTCCTGCTGATAGACTGTGGACGGAGCTTTTTTTGTATATGAGTATTGGATGGAGGTTTCACTTAAAAAAACAATATACGGCTGTTGTGCGTATGCAGGAATATCATTTCAGGTGAAATGCCGGTATATTTTACCGCATGTATCTTACCTGTATCCTTATTATCGATGAGGACGCAGTCTCTGCCAGAGATTCGAATGTGCTTAAGCCGTATCCATAGGCGGTGTGGAAATACCTGTATTTTACAGAATAGGTGATATGAAGCATCTGAGGGGTTCGACTTCAACTATGATAGCCGGAGACAGAGACATATCCGTATATTCCTGTCAGCACGCCATTAAAAGGAAGATGTGCATGTTACGCGCTGTTTCATATGAAATCCATCTGTACAATGAAAACTTTCCACAGAGGGTATAAATCGAAAACGGGATTTTTTCATGTATGTAAAGACAATACTTGCAGGAAAACAGTAGTCGAATAGTCGTTTCATTCCTTATTTTGTATGAAATTCAAATAAAAATCAGATGCAATTCGTGTACAGAATGGCAAAATTTTTAATTTAACTCTTTAAAATGTGGTAATCGCTTACATTCGCTAAACTTTTACAGAAAAAACCATGAGATTATGGTATAATAAAACCAGCAATCAACAGAAAGGAAGATAGTTTATGGTGAAAGATATTTATGAAAAATGGCTGAACCATCCGAATCTGGATCCTTCTTATAAAGAAGTGCTGGAACAGATGGATGAGGGTCAGATCAACGATGCGTTTTATACAACCATCGAATTTGGTACAGCGGGGATGAGAGGTCTGTTGGGACCTGGTACAAACCGTATTAACCTGCATACGATCCGCAAGGCGAATGTCGGCTTTGCAGAATATATCTGCGCAAACGGGGAAGATGCGATGAAGCGGGGGGTAGCCATTGGCTATGATAACCGTCATATGTCAAAGGAATTCGCTATGGATTCCGCTAAGGTGCTTGCGACCTACAACATTGCATCCTATGTGTTTGAAAGTCTTCGCCCGACACCGGAGCTGAGCTTCGCCGTTCGTCATTTTAACTGCTTTGGAGGTATCATGGTTACCGCTTCTCATAATCCGAAGGAATACAACGGATATAAGCTGTATGATGAAAAAGGATGTCAGCTGGTGCCTGCACTGGCACAACAGGTTATCGACCGAGTAAATGCAGTTGAGGATGAGCTTGCCATCAAGGCAGAGCCTTCCGCTGAACAGGAAAAGCTGATTACCGTGATTGGTAAGGATGTGGATGAAGAGTATTATAAAAATGTACTCAGCATTCAGTTGAATCCGGATATCAATAAGGATGATGTGAAAATAATCTTTACGCCGGAGCATGGAACTGCGAACATTCCTGTGAAGGAAGTGTATACACGTGCAGGCTATCACTTTGTCGCTGTGGAAGAACAGTGTTCTCCGGATCCTGATTTCTCCAATACACCGACACCGAATCCGGAGGAGGCAGGAAGCTACGAGCTTGCGATTGAATATGCGAAGCGAGAGGATGCAGATATTATCCTTGTCTGTGATCCGGATGCCGACCGTATGGGTGTTGGTGTAAAGCATGACGGGGAATACAAGCTGCTTACCGGTAATCAGAGTGGTGCTGTATTGATTGAATACATCTTCTCACAGCTGCAGGCGAAGGATCGCATGCCGAACAACCCGGTGATGTTCAATACTGTGGTGACCAGTGATCTGGGAGAAAAAATCGCCACAAAATACGGAGTTGCTACAGAAAAGACACTGACCGGATTTAAGTTTATCGGTGAAAAGGTGGCAAAATACGAAATTACGAATGAGAAACAGTATGTATTCGGATATGAGGAAAGCTATGGCTCTTTGATCAAGCCGTTCGTGCGTGACAAGGATGCTCCGCAGGCATGTCTGATGCTGGCAGAGGCGGCATGCTACTACAAGGCAAAGGGCAAGACTCTGGTGGATGTTCTGTATGATTTGTATGCGGAGCTGGGCTTCTATGAGGAAAGCCAGACATCGCTAAAGCTGGAGGGGCAGGCAGGCGCACAGCGTATTCAGGAAATTCTGGCGACCCTGCGTAAGACTTCAGTGGAAACAATTAACGATGTGAAGGTTATCCGCTTCGAAGACTATAAGGAAAGCAAGATCATTGAAAACGGAAAAGAAGAGGAGCTTTGCGAATTTACAAAATCCGATGTTCTGAAATACTATCTGGAGGATGGCAGCTGGATTGCGATTCGTCCAAGTGGCACTGAGCCGAAATGCAAGTTCTATTACTGTATCAAGGGAACATCACTGGACAATGCTCATGAGAAAACTCTGGCATTCCAGAATGCGATGGCAGAAATGATCAAATAAAAAAAGTGGTGAGTTCGATCATGAACTCACCACTTACTGTTTTATATGAATGTCAGCGATAGCTGTGCAGCAGATAGTTTCGGGTGCTCAGCAATGCGATTGTCAGTATGGTCAATGCTAGTAAAGACAGCAGCATGGTTATCCCTCCTTGTTTGTTAGTTTAAACTAACTATCTTCGTATACAGCATATCGCATTCATCTGTTCCTGTCAAGCTTCCGCATAGAAAAACTTTGAGCTTCAAAGCCTGTATACTATTTGAATCAGGCTATTCGCAAATAGTATACAAATAGGTAAAAAAGTAATGTAACCCATTACAAATTTATGAAAAAGAGAGGAAAACCTATAGGTTTTCGTGTTGAAATAGAGTAAAATATAAGTAGTTACAGACTGGAGGGCTACTCATGAAAAATAAAATTATGGATCGTTATTATAAGGGCTGTGCATTGGATGCTTACGAGCTGTTCGGCGCACACCTGTGTGAAGAACGGGGGAAAAAAGGAGTTCGCTTCACGGTGTATGCACCGCATGCGCAAGGCATTCAGGTCATCGGCTCTTTTGATGACTGGAGCTGCAAGGGACACCAGATGCGCCGCAAGGATGATAAGGGAATCTGGTCACTGTTTGTGGCAGAAGCCAAAGAAGGCGATATGTATAAGTATCGGGTGACACAGGCTACCGGACGTATTGTCGATAAGATGGACCCGTATGCATTTTATTCCGAGCTGCGTCCCAATACGGCCAGCATCGTTACAAATCTGGATTATAAGAAATGGAGCGATGAGAAATGGCTTGCGCAGCGTACGAAAAATTTTGATAAACCGGTGAATATTTATGAAATGCATCTGGGCTCCTGGAAAAAGGATGAAGATCAGGAGTGGGTGAATTATAAGGATATTGCGAAGGAATTGATTGCGTATGTGAAAGAAAACAATTTTACACATATTGAACTGATGCCGCTGAATGAGTATCCGTTTGACGGTTCCTGGGGCTATCAGTGCAGCGGGTATTTCAGCGCAACAAGTCGCTATGGAAGTGCACAGGAGCTGATGTATCTGATCAATGCATGTCACCGTGCCAATATCGGAATCATTATGGATTTCGTGCCTGTTCATTTCGTGCGTGATGATTTCTCCCTGTCATATTTTGACGGGACACCGCTGTATGAATATGAGAAGGCATGCGATGCGGATTCTCAATGGGGAACGGCGAACTTCAATCTCTGGAGAGAAGAGGTGCGCAGCTTCCTGATGTCGGCGGCTGCCTTCTGGATTGATAAGTATCACGTGGATGGTCTGAGAATGGATGCCATCAGCAATATCATACACTGGCATGGAAACAAGGACCTGGGAGAAAATGAAGGTGCCCTGCATTTCATTAAGCGGATGAATTATCATTTGTCTGAGGCATATAAAGGTGTCATGCTGATTGCGGAGGATTCCAGTGATTTTGCAAATGTGACCAAGGCAACGCAGGATGGCGGACTGGGCTTTGATTATAAATGGGATCTGGGCTGGATGAATGATACGTTGAAGTATCTGGAAAAGGATCCAATTTATCGAAAGTGGCATCACAATAATATCACCTTTTCCATGGCTTATTTCTATTCCGAACGCTTTATTATGGAGTTTTCCCATGATGAGGTAGTACATGGAAAGAAAACCATCGTCGATAAGATATGGGGCAGCTATGAGGAAAAGTTCGCACAGCTGCGGACCCTGTATTTATATATGTTCACGCATCCGGGCAAGAAGCTCAATTTTATGGGAAATGAACTGGCGCATTTCCGTGAATGGGATGAAGAAAAGCAGTGCGACTGGGATTTGTTAAAATATCCGATGCATGATGCATTTCACAGGTATTTTGCGAAGCTTGGCGAGCTGTATAGTAAGACACCGGCATTGTATGAAACAGAATATGACTGGACCTCCTTTCAGTGGATTGATGCGGACAATGCGGATGAAAATATGTTCAGCTACCTTCGTAAAAATGAAAACAGCTATTACATCGTCATTCTGAATTTCTCTCCAAATGCCTATAAGAAGCATGCGTTCGGTGTTCCGGAAAAGGGTGTGTATCATGAGCTACTGAATACGGAACAGGATATCTGGGGCGGAGAGATCACGGAGCTTGGAAAAATGAAGGCTGTTGAAAAGGAATGTAACAAGCTGCCGTATACCATCGAGGTGGATGTGCCTGCGTTCGGCGGTGTGCTGCTGGAATTGAAAAAGCGTAAGAAACCTGTCAAAAAAGCCGTAAAATAAATGTTTACAGCGGCAGTCAAGGAAAAAGAGTTGTCGGTATGCGGGGAAATGTGTATAATGATTATCAGGTAAGCATTGACCTTACGAAAGGCAGGGAATAAAGTGAAAGCAGTTGTAGTAGGCAGCGGAAGCTGGGGCACCGGATTGGCCCAGGTTCTTTGTGATAATAATGAAGATGTGATGATATATGGAAATTGCGAGAGCGAAATACGGGATATCAATGAAAATCATCAGAATGCAAAATATTTTGCTGGAGTGGAGTTGAATCCGGCGCTTAAGGCAACGACTGATATCCAGGTTGTAAAGGATGCGGATGTGATCGTTTTAAGTATACCGACGATTGCTGTGGAAAGCGTTTGTAAAGAAATTGATGCTTTGCTGGATCATAAGGTTGTTGTTGTTAATACATCCAAAGGATTTCATCCGGAGACCTTTGATCGAATGTCGGATGTCATTCGCAGAAATATAAGTGCTGAGCATCTCAGCAGCGTGGTTTCACTGATTGGTCCAAGTCATGCGGAGGAGGTTGTCATCCGTATGCTGACAACGATCTGTGCGGTATCGCAGAAGGAAGCCGATGCACAGAAAATTCAAAAGCTCTTCTCCAATGATTATCTGCGTATTTATACCGGTACAGATGAAATAGGAAGTGAAATCGGGGTTGCAGTGAAAAATGCCATTGCACTGGCAAGTGGTGTCTTGTATGGTCTTGGATATGGTGATAATACACGGGCAGCTTTGATTACCCGCGGTCTGATGGAAATGACGCGGTACGGTGTTGCCTTGGGCGGTAAAAAGGAAACCTTCATGGGGCTGACAGGTATCGGAGATTTGATTGTGACCTGTACAAGTAAGCATTCCAGAAATTTTCAGGCAGGGTATGATATCGGCAAGCATAACAGTGCAAAGTATTTCTGGGATAATAATACGAAAACCGTGGAGGGTGTCAGAACAGCGAAGGCGGTGCATGAAAATGCAAAGCGTCTGGGTATCGATATGCCGATTGTCAATGAAATATATCAGGTGCTGTTTGAGGATAAAAATCCCGAGGATTCCGCAAGGGATCTAATGCTTCGTGATTTGAAGTCTGAGATAAATTTTTAAAAATTAATAGTTATTAAGTATAAGTCTACATAACTTAAGATATATTAAGAAGTGTAGACTTTTTTTTATGTTAGAATGAGACCAGGTGATGATGATGAGGAAACGAAACAAACGAAAGTACCATTTGCGGATAGCTGCTGTCATGATTCTGCTTCTTGCGATTACGAATACAGCAACCTATCGAATTACGGAACAATATATACAGGGTAAAGAGAATGTGAAAGAAATCGCCTATAAAGGCAGTAATACAGTAAGCATCAAAAATGTTACAAAAAAATTGAATCCTGCGTCATTCAAAATTGATCATCAGCTGGTGAAACAGATAAAGAATGTTATGATTATAGCGCATCCGGATGATGAAACACTATGGGCCGGAGATCATATAATGAAAGACAGATATCTGATAATTTGTTTGACAAATGGGAATAACAAAATCAGGAAAAAGGAATTTGAAAAGGCAATGGAACTGACTGGAAATTATGGTATTATTCTTAATTATCCCGATAATCCAAAGCACGTGAAAAACAACTGGAAAAAAGTTAAGGATCCAATACGTAATGATATTGATTATGTTCTTAATTATAAAAAGTGGGATTCGATTGTCACACATAATCCGGATGGTGAATACGGTCATATTCAACATAAATTCACAAGTATGATTGTAACCAATGAATGTGTAAAGCTGGGACTTACGGGTAAGCTGGAATACTTCGGAAAATTTTATAAAACAAATTACCTGCTGAATCATACGATACCGGGTGCCTTAGATTTGCAGGATGCGCAGGCAAAGGAAAATTTAATGAGTGAGGTTTATCTCTCGCAGGGATATGCACACAGAATTTTTGATCATATGGTGCCATATGAAAAATTTATCCGATACAAGGATTGGTATTTTGGCTTTTGATGCAGTTCAGAAATTAAATTAGAGTCAGAACAAAAGCGTATATACATAGGTTCTGACTTTTTGTATAAATAGTAAATATAGTTAGCGAAAAATGAATATTAAAGAAAGTTTTATATAAAGTTGATATTATGGATAGGATTGCGCTATAATAGCTATGTATGTAAGAAAGGGGATTTAAATGAGAAAGATTGGTATCAGCATTCTGGTGTTATTTCTGGCGCTGGGTATGAATATAGCTTCACCATTTCAGAAAAATGTTATTCAGGCGGCTGAAAATACTGGATTTGAAATACATACGATCAGCGTAGGGAATGCAGATGCAACGTTGATCCGGTGCGGGGGACAGACAATGCTGGTTGATGCCGGTTATTCTACGGAAGCAGAAGAAAAAGGGAACAGCTTCAAAAATCCGTTAAGCAGTTACCTTATGGGAAACAATAAGGTTAGCAAAGAGCAGTCGGATGCGTTCCGGAATAATGTGAAGCAGCTGATTGCTGAAAATCCGGATAACACTGTCACAAAATATCTGGAGTCACAGGGGATTCAAACCGTGAATACGCAGGAAGGATCTGCGGATAAAGGCAAATCTGGGCTGGATGTCATGATTGCAACACATCCACATTACGACCATATCGGTGGGTTCATTCCTGTTATGAATCGCTATTTTGGCGTAAATACAAGAATGTTTTGGGGTGCTCCATTTGAAACAGATTCCTATTATGAAGCATACCAGTCTGAATTAATGGATGCTCAGCTTGCACGCGAGGATGATGGACTTGTTGATCCATTTATGAGCTTCGGCGAACCTCGTGCAGGAGATTACTTTATGCTGGGAGAAGGTGATGAGCAGGCGCGTGTATTGTTTCTGACATCTGCCGATCCAGCGGAAGGTACCAGTATTGATGCAATAAACAATAGCTCATTAGTGATAAGAATTGACTATAAGAATACTTCATTTTTATTAACCGGCGATTTGCAGCGGGAAGGTCAGAAAAAACTGATTGCCAGTGCTCCTGCTTTGCTTACACAGCTTCAGGAGATGGCCAAAAGAGATGATAATCTAAAGGATTTGCTGCAATGTAAAAATATTCTACAGGTTGATTACCTAAAGCTTCCGCATCATGGCTATCTGAACTTAGGCGATTTACCAGATGATTCGGAGGTTTCCGGGAATTATGAATTCTTCGAACAGGTAAAGCCGAGTATTGCAGTAGCTTCAACGAATGGAAGGGCAGGCAATAACCTGAATGCTTTGCCGGCAGAAAGAACACGGCGTGATCTCTCATATGCAGATATTTATTCAACAGCAGATAATGGAACCATTGTTGTGAAAAGCGATGGAAATCATTTAACTACTTCCGCAAAACCAATGGAAAAAATATACAAGGCACAGACTCCGCAAAACCTGAAGGTTGATGTGCAGGAAGACCAGGTGCTGCTAAGCTGGAGTCCGGTAGCACGTCCAACAGAATATCGTGTATATTATCAGACAGATGACTCCAAAGCATGGCATTGGCTGTCATGTCAGCAGGATACCACCTATACATTCAAAAAAGGAAAGCCAGGGAAAGCGTACCGTTTTGTAGTAAGAACAGCAGATAAATATAAAGAAGGATGGCGGTTTAGCACTGCTGCTTATTCACAGGAATTTACGTATCCGGGCAAAACAGAAGGGTTTTATCAGCTATCCAGAAGGGTTAAGGTTTTCTCTTCACCGAACGCTTCGAAGTATTACCGCTATGATCCATTCAAAAAGAAATGGCTTGGCAGTATGAAAAATTATAACAATAAGCCTTTATTGCTTACAAGAGAATATGTCAATGATGAAGGAACATCATACTGGTCAGCTTATTATAATGGAAAATGGATAGGCTATGTAAACTCCTATGCACTAAAAAACAATGTGACAAAAGACACCTATTTTGGCTGGGGATCCAACAATACTAGGAAATTCAATACACCAAACCCGCAGAAATACTGGCTTTACAATGCTCCTTCCAATAAATGGGTAAGACGCATGACGAAATATAAGAATCAGAATTTTACTATAAAGCGCTCTCTGGCCAGACCAGATGGAAGCTTGTATTATTCCTGTTACAGCAAAGGCAAATGGATTGGGTACATAAACAGCTGGGGGTTCCAGAATCAGTAAACATGGATAAATATTTTTTTAATTAATTATAAAAATGCTTAGTAGCAGATTGAGCAGTTATAATAATAGATATATTGAAAAAGTTTCAAGACTAAATTGAAATATATGTATTTACTATAGAAAAGGAGTAATTAATTCTGTCCAAATATTTGGGATTATTTGGAATTAAAATACTCCTTTTTTATTACTATTTCAGCTACTTAAAGCTTTATAAGAGTCGTGTAATTCTAATTTATGATACTGATAAATTATATCAACTATGTACCTTTATCAAATAGGCCCTGTTGAATTTAAACTTACTTGTATACGGGAAACTTTTTCTACTCCAAGCCAACTCATTATATTTACATCTACAGTTACGCCAACTTGGTAATTCGAAATATAGTAAACTGAAATCAATTCACAAACAGTCCACTTTCCATTTGGTAAATTCGATGACCATTTGTCAAGGTCCACATCTATTATTTTCCCAGTGCTAGAATCTATATAAACTTTATAAGTAACGTCTATATTATAGGTTTCTCCGTCATAGTAAAATGGCGATTTTACATTTTGTCTAGAAATATAACTTGCGCGTGTGGTGATATCGTTAGTTATTATAGTATCTGTACTTTCCCCATATATAGTTAGTTCATTTAAGAGAAAGGTCATACAGATTGTAGTTATTAAAATAGTTATTTTTTTCAACATCATGGTATTCTCCTTTTAATTGTATAAAGTCAACATCGTTAAGAATACTCTATGTTTCCCATTGGTATCCACCTAGTATTATTCAATACCCCTTTCTATATTTAAATTATATCATAATATGATTAATAACTAATTACAAATAATTCCAATTTTTTACAAATTATTCCTAAATAAGCTATAAACTTAAGGAGTACGTAATTATATATACCATATATTAAGAATAATATATATACAAACTCTGTAACTTATATGATTTTGCATATAGAAGAGACTGAAATTATGTTAAAAAACAGAAAAATGAAAAACATCTAGTTTATAGATATCATTTGTAGTATAATCAATATGATTTCTTGTGAAATTCAAAGGAGTTAGGTCTATGTTTAAAAGTATAAGGTATGTATTAAATGAAAATTTCTCTAATCTGTACCGTATTTTCTGTATAGCGAAATATGAATTACTGGCAGATATGCGCGATTCCAAGTTCGGAATATTCTGGAATTTTGCATCCCCGGCAATTCAGGTATTTACATACTGGTTGATATTCGGTGTCGCATGGCAGAAGCAACCAATCGGTAAGATTGATTATCTTCCATGGCTGGTCGTAGGCTATGCGGCATGGTGGTTTGTGCAGCCCTGTATTCAGAACGGCTGTAGTGCTGTTTTTTCAAAAACAAATGTAATAACGAAAATGAAATTCCCAGTCAGTGTTCTGCCGGCTACCATTTGTGCAAAAGAATTTTTTAACCATGGTTGTATGCTTCTAATAGCATTTGTAACACTGGCGATTCATGGTTTTTTTCCGAATATCTATTGGTTTGGTTTGCTTTATTATGCGTTATGTGCATTTGCATTTGTTGAAGCCGTTTCGCTGATTTTATCTGTTTTAACTATGCTCTGGCGAGATATTCGTAAGCTGATAACATCACTGATGCGGATGCTGATGTATTTTTCTCCCGTTATCTGGGAATGTCATTTTGGTAATCATGTTCCCTATCATGAACTCTTGAATAAAATTATGAAACTGAATCCTGTATATTATATCGTTAATGGATATCGCGATTCTATATTCTACAATAAAACATTTTTGGATCATCCGGCTCAGACCCTTTATTTCTGGGCAGTCGTTATAATCTTATTTGTGATCGGGTGTGCCCTTATGTATAAATTTAAACGTAAGTTTATTGATATGATTTAGCAGGAGGTGTATATGGTAAAGAGTATATATGACAGCAGTGCCAATGCTGTAGAAATGAGAAATGTTTCTAAAATTTATAAACTAAAGAAAAAAGATGGTAAGAAAAGTGAAAATGAGCGTTTTTTTGCTTTAAAGGATATTACATTGAATATACCAAAGGGTGATGTTGTTGGTATCCTTGGTACCAATGGCTCCGGTAAATCTACCCTTTCTGTTATTCTTTCCGGTATTTCCGATATCGATGGCGGAGAAATGGAAATCAATGGGGAACAGGCACTGATTTCTATAAACACAGGACTAAACAACCAGCTGACTGGACTGGAAAATATTAATGTTAAGGGTGCGTTACTTGGACTTACGAAGAAGCGGATACGTGAGATAACAGATGGCGTTATTGAATTTGCAGAACTGGGGGATTTTCTTTATCAGCCGGTGAAAAAATACTCCAGTGGTATGAAGGCCCGTCTTGGCTTTTCTATATCTCTGGCTTTGAATCCGGATATCTTTATTGTTGATGAGGCATTATCTGTTGGTGATAAAGGATTTGCTCAGAAGTGTTTGAATCGAATGAAGAAGCTGAGGGATGAAGAGGATAAAACGATTTTATTTATCTCACATTCCTTGCCGCAGGTCCGCGATTTCTGTAAATCTGGTATATGGATTGAAGGTGGAAAGCTTGTGGAAACCGGTGATATTGATACGATTTGCGATCACTATGCCGCCTATGTTGACAAATTAAACAAATTAAGCGATAAAGAGAAAAAAGCAATGCTGGAAGAGAAGTTTAAGGAACGTTTGATCATTGATGAAAAAACCTCTCTACTTGACAAGCTGTTTCACAAGCTGTAGAAATAAGGTTATAGGGTATATAAATAAATTTACAAAGGAGAGAGAAAATCATGAAAAAGGTTATTACATATGGTACTTTTGACTTGTTTCATATTGGCCACTTAAATCTTTTGAAAAGGGCTAAGGCTTTAGGAGATTATTTGATTGTGGCAGTAAGCAGTGACGATTTTAATCTGCGTGAAAAGGGCAAGGTCTGTCAAATCAAAGATGTTGACAGAATGGAAATCGTAAAGGCTATTCGCTACGTCGATGAGGTTATTCTTGAAGAAAACTGGGAACAGAAGAAGCTGGATGTACAGAAATATGATGTCGATGTTTTTGTTATGGGAGATGACTGGGAAGGGAAATTTGATTTCCTGAAGGAATATTGTGATGTTGTTTATCTGCCAAGAACGGAAGGCATATCTTCCACTATGATCAAGAGTGAATTGAAGCAGAAGTAGTGAGGAGGAGAAGAATGTCAGCGAAATATAAAGTAAGTGTCATCATACCGATATACAATGTCGCAGAGTATTTGGAGGAATGTCTTGAATCCATGGTTCGCCAGACAATCGATAGTCTGGAGGTTATCATGGTTGATGACGGATCTACGGATATCAGTGGTGTCATTGCTCAGGAATATGCAAAGAACTATGACAATTTTTTCTATTATTTGAAAGAAAACGGAGGATTGGGGAATGCCCGGAACTACGGTATTCAGTTTGTTCACGGTGACTATATCATCTTCCTTGATTCTGACGATATTGTGCCGGATGGCGCATATGAAGCGATGTACAAAAAGGCTGTGGAAACAGGCAATGATATGGTTGTCGGTGATGTACAGCGTTTTAATTCCAGAAAAATATATAATTCAGGCCTTCATAGAAAAGCATTTCGTGATGCCTATGATAAGACAAGCATTTTAGAGACTCCGCAGTTGATATATGATACCACTTCCTGGAATAAAATGATTAAATTCAGCTTTTGGAAGGAACATGATTTTAAATTTCCTGAAAAGATTTTATATGAAGATATTCCAGTGACGATGCCACTGCATTTTTATGCAAATGCGGTTTCCGTATTGAATGAAATCGTATACTTATGGCGTGAACGTGATGGAGCAAATAAATCGATTACACAAAACCGTACAGAAATGAAAAACTTCACGGACCGTGTGAAAATTATGCACATGGTTGATGATTTTTATAATGCACATGTAAGCGATGACCATGCGCTTTATATGAAGGATTATAAGTGGATGTCTGTTGACTTAAAGCTATATATTCAGGAAATGCTGACAGCTGATGATGAATTTATAGATTATGCGATGGATGTAATTCGTGATTATATGAAGGATTTCCGAAAGGATTCTTTTCAAGACTTACAGGCGATTGACCGCATGAAATATCATCTGATAGAAACAGGAAACAAGAAGCGGCTTCTGGAATTACTGGCTTATGAAAAGGGCGCCTATCGTACGTTGAAAATCAAAAGGAAAAAAGTAAATGGTGAAATGCATTATATCGGAGACTTTCCTTTTCATGATTTCCCTGAAGAATATTATGATATGACAAAAGAGCTTCGCCTGTATCCGGAGACAAGGTCTCTGCAGCAGGTTTACTGGAATGACAATAAGCTGATAGTAAAGGGATATTCCTTTATTCAACGATTAACCTGCTCAAGCAAACATGCACAGCAGCTGAAGGCTAACCTATTGAATGTCGCAACAAGAGAATCTGTATCTGTGCCATTAACTGTATGCAAGGCCAATGGTGTTCGCGGAAGGCATGGATTAAAGGTTGATAAAAGCAACCGTAAAGCGCGTTATTATAATTATAAATGGAGCGGCTTTGAAATTGAAATTGATTTCAGCAGACCGGAAATACAGAAAATAGCAAACGGTATTCTGAAAGTAGAGCTGCAATATGATCGCGAAGGAATACATACATCCTTTTATGCGGGTGGGCCGGTTTCCGGAAGCGATGCACGTCCCAAATATCTGAATGTGAAGGATACAAAAGTACTTCCATATTACAATCTGGGGTATGATTTATGTCTGAATTGTGAATCACTTGATGTAAAGGTTCAACAGCTTACTGTTACTGATCATGAATTAATAGTGAAGACGCAGTTGTCAAAAGAAACATTGATATGCAAAAGTGACGATGCTGTGAATGAATTAAAAGTCAAGCAAGAAAATGATATGCAGAGCGCTGTGCTTGATCTGAATGCTTTTCATGCAGACCACGGGGTTATCATGGCAAAGGGCGGCAAGGCATTATCCAGCAATGATTTGCGTTTAAGTCGTTATGCATTCACGGCTGATCAACTGATTCGCGTATATAGTGATGATGCCGGATATATGAACCTTGCAGGGGAACCGCATCGTTCTGTTTTGACAAGACTATATTGGGCAGAAGAACAGATTGGTATGGAAGTAGAAACCAGACTGAGTAATGCAGATAAGCTGAAAACTGCGTATTTTGAATTGAAGGGCGAAAGCAGTAGCTTGACTATGCCACCGGTTACTGGAAAAATTTATGTTCAGGGAAGCTCTGTAACAGCAGCTGCTATTATTCCGATATGTGATGATGCTTTCACAAAGAACATGGTGGCGGATAAATGGAAAACGTACATTATTTATGAATTTGAAGATGGTTCCGTACAAAAGCACACCATTGCGGCTGATGCGGTAGCGCAGCTGTCCAGAAAACCATATAAGGATTATTACTATAGTGTATATCCAAACATGGATCTGGATATGATTGTAAAGGTCACAAGAAAATGGAAATGGTATGAGAGTAATAAGCTGCGACGCAAGTTTGTGGAATTATTCATATATCCAATGCTGAGAATGCTGCCGGTACGTAAAAAAAGAATTGTATTTGAAGGCTGGTGGGGACAAAAGTTCCACTGTAATCCGAAGGCGTTTTATAAATACATGGATAAAGAACATCCGGATTATACCTGCATATGGTCTCTTGTAGATGAAAGAACACCAATTGAGGGAAATGGAATTCGCGTACGTAGAAAGAGTCTGCGTTACCACTATTATATGGCTACATCAAAATACTTTGTGAATAATGTAAACTTTATGGAGTCCTTTAAAAAGCGGAAAAAACAGGTAGAAGTGCAGACCATGCATGGGACACCATTGAAAACACTTGGATTGGATGTTCCAGGAGAGCTTCCTACAGAAGAGGCACGTCAGAAATTTATTAAAAAATGCAGCCGCTGGGATTACCTGGTTGTGCAGAGCAGCAAGGCAGAGAGCATTACATCCAGCTGCTATGCATTTAAGAAAGAATTTCTGAAAACAGGATACCCTAGGAATGATGTGCTGTTTGCAAAGAACAATGAAAAGGATATTACTGATATAAAGAAAAAGCTTGGTATTTCACCGGAGAAGAAAGTGATTATGTATGCTCCGACATGGCGTGTACGAAATCAGTTCAATATGAAAATTGATATTCAGGAGTTGAAAAAGCAGATTCAGGATGACTATGTTCTGATGCTGCGTATACATCCTTTTGCAGTTAAAGGTCTGAAGGAAGACCTGCTGGATGAATTTGTAATCAATGTAAGTAACTATCCAAGTGTTGAGGAGCTTTATCTTGCTTCCGATATTGTTATTACAGATTACTCATCTGTAATGTTTGATTATGCAATTTTAAACAGACCAATGCTGTTCTTCACATATGATTTGGAAGATTACAGAGATACTCTGCGTGGATTTAACTTTGATTTTGTCGCAGAGGCACCAGGACCTCTGCTGAAAACTTCCGATGAGGTGATACAGAGCATTGTGAATATTGATAAAGTTGCTCAGGAGCATGACGAGGCTTTGCAGAAATTCCGTAAGAAGTTCTGCGAGTATGAAAAAGGTACGGCATCCGAACAGATTTTTCAAAGGGTTATGCAAAATCAGTAAACATCAGGATAAAGAATGTAATAGCCTGTCGTTTGAAAGTTAGAAGTCAGTGTCTATTGACACTGACTTCTTTATATAATCGTTCAGGCACAATATGTTTAAGGGATGGTCTGTTTATGGTGACTGTGTTAAAATACAGTATAGACAGACAGCTTATAAGAGCAGTAAGGAGATGCGTATGTCAAAAAGTGTAGATGTCAGTGTAATCGTGCCTGTATATAATGTTGAAAAATATATACGCGTTTGTTTGGACACCCTGGTTCATCAGACATTATCCAATATCGAAATTATTGTTGTAAACGATGGAACGAAGGATGATTCACAGAAAATTATAGATGAGTTTTCTTCTCTCTATCCGGATAAAATCATTGCATTGAAAAAAGAAAACGGGGGGCTTTCCGACGCTAGAAACTATGGTTTGGAGCATGCGAGTGGTGCCTATGTTGGATTTGTAGATAGTGATGACTATACAGATATCGAGATGTATCAGAAGCTGTATGAGAAAGCGAAGCAGGAAAACGCGGATATTGTTGTTTGCGGATATTATGGTGTACAGGAACAAAACGGGCAGTTCCGGCATTTTCAAAAAGGAAATCTACAGGAATTTGACAAGAGCCTGCAGGAAAATCCTCGATTGCTGTATATGAACTCTACCTATGCCTGGAACAAGCTGTATCGGCGTGAATTATTTTTAAAGACCGGAATACGGTATCCAAAAGGCTGTCTGTATGAAGATATGGCAGTAACCTGGACTTTATTTTTACATGCGAATAAAATTTCAAAGGTTGATGAACCGTTATACTACTACATACTGAAACGAGAGGGGGCAATCACAGCTACCTACAGCAGTAAGACATTACAGATGTTTCAGTCTATGGAGCTGGTAAATACATATTACAAAGAGCAAAATGCTTTTAATCAGTACCAGGACATCCTGTGTTTTCTTAATCTGAAGCATATGCTGCTGCGGTTTCAGGATTTTCCGGGGTACCATAATCTGTCCCTGAAAAAGGCAATGATCAAGACCGGGTTTGATCATATGAACAGGAATTTTAAAAGCTGGAAAACAAACAGTATCTTTTTTCAGGATGTATATAAAAATCGTAAAATTAAGCATATGGTTCCATATAAAGCCTTCTGGTATCTGTTTATGTTCGTACCGAAAGGTGCACTCACCTGTTTGAAGACTGTTAAGAAAACAGTCAGTAAACTTAAACGGCTGGTGAGCAAGCGTTCCTATATCACGCGCTATGCCTATCACGCATATTGTAAAAAGCATCCGGTAATGAAAGGGCAGGCACTGATTGAGTCCTTTCAGGGAAAAACAGTATCAGACTCACCTTTCTATATCGCACAGCAGCTTCAGCATCAGGTTGACAAAATATATATTGCGACGACCGTGAAGAACAGACAGGAGCATAAACAGCTGCTGAAGGAGCACGGACTGGAGACTGCCATACTCGTTCCTGTATATAGCAAAGCATATCAAATGGCTCTGGCAACCAGTGAAATTCTAGTTAATAATGTTACATTTCCACCATACTTTATCAGAAGAGATGAACAGGTGTATCTGAATACCTGGCATGGAACACCATGGAAAACATTAGGTAAGAAAATGAAAAACGGTATCCAGGATATGAGTAATATACAACGTAACTTTCTGCAAAGCAGTATGCTTCTGTTTCCAA
Source organism: [Clostridium] innocuum (assembly GCA_012317185.1). Lineage (NCBI taxonomy): Bacteria > Bacillati > Bacillota > Clostridia > Eubacteriales > Clostridiaceae > Clostridium > [Clostridium] innocuum. The sequence goes on along the minus strand of CP048838.1, from coordinate 4,110,329 downwards.
ATGTATTTACCAAACAGAGGATGATAGAAGACTATAATTTGACAAATTTATTTACCGGGCTATCCTATACAGCAGAATATCCCCGTAATCTTGTATTTCATGAGCATGAGAAAACGATAGCTATTAAAAAACGGTATGGTTCGGAGAAACTGGAAATGATAGCTTATATGCCCACATGGAGAGGTTTGACAAGCACTGCATTGGAAATAGCGGGCTATGCCGAAGAACTGAAAAAGATATTACAGGTATTGGATGAAACGCTGAATGACGATCAGATGCTTTATGTCAATCTGCATTCTCTTGTAAAGGATGTGATACCGATTCAAGGCTATCAGCATATATGCTCCTTTCCTGAGGGCGTAGATAATTATGAGTTTCTGATGGGCTGCGATATGCTGATAACAGATTATTCCAGTGTACTATTTGACTTTGCACTGACAAAAAGACCTGTCATATTATTTGTTTATGATGCTGAAGAATATGCCAGAGATCGTGGTATGTATTTTTCCGTTCAAGATCTTCCATTTGTAAAGGCGGAAACATTAAAACAGCTTCAGGAATATATTACGAAGCAGAAATCGGTGGAAATCAGCAAAGCTGCATGGAATGCATATGCAGATGTATTTGTATCCAAAGCTGCTTTTGATCCTGCAGTATGCCTGAAGAAGGTTCCTGTGGATTCCATTACAGATTATGCTGATAATAAGAATAAAGAGCGTACAGTGTACTTTATACCGAAAATAAAGAGGCTGCAGGACATCCAATATTTAAAGGAAGCTGCGGAGGATCACAGTGCAATAGCAGTTTTGGATCGTCAGGATTTCACTCCGCTTACACAGAAACTGCTGTATCAGGAATTTCATGAATGCCTTGATTATATCGTCATGGATGTTCGTATGCAGTTATCGCCTAAAGAGGAACTTAAGAGACTGCTGCACAGATTTCCCGGGATGGAGGCCTATCGCCGCGAATTCCAACGAATTTTACCAAATATTAAGGTGAAGGAATGCGTTGATTTTAAGAAAAGCAGATATACATTCGGTATGAAGAAATATATTGATTCACAGAACAGGAGATGAGGACATGGAATTAAAAAAGCTTATTCTCCATATGGTATTATGGTTTTTTTATCAACTGGCAAAGTGTCTGCCAGTCAGACAAAATCGAATCACCTTTGTAACACTGACTTCGCAAATACTTACAGGTGATTTCAAACTCTTGGATGAAGAACTGAAGCGTTATCCGGATATTGAAATACGTTATATTCTCACAAAGTTTGAAAAGACGATAAAAGGTGATTTATTATATTTCCTAAATTGTATAAAACAGGTATTTCTTATCAATACAAGCAAAGTTGTTATTTTAAACGATAACAATTATGTAGTTTCTCATTTTAAAAGATCGCAGGTCAGGGTGCTTCAGGTATGGCATGCATGCGGTGCTGTAAAGAAATTTGGCAATGAAATTGATAGGCAGTATGAGATAAAAAACTATGATTATGTTCTTTCTACAAGTGATCAGTGGAAACCGGTATATGCGAAAGCATTTGGTGTTAATGAGCATCAGGTGCTGCCGTTAGGAATACCACGAACGGACGCTCTTTTTTCAAAGGAGTGCAGACTGGCATATAGAAATGAGCTACTGGAAAAGTATCCTGAATTGCAGGGTAAGTATGTAATCCTCTATACTCCAACCTTTCGAGGCAATATCATAAAGGGGCTGCGGCATGTGGATTTAGATCTTTCATCTCTGATTGAGAAGCTACCGGATCATTATGTTGTTATGTATAAGATGCATCCTTTGCTGCGTGATGTTGACCTTGGAAGTGGTGAGCAGATTCTGAATGTAACAGATGAAGAGCTGAATCATCTATATACGGTAGCAGATTGCCTGATTACGGATTACTCTTCTATTTTGTTTGACTTTTCAATTATGGAGAAAAAGGTCATTCTCTATACGCCTGATCTTGCGGAATATGGAGAAACACTCGGCTTCAACATAGATTTGAAATCCATACCCTTTCCGGTATGTCAGACAGCAGAGAGCCTGACGAAAGAGCTTTGTATAAAAGATTATGATAAGAAATCCATAAAAGCATTTAAGGATATGTATTTTATGTATCAGGATGGAGAAAGTACCAAAAGAGTAAGCAGCTTTATTTATCAACAGCTGAAACAATCATGAGTTATATGCGAAGGAGTAATTGAAGAATTTTCTTCGATTATTCCTTCTTTCATATTATTGGGCCGTTAGGCATCTTAAAAAATATGATGAAATTTAAGAATATTTAAGAAAAAAAAGGAAAGTCGCTATTCATAGAATGATATAATCATAGAGGTTAATAATAGTAAAGAATTAGAGAAAGTTGGAATGCAATGAAAAAAAATGATATACGTTATATGGCAGTATTGGGAATACTCATTGTTCTGATAACAGGTGTTCTCTTTACGCTGCTGCAAAGCAAACAGCTTGTATATGGTTCCATAACGGACTGGCTGAGTCAGCATGTGGCGTTTGCTGAATATTTCCGCGAGAATTTTTATCAAACAGGACAGCTGTATCCAGACTTTTCATTACAGCTTGGAGCTGGTCAGAATATGGCAGAGTTTATTTATTACGGGCTGCTGCGACCGGAGATATTGCTATCCTATGCGTTTCCTATGATCAAGATGTCTACCTACATTATGATCAGCAGTATTGCTCTCACAATCACAAGCACGGAATTGTTTTATTACTGGATAAGGAAACAAAATATTTCGCAACATGCTGCTTTTTTTGCTTCGGTTATTTTTTTATGTGCAGGTCCCATGCTGTTTCATACGCATAAGCATGTGATGTTCATCAACTATATGCCATGGCTTATACTGACATTTATCGGAATTCAACGCTATCTTCAAAAAAGGAAAAGCGCTCTTATGATGATTGGTATTGTACTGATGATTCTGGAAAGCTATTTCTATAGTGTCAGTGCTCTCTTTATGTGCGGTATCTATGCAATATATGAAATCCTGCGAATGCAGAAAAAAATTGATTATCTGGAGTCTCTTAAAACCATAGGCAGGCTGATGGGACAAGTGCTTATCGGTGTAGGCATCAGCTGTTTCATTCTCCTTCCAACGGTAATCATGATGTTCAGTCATACCAGAGAAGCAATCCAATCCCCTACACTTATGGAGTTGTTGAAGCCGGACATGGATATCAGCGCACTCACCTATACCGGATTCAGATCCAATGCGTATTCTGCGGGTATGTGTGTGATTGCCTTGGCTGCGGTTGTATATTTTATTTTCAGAAATTCCAAAGAAAAACGAGCTCTGGGTATCATGACTCTACTGATTACTATCCTACCCTTGTTTTGTTATATTTTAAATGGTCTGCAGTATGTACGGGAAAAGTCTTTGATTCCAATGATTCCGCTCATTGGCTATATGATTGCGGAAATGCTGTCTGAAATGGAAAACAAACCATCTCGCAGGCTGCTTTGGATTTTACCGTTTTTATTCCTTCCTTATTTCTTTATTGAATTGGAAAATCTGAAGCTTCTGTATTTGATAGACGCGTTCTTTTGTTCAGGAATTTTTATATTATATACGGTCACAAGAAAAAAATATATATTTGGTATATATCTGCTGTTTCCTTTGCTTTTAACAATGCCGACAAATAAAGTTGAGAATTTCGTAAAACAGTCTCAACTCTCAAAATTTGAAAATACAGATAAAAAAGCACAGGTGAAAGCTGCGCTGGATCAGGACTCTTCTCTTTATCGCTTTGATGATCTGCATTATGCTTTACGTACATGTAATCAGGTTCTGGATAGCCGAATGTATAAAACATCTCTGTATTCTTCAAATCGAAATCAGGATTACTCCTATTTTACGGACAAGGTGATGGGGATGCCGGGACCAAGCACGAATAATGCAACCGTCACTGCGGAAAAAAATTCTTTCTTTCAGTCACTGATGTCTGTTAAATATCTATATGGTAAGGGTACTGTTCCATTGCATTACAGCATCCTGTCCGGTGATAAAAACGGTTATGTAGCCGTTAATGAGAATGTATTGCCGATGGGGTATGCAACATCGGATTTGTTATCCAAACAGCAATTTCAAGACCTGAAATATCCTTATTCTATGGAAGCTGTATATAACAATGCAGTTGTTGAAAGAGCTGATGTGAAAGAGTGGAAGAGCAGCCTGCAGGAAGTGCAGCTTTCATATAAGCTTTTGCACATGGATGATTCTGTTACTGTAAAGAAGCTTAAAAATGGCTATCAACTGACAGTAAGTAAAAAAAGCACGATAAACTTACGATTGGATCAAAGCATCGACGGGCAATTGCTTATTTTGGATCTGCCGATTACTGAAATTAAAAAGCCGTCGAGAACAGTCGTAGGTATCGAAATTAACGGCATTGTGAATAAGCGCGGATCAAACAGTGATATGTATGGCAACAATAGAAATAATTTTCGTTATGTTCTGGATAGAGACAAGCCATGGAGAGATATCACTTTAAAATTGGAGAAAGGGGCTTATACAATTCAAAATCCCAAGGCATACCTTATGGATGGCAGTGTCTTAACCGAGCGAAATAAGAGCATAGATGCATTAAAAGGTGAGCGCATGTCAGGTAATAATGTATTAAAGGGAGAAATAGACGTTAGAGATGACGGTTATTTTGTAACCTCTATTCCGTTTGATAAGGGATTTACAGTACGTTTGGATAACCAAGAAATAGCATATGAAAAAGTTAATACAGCATTTGTTGGATTTCCAATAAAGAAAGGACATCATACTGTAGAAATTACGTATCAAATGCCAGGAAAAAGCGCTGGAATTATGGTCAGTATACTCTCTTTGCTGATTGCTACAGCACTATATCTGAAACAAAAAGATCCATACAGCGGTGGAACAGATTCGAAGTCTTTCCAATAAAATGTTTGAATATTTTTTGGTGTTTGAAAAAGAAGAATCTCTGAATCTGGAATTACAGCCGCTTTCCGATTTATTGAATTATATTAGAGAAAATATTGAGTTTATGCAGCAGGATGATATGAATATCACCTATACACTGGAGGATGAACACTATCAGATTGCATGTAATATTGAAATGCTGCAAAGAGCAATGGACAATTTATTCTCTAATATGCATAAATATGCAGATCACAGTGCTACAGCCATTGTGCATGGAATTTGCGAAGGCAATCAATACCAGTTATACATGAGTAATCAGATTTGCATAGATGATGAAAAAGTAGAAAGTAACAGAATTGGATTGAAAAGTGTAGAAAAAATAATAATGATGCATAATGGAACAGTGAATATTGATGTAAAAGGGAATACATTTACCGTTGTATTAGAGCTGCCATTGGTTATTGCAGAATGAATCGCAGAATCATGGGAACAATGAAACTAATGCAATGATTTGCAGATTTTAAGAAACCTTAAGATAAAGCTGATAGCAAACAAAAATTATGAATGTTAAAATATAGAAGGAAGCTGGCTTTCCTTTGCTATAAATGTTTAGTTTTATAATCAGATATGATTTCTTTATTACTGATTGCTGATAAAAGACTGGAAAACATAAGGAAAATGGCGTATTCTTATATATAGCGTATATAAGCTAAGCAGATATAAAAGAGGTATTTTATGGATGAGAAGAAGAAAAATATAATAGAACTGCTAAACTATGTCGTTGTTGGTGGTTTGACAACACTTGTGAATTTTGTTGTGTATTTCTTCTGTACACATATACAACTGCATTATTTAATAGCAAATGTTATAGCATGGATATTTGCAGTGCTGTTCGCCTATATAGCGAATAGAAAATATGTGTTTAAGAGTGAAGGAAATGATCAGAAAGCTGAATTTATACAATTTGTGTCTCTGCGTGCTGTAACACTTGTTGTGGAAAGTCTTCTGCTGTTTGTCTGTATCCAATTAGCAGCTATGAATGAAAATATTGCGAAGATTTTTGTCAGCATTGTTACGGTTATAGGCAATTACGTATTTTGTAAATTTATGATTTTCAAACCAAAAACGCAGGAATAGTGAAACGAGGGATGTATTATGAAATTGTCGCTGGTAGTGCCTTGTTATAACGAGGCTGATAACGTAGAGTTATTTTATGAAAAGGTCGAAGCTACTTTTCGGAATGAAGCCTTTGATTATGAATATATATTCATCAATGATGGTAGTCGGGATCAAACTTATGTTAAGCTAAAAGAGCTTGTAAAGACATATCCGGACGCTCATATTAACATCATAAACTTTTCACGCAACTTTGGAAAGGAAAGTGCAATGTATGCAGGGATGAAAGAGTCAGTTGGTGATTATACCGTTATTATAGATGCTGATCTTCAACAGGATCCGGCCTATGTTCTTCGCATGATGCAGATTCTTGATGAGGATGACAATCTGGACAGTGTTGCAGCCTTCCAGGAGAAGCGTAGGGAAGGAAAAATTTTACGAGGCTTCAAATCAGCATTTTATCATATGATAAATCGTGTTTCACAAGTAGAATTTGTTGATGGAGCTAGTGATTTTCGTTTACTTAGCCGTCCTATGGTTGATGCCATTTTGTCATTGCCTGAAAATAATAGGTTTTCAAAGGGAATTTTTTCCTGGGTCGGATTTCATACATATTATATGGCTTATGATGTTCAGGATCGTGTAAACGGACAGTCCAGCTGGTCCTTCTGGAAGCTGTTTAAATATGCAATCGAAGGCTTTGTATCATTTACGACGATGCCGCTGCGTATAGCGACGGTATTCGGTATCACTTTTTCAGCACTGGCATTTCTATATTTGATAGTGGTATTGATACAGAAATTGATTATGGGAATCACTATTCCAGGCTATGCGACAATTATTTGTCTGATTTTGCTGATTGGTGGTATTCAACTGTTTTGTCTTGGAATCATGGGTGAGTATCTTGCCAGAACGTATATGGAGACAAAGCGAAGACCAATCTATGTACAGAGAAACAAAATTGATTATAAGGAACGAATAAAGTAGTATAGGCAGACTTGCCTGTGCTGCTTTTTTTGCTGTGTATGTTTACTAATCGAGCAAATATAAAGAAATCTTAAGAAATAAGTGCTGTAATGAATCTTTATGATATTCTACAAGTATGAACAGGTGGTTTAAGAAAGGGAAGGAAAATGTAAAAGAAAAAAAGATTACAGCGGCTTTGAGCGCCATCGTCTTGGGAGCAGTTCTTATGCCCTCCTCTGTATTTGCCAGTATAGATCGATAGGGGATTGATTTGAAATTAAGTATGAATAAAGGCATATTTAATCCGAAGTAAGGGAAAAACATTAAATTAAGCTCATACTTGGATAGCATACTTTAAAAACAGTGAAGAAGGTGATCGACTTATACAAAATCTGGAATAGGATTTATATCATAGTAACTTTTAGGAATTAGCTGAATAGTCTAAAATTTATAACAGCTTAAATAGGAGGGCGTACCATGGAAAAGAAACACAAGCTAGCAGCTGCCGTGCTTGGCATAGCAGCAGTATGCACAATTGGAATTATTGCTACACAGTATAGCAGCAAGGAAGAATATGTATCCTTGCAAGGGAGTGCATTATCCAGCCCGACAGACAGGAGTTGTAATTGCGGGAGACAAAGAATATGTTGTCGGTGAGGATGGCTTTGAACCTGGATATTATGACGTTTCTACAAAGGAGCCGGTTAAGACGAACGCATTTAAACTTGGGGTTAATCAAACAATATTGAATATAAGATATTACAATCGTAACAAGATATCATTATCACAGGGTAGCTCTGTGATAATGACGCGCTCTAAATTCGAACCATTGAATTTCATGATGATATCGCCGTATTGAACAATACCACAGGAGCATTTCGGTGTGGAGAAGAAATTGAAGCGGGAACATTCGAAGTAAGTGTCGAAGGTAAGCATAAAAATGCAGAGATATTTTTCCAGGTGGAGATGAATACTGAAAATAAATGGGAGGCTGTGGATAACGTACAGGTTAAAAATAAAAAGAGTGCAACTCTCAAAATTCAGGGAAACGAGTATTTGAATATCGTAAATTTTTATCCTGAATATGGTGATTTCAAGATATATATCAAAAAAGTTGAATAAGCAATTCTGAAGTCATAGAGGTATAATTATTACATTCCTTAAGAGTATTGCTTAAAGAACTACGGAGTTGGGTCTTCCTAAAGGATATCGAGTAGCCTTTTTCGCAAGAGAATAAGGCATTGTATTCATTCCTACAAATTATAAATCAATCGAAAGACGGCGTTTAAATATAGAATAAATGGAAAGAATATCAGAGAAATGCTCGGATATTCTTTTCTTTTAAAATTTTCATAAATCGTGGAAGCGGTATCCTTTCTTTCTGTTTGTCACAAAAGAGAAGATAGACCATAAAATAGCAGGAGAAGGGAGGCTTTGCGCACTTTACGTACAGTTTTTGTATTTGTAATTACGTGTAAAATAATGTAAAATAAAAGGCGAGCTGGAAGGAGTAGTTAAAGTTATGGCTAACGAATTTAAAAACAAAAATGAGTTCAAGGAAGAGTTTCAAAGAAGAATTATAGAGCGCTACGGCCGTTCTTTTGAACAGGCCCACATCACTGAAAAATATATGATTCTGGGGGAAATGGTTCGTGACTATGCAAGCATTCACTGGAACGCCAGTAAGAATGTCGTAGCCGAAAAACAGGAAAAGCAGATGTATTATTTTTCCATGGAATTTCTTATGGGAAGACTGCTGACAAATAACCTGATGAATCTGGGGATCTATGAAATCGCCAAGGAAGGTCTTGCCGAGCTTGGACAGGATATCAATGAACTGGAGGATCTGGAAAGCGATGCAGGTCTTGGAAACGGTGGCCTGGGTCGTCTGGCTGCCTGCTTCCTCGATTCACTTGCTAGTCTGAATCTGGCGGGACATGGAAACTGTATCCGCTATGAATACGGTCTCTTCAAACAGAAAATCGTAAACAACGAGCAGGTGGAGGTACCTGACCAGTGGCTGTCTTTAGGCAATGTCTGGGAAGTGCGGAAACCGAAGCATGCAGTTAATGTCAACTTTGGCGGACATGTGGACATGTGGATGGGAGAAGACGGCAAGGCAATCGTTAAACATGTGCCGTCCCTGATTGTACGTGCCGTACCTTATGACATGCCGATTGTCGGACAGAACACCAACCTGACAAATACACTTCGTCTGTGGAGTGCAGAGGTTGCGGATGATGCTTGTGATGCGAGCAGTCTGAACGAATATGTAAACGAGGTGCGTGAAATCTGCCGCAATGTTTATCCGGATGATTCCACCGAGCATGGCAAGATTCTGCGTCTGAAGCAGCAGTATTTCTTCGTAGCCGCAGGATTGAATAATATTATCGAATCGCACATGTCTACCTATCATACACTGGATAACTTCTCGGAAAAGGTTGCGATTCAGCTGAACGATACCCATCCGGTACTCTGTATACCGGAGCTGATGCGTATTCTTATGGATGATTATAAATATGACTGGGATCAGGCTTGGGATATTACAAAGAATACCATGGCATATACAAATCATACTGTCTTGAGCGAGGCTCTGGAAAAATGGCCGATTCAGTATGTACAGGATTTGTTGCCGCGCGTATTCATGATTATCGAGGAAATCGATCGTCGCTTCAAATATGAGGTAAGTCATGATATGGGCAGATCTGATCTGATGAATGAGTGCTGCGTGTTGAAGGACGGACAGGTTCACATGGCAAACCTGGCAATCATCGGCTCTCACAGTGTCAACGGTGTAGCTGCACTGCATACGAAAATTCTGAAAGAGGATGTTATGAAGAACTTCCATGACATCTATCCGAATAAATTCAACAACAAAACAAACGGTATCACACACAGAAGATGGCTGCTGTACTCCAACCCGCAGCTGAGCAACCTGCTGGAAAAGACGATTGGTCCTGATTTTAAAGCAAACCCGGAGCGTCTGCAGGATCTTATGAAGTATGTAGATGACAAGGATCTGCAGAAGGAATTTATGGATGTGAAGATGGAGCGCAAGAAAATCCTTGCGGCTTATATTAAGGAGACACTGCACATTGATATCGATGTCAATTCCATTTTCGATGTACAGGCAAAGCGTCTGCATGCCTATAAGCGTCAGCTGCTGAATGTCATGAACATTATCGATTTGTACTTCCGTATGAAACAGGATCCATCCTTCCGTATCTATCCGAGAACCTTTATCTTTGCGGCAAAGGCAGCGCCTAGCTATACATTTGCCAAAGAGGTTATTAAGCTGATTCATTATGTGGCCGACAAGGTAAACAATGATTCGGATGTCTCTCCGTATATGAAGGTTGTCTTCATTCCGAACTACGGTGTGAGCATAGCGGAGATTCTGATGAATGCCGCAGATGTTTCCGAACAGATTTCCACTGCCGGTAAAGAGGCAAGCGGTACCGGAAACATGAAATTTATGATGAACGGTGCGATTACACTGGGGACCATGGATGGTGCCAATGTGGAAATCGTGGAGAAAGTAGGCTATGATCATGCGGAAATCTTCGGCTTACGTGCAGATGATGTAGCCCTTGTCAAGCATGAAAACACCTATGATGTATGGCGGAAATACAATGAGAACGCCAACATCCAGAAGGTGGTAAACAGCTTTGTGGATTCCACCTTCTCCAATGATCCGAAGGACTTCAAGCAGATTTATAACGAGCTGATGTTCAAGAATGATGAGTATCTGCTGCTGGCGGATTTCGAAGCGTATTCTCACGCACAGAAAAATATTGAAGAGCGTTACCGCAATAAAGAGGAATGGGCAAAAACCTGCCTGATCAATATCGCACAGTCCGGTTACTTCTCAAGTGATCGTACGATCAAGCAGTATGCGGATGAAATCTGGAATATTGAACCGGTAAATATGAAATAAACGAAAACAGGAAAGAACTGGACATTCAGTTCTTTTTTCTGCTTTCATGACATCTTGACTTGAAAAATATCTGTTTCGCCTATACAATGGTGAAAAAGGAAAGAGGGATGATATGAAGGAACAGCTGAAGCATTATATACAGGAACATATGGAGGAATACAAATATCTGGTTAATGATCTGTATGAACACCCGGAAATCGGAAATCAGGAGTTTCGTTCCATGCGTGTCCTGTGCAAGATGCTGCGCAAAGAGGGATTTGAAGTAACGGAGGAATACGTGGTACCGACCGGCTTTCTTGGTGTATGGAACAGTGGAAAACCGGGGCCTGTCATAGCCTATATGTGTGAATATGACGCCTTACCGGAGGTTGGACATGGCTGTGGTCACAATCTGATTGCCGGAATGTCACTGGCAGCGGGTTGTGCGTTAAAAAGCATACTGTCGAACATCGGCGGAGAGGTGCGCATTATTGGCACACCGGCAGAGGAAAATTTCGGAGGGAAGGTTTCCATGGCTGCTGCACATGTGTTTGATGATGTGGATGCGGCGCTGATGCTGCACCCGGATACAAAGAACTCCCTTGGGGGAAGAACACTTGCCATTTATCCACTGCGCTTTGAGTTTTTTGGGCAGAATGCACATGCCTGTACACCGCAGAACGGAAAGAGCGCTCTGGATGCGGCAGTTATGAGCTATATGTCAATCAATCTGCTGCGTCAGTTCGCAGAACCGAATACATTTATCCATGGAGTAATCGCGCATGGAGGAGAAGCTGCAAACGTTATTCCTGCGTATGCGAGTCTGGAATACTATTTCCGCGGGGAAACGATGGAATATGTAAAGGAGCTTTGTGAAAAAGCAAAAGCCTGTGTAGAAGGCGCCTGTACGATGAGCGGATGTACAAGTCGTATTACCACCTATGAGTGTCCGTATGATGACTGTGTTATCAACTATACTCTTGCGGATATGCTGAAGGATGAGTATGAGGATTTCGGTTATCCATGGGAAGGGGTGGACGAGGTTGCGCAGGGAAGCAGTGATGTGGGAAGTGTCAGCTATTGCTGTCCAACCCTGCAGGGCTATATCAAAATCGCGGACAGCTGTGTAAACGGTCATTCCCGTGAAATGGCAGCTGCCACGATATCACAGCAAGGCAGCCGGGCACTGTTCGACGGAGCACTTGCATTAGCTGATATCGGCAGACGTCTCATTATGGAGCCTGATATCATGGAGAAGGCATGGCGGGAACTTAAGGCCAATAGAAAATAATCCCAATTGCCGCTTTTCTGCTGCCAAAGGTGCAAAGGAAACCGAATCCAAATAGCGTAAACAGAACAAGGGAAAGGTTCTCTGCCATCTTGCGCTTATAAGAATTTAAACCATGATGCATCAGCTTGATAATACTTAAATAGTATCTGTACAAACGGTGGTATGCCGAAAAACTATCCTTCGTGCAGGTGCTTTTTTCAAGCCAAGATAAGGAGTAGATCAAGCAGCTTTTTTTCCTTTTCAATAAGAATACAATGCTTACTATTTCTATGACTTTGTATTACAAAAAGGTATAAAATTCCTTACCTTTCTACTGCTGTCGACTGTCTTATGTTCCTGAAAGCTGAAATTGTAATCCGGATGATGCCATAAACACCCCTCATTTCCCTGTAATCTGAACAGATTAGCAGAAGAACAGCACCTGTTTTACCTTTCTGGTGATAAACCTGGAAAACTCTGGTATAATAATACATGGTGATAAGTATGCGACAGGAAAAGTATTACGAGGCATATCTGGATGACTATGACAAGGTCATTGTATTTATGTCAAGAAACAGCTATGAGGGAGTCAGCAATAAATTCTATCTGAAGGATGATCAGGGGCATCTCTTTGACCTTCACATTCAGTCCATAGAAACAACACAAAATAATTACAATAAATATACACTGGCATTATACGATCCCATCGAAATCGGTGTGGAATATCAGGTGATGCATCAGCATGCACGGGGTGTGGTGCTGGAATACAGCGGTATCGTCAAGACAGAGCGTTTTGATGAACAGTTTTTTTATGACGGTAATGATCTCGGCTATACCTATGACAGAGACCAGACTGCATTTGCCTTATGGGCACCGACAGCCAGCAGAGTCAAGCTGGAGGTCTGCAAGAACAACCGTCTGTATACGTATGAAATGAAACGGACAGACAAGGGGGTATACCGCTATACCATATTGGAAAATCTGGAGAATGCGACCTATGTCTACCTTGTCCGGGTAAACGGTGTCTGGCGGGAAAGCATTGACCCGTATGGGACAGCTTCGATTGAAAATTCACGCAGAAGTGCGGTTGTCGATTTGGATAAAATCCGCGTGCGGGACGTACCCCTGCCGAAAATGACCAGTGCCTGCGATGCCATTATCTACGAAACGAGCGTGCGCGATTTCACGATGCAGAAGGGAATCGGTGTCACAATGCCTGGAAAATTCCGTGGGTTTGTAGAGGAAAATGAAATAACGAAGCAGCAATGCAGCGGATTTTCTTATCTGAAGACATTGGGAATCACGCACATTCAGCTGATGCCGGTCACGGATTTTGGCTCTGTGGATGAAAACTATCCGCTGATGCATTATAACTGGGGCTATGATCCGGTGCAGTATCGTGTTCTGGAAGGCAGCTTCAGTACAGAACCGGCGAATCCATACGGCCGTATGTTCGAGCTGACAAAGCTTATAGAGGAATGCCACAAGCAGGGGATCCGTGTCAATCTGGATGTCGTATTCAACCATGTATACGATAAGGAAACACATGCCTTTGAAAACACTGTACCGAATTACTATTTTCAAATGAATGAAAACGGTGACTTCTCAAATGGTACCTATTGCGGAAATGATGTGGATTCCCGCAGAAACATGTGTCATAAATATATTGTGGATGCCTGTACCTATCTGGTAAGAACCTATCATATTGACGGCTTCCGCTTCGATTTGATGGGAATTCTGGATGTGGCAACCATCAATGCGGTATATGAGGCCTGCAAAGCACTCAATCCGGATTTCATGGTTTATGGCGAGGGCTGGGATATGCCGAGCTTTCTGGATTCCGGAAAACGTGCCAGTATTTCCAACAATGCACAGATGCCGTATGTCGCTCATTTCTCCGATCGCTTCCGGGATGTTGTCAAGGGACGTACGAATACCAACGAGGTCAGTGTCAAGGGCTATTGCACCGGGGCAGTCTACCTGCTTGATATCATGAAGAACTGTCTGAGCGGCAGCTGTACGAATATTGGAATGGAGCCGATGTTCACCCATCCGAGAAACGCTGTCAATTATGTGGAATGCCATGACAATATGACGTCTTGGGACAAGCTGAAGGAATGCTGCAAGGAAGACAGCAAGGAGGTGCGCATTGCCCGTGCCAAAATGCTGATGGCGGCAGTTCTGCTTGCGCAGGGTATCCCTTTCATCCACTCCGGACAGGAATTTGCCCGCAGCAAGCACGGGCTTCCCAACACATATGAAGAAAGTGATGAAATCAATAAACTGGATTATCTGCGCAGAAACCAGTATCAGGATATGGTGAAAATCACAAAGGATCTGATCCGTATCCGCAAGGAGCATCCGATTTTGCGTTATTCCATGAAAGAGGATGTGGAACAGCACGTGTCCTTTTCGGATATCGCCCAAAAGGTACTGCTGTATAAAATCAGGGACGAGCATGATGATATGGTGATTATCTTCAATCCGACAGGAGAATATTTTTCCTATGAATTTGAGGCGGCATATCCGCTGCTATATTATAACGGAGCATCCGAGGATATCCTGATTAAAAAGGTCAATATCGAGCCTTACAGTACGATTGTATTCAGTCGAAATGACTTTTTGAAACCCGGCATCCGATAATTGGAAAGCAGAACATGGTGATTCTCGTTTGACTTTCAAAATAAACTTGGTATAATGAAACAGGATATTTTTACACGTCTGTGTAACTGACCGTATTGAAAACCCTGCATTCGCGAGGGAACACGAATACAGAAAAGGGGCGAGTCTTATGAAAATCGCAATCGTAACCGACAGCGGCAGCGGTCTGACAAAGCAGCAGGCCGGCGAATTAGGAATTTATTATCTGCCATTGCAAATCATCATTCAGGACAAAATGTTTCTGGATGGAGAGAATATAACCGTAGAAGAGATTTATGAGTATCTGAGAAACGGCGAAATGCCGACAACCTCCATGCCTCCTATGGGACTTGTGGAGGAGCTGTTTACACAGCTTAAGGCGGAGGGCTATGAAGCGGTCATTGCAGTTCCGCTGAGTGGCGGCTTATCCTCCACCTCCAGTGTCATGCAGGCGGTAGCCAAGGAGCATCAGGTGAATCTGCATGTCATCGAATCGTATACAACCTGCAATATCCAGCGCTATCTGGCAATCAGTGCCAGTCAATTGGTCGAGCAGGGACATGATCTGGAAACGATCGTGGAGCGTCTGCGTGCGAGTGCGGCAGATAGCGGGACACTGATTATACCGGATGATTTGCAGCATCTGAAGCGTGGAGGCCGGCTGACACCGCTGGCAGCTGCACTTGGCGGACTGCTGAAAATCAAGCCGATTTTGCGATTGGATCGTGAAAGTGAAGGCAAGGTGGATGTGTACGATAAGGTTCGTACCATGAGCAAGGCACAGTCCAAGGCAATCTCCACATTTCAGGAGCACGGCTTGAATGAAGCCTACACGCTCACTGTTCTTCACAGCGGGGCGCCAAAGGAAGGCGAAAAGCTGAAAGCCATGATGGAAGAGGCGTTTCCCGGACTGGATGTATACTATGGCCTGATCGGTGCAGTTATCAGTGCACATACCGGTGTAGGCTGTCTGGGGATTCAGTATATCCGCAAGGTGGAAATGTAAAAGGTGCCCGGTGCACCTTTTGTCTTATACAAGCGGAAACCGTCGAACCGAAGGAGACACAGTTTTTTTTGAAGAGAAAATAAGGTATAATAGAAACAACAGGAGGCTGAATCATATGAAAATAGCATTTGTGACAGACAGTGGGACCGGGAAATCCGTAGGCGAGCTTGCGCAGGCTGAAATCTACAGCGTACCTCTGCAGGTCAGCTGTGACAATAAAAATTATCAGGATTTGGAGGAGCTGGGCATTGATGAAATTTATGCTCTGATGAAGGATGGAAAGATGCTTTCCACCTCCCTGCCTTCTCTTGGAAAAATTGAGGAGCTGTTTCAGGGACTGAAGCAGCAGGGCTATGACATGATTTTTGCGGTACCGATTTGCAGCGGATTAAGCGGTACGATCAATGCCATGGAAATGATTGCACAGCAGCAGGGTATCGCGTTTGATTATGTTGACTGCCATGTAACAGCGGTAGTGCAGGAATACATGATCAAGCTGGCGAAGCAGCTGCATGAGGCTGGAAAAAGCATTGAGCAGATCAAGGAAGTGCTGCAGCGCATTATGCATACAACCAATACCATACTGTTGCCAAGCGATTTGCAGCATCTGAAACGCGGCGGACGTCTGACACCGCTGGCAGCCACATTGGGCGGCTTGCTGAAAATCAAGCCGATTCTGAAAATCAATGAGGAAACAAGCGGTAAAATTGATGTGCTGGACAAGGTTCGCACGATGCACAAGGCGATGGACCGTGTAATTGAAATTATGAAGCGTGAGCATGTGGATGATTCCTATCTGATCACCGTTGCCCATGCGGATGACGAGGCTGAGGCACTTGTGTATATGGACAAGCTGAAACAGGCTTTTCCAAATGCAACGCATCAGATCATCAAGCTGGTAAGTGTGGTAGGTGTTCACACGGGACGCGGCTGTCAGGCGGTTCAGTATTTTAAACAGATCAAGGAATAAGGAAGAAATCCCGGACAAAGCAATCTGTGAGCGATAGTATAAAACGATTCCTGCATAGGCATCGAAAATTTCAGTCATAATCAAAAAGCATAAAGCACAGAACAATCATATAACATGAATGCTCCGTGCTTTTTTTATGAGAAAACTCCAGCAGAGCCGGGGTGTTTGTTTTATGTAAGAGTGTTATAAGCAACAGACATATGTTAGTTGCCCACTCCTTTTCTCTGCTCTTTCTTTTTCAAAAGGCTGTAGTCCCATCCAATAGGCTGTGTAAGCTGATGGTATCGAAATCAGGGAATAGCTTTAGCTGCCGTGATGGTGCCCTTTTCTCATCTGCCTTCCATGGCATCCTTCCGGTACTGCCGAAGGATCATAACGCTCCAAAACGGAATACAGCTCCTTCATGCTTAGCTTTTGCAGCTCCTCGACACTCTTTGCAGAATCATGCCGAAGGATTTCATCAATTACACGATACTTCCCGGCAGACATATGATGCTGCTGTGCTTCCTGATGCGTATCATCATCCAAATGGGAACAGTGAAACTGATTTTGCGGCACCACTTCCTCCAGCTGCTGATTGATCTGCTGTTCCAGATCCAGAGAAACACTGCTGTTTTCAGAATACACGCTGACCTCCAGAAAGCCTGTTTTCATATAAGCGGAAACCTGTTCATTGTCCAGCAGCATCTGAAGTGCTGTATCCAACTGCTTTCCCTCCAGCTGTAGCTCAGTCAGAATGTTGTCCGCATCCTTATTGTAGGCAGTGACCCTCACCACCCGCTGCTGTTCATCCAGCTTCCATTCCATACTTGGATTGATATCCAGAGTCACATAGCTGTATACTGCCAAAGTAGGGGCAGGAGCCGGTGCAGGAGAAGCCTCCATCAGCCTCCAGGGCTGAAACAGAACAACCAGAAGGCAGGTGACACAAAGCGTGAGAGCTGCTGTCATACCGGTTCTTTTCTTTCTGCTTCTTTGCTTCATGACGTTGTGAAGGGTTTTCTGTTTGATTTCATCACTGGCATGAATGCCGTCAAACTCATCGAAAATCATCAAGCTCACCTCCCAGTTTTTCACGCAGCGCTTCCCTGCCTCTTTTCAGCCAGGTATGGATTGTATTTTCATTTTTTCCTTTGATTTCAGATATTTCCCGCACCTTATAGCCTTCATAATAAAACAGATACAGGACATCACGGTAATGCGGAGGAAGCTGATTCAATGTATCCAGCAGGAAATAGGAAGCCTCGCTAAGATCGGCACAGGCCTCCACCTCAGTCTGTAAATCTGCATGTTTATGGAACCAACCGCGAAATCTCTCCCTGCATGCATTCATTGTTACCTTTAACAGCCATGCCTTCTCATGCTCACGGTCCCGAAACGGTTCACTCTGCGCATACTTCAGAAAGACTGTCTGGAACACATCCTCGGCATCTGCCCGCTGCTTCATATGCAGAACACAGATTTTCTGTACCATATCCGCATACAGCTCTATGGCATTTTGTATTTCCTCTTCACTCTTCATACCGTTATCATCCCTCTATGCCTCCATTATACCGCAATTTTTGAAACCATGTTTGTTCTATCGTCCGTGATGGCCGTTTCCATTGCCGTGATGCGCTCCCTGGCCACGACCTTCACTATGGTGATACCCCTGCATACCGTTATTGCAGTTTTCATTCAACTGGTGAGTTCCATCACAGTTTTCACTATGCTGATGAATTCCGTCGCAATTTTCGTGATATGGGCAAGGGTTGGATGCAGTATCTGCGACCTGTTGTGCAGTCTGTGATACCGGCTGCTGTGAGCTGTTTGCGTTCGCTGTACTCACTGCTTCCGGCTGTACCGTGGTGTTGGAAGCAGGTGTTGTTGACGCATTCTGTTTCCGTGTCGTCTGCGCCTGTCTCTGTGCTGCTTCAGCCTGACATTTGGCAGCCGCATCTCTTGCCGCCTGCTGTTCCTTTAACGTACGCAGGCATCCATCCGCCGCAGAATGCATATGAGAATGATAGCCTCCGCATAGATAAGCTGTATCCTGTGCATGAATCTGTGTACCTACACCTGCCGCAAGTCCGATTGCCAGCAGGGATGCTAACATAACTTTCTTTTTCATTTTGTTTCCTCCTTAGGGTTTCCATCTATAACATGCCGCAGCCCTTAAAAACCTTTCAAAGAAATTTAATTTTTTTCCAAACTTTGAAATTCCTACAAAAAAGATGCGAAATCTTAGGCTTTTTCGGGAATACTAATGTATAATAATATGGTAAGTTTGGAGGTAATGATTATGAATCATGACTATATAGATATCAAAGGCGCTAGAGAAAACAATTTGAAAAACATTGATATCCGTATCCCGAGAGACAAGTTTGTCATCATGACCGGTGTATCCGGTTCCGGTAAGACATCTCTTGCATTTGATACGGTCTACGCAGAGGGACAGCGGCGGTATGTGGAATCGCTGAGTGCCTATGCACGCCAGTTCCTTGGCAACAGTGAGAAGCCGGATGTGGATTCCATTGAGGGACTTTCCCCGTCCATTTCCATCGATCAGAAGACGACCAGCAACAATCCGCGTTCCACGGTCGGAACGGTCACGGAAATCTATGACTATTTGAGACTTCTGTATGCAAGGGTGGGTATCCCCTACTGTCCGACACACAATGAACCCATCACATCACAGACGATCAAGCAGATGGTGGACCGTATCATGGAAATTGAGGATAAGACACGCCTGACCATCTTATCTCCAATCGAGCATGGCAAAAAGGGAACCCACAGGGATTTGTTTGAGCATCTGCGCAAGGAAGGCTATATCCGTGTCCGCGTTGACGGAGAAATGAAGCTTCTGGAGGATGTGGAGTCTTTGGAGAAAAACAAAAAGCACAATATCGATGTGGTGGTAGACCGGATCGTAAAGGGGAGTGATCGTTCCCGCCTCCACGATTCACTGGAAACTGCGCTGAAACTGAGTGATGGACTGGCGGTTGTTACATATAATGAAGAGGAGATTCTGTTTTCCAGCAATTATTCCTGTAAATACTGCGGCTTCAACATTCCGAAGCTGGAGCCGCGGCTGTTTTCCTTCAATGCACCGTTTGGTGCCTGTGACCACTGCAAGGGACTTGGCATCACGCAGAAGGTGGATGTGGATTATCTGATCCCGGATCGCACCAAGTCCATACGACAGGGCGGTATTATATATTATAAGAATATTGTCGGAACAGAAAATCTGGAATGGCAGCGTTTCAAGGCACTTATTGACTATTATAAGATTGATATCGATAAACCGATCAAGGATCTGAAGAAAAGCGAACTGGACATATTACTGTATGGTTCTAAGGATCTCATTTCCTATCGGCTGGCAAGCCGCAGCGGCAATGTCATGAAAAAGACGGAATTTATTGAGGGTGTATGTACTCTGATTGAACGCCGTTACATGGAAACCAGCTCTACAATGTCCAGAGAATGGTATGCGACCTTCCTTGCGGAGGCACCGTGCCCAATCTGTAAGGGACGCCGCTTGAATGAACAGGCATTAAGTGTTCGCGTAGGTGGCATCAACATTTATGAATGGACAACCATGTCTGTCAAGCAGGCAATCGAATTTATGAAGCAGCTGGAGCTGACACAGCAGCAGAAGGACATCGCTAAGCTGATCCTCAAGGAAATCGCAGATCGTCTGGGCTTTTTGAGCAATGTCGGTCTCGGTTATCTGACGCTGGATCGACTGGCAGGCTCTTTGTCCGGAGGAGAAGCGCAGCGAATCCGTCTGGCAACCCAGATCGGTTCCCGTTTAAGCGGTGTTCTGTATGTACTGGAT